>CAYVDY010000152.1:0-9479 GCA_964450255.1 uncultured Candidatus Solibacter sp. | reverse complement strand
GAGGGCTTGGGCCCGAAGAGGCTCTTGGAGCCGGGCTTGTCGGCCTTGTCCTTGAAGCCGTCAAAGGCGCCGTTGGGCGAGTCCACTTCCGGGTGCTCCTCGGGCCAGCCCTGCACGGAGTAGCGCTCCACCCAGGTGCGGAAGAAGCCCTCAGGCACGCTGTTCTCCGTGGCGCAGGCACGCACGCAATTGCCGCAGCCGATGCATTCGTCGATGTCGATGCTCATGGCCCAGTAGTGATCGGCCATGAGGTATTTGGATTGTGGCTGGGTTTCGGCGCCGCCGGTGCGATCCATGAACGCCGCCGCCGCCGGGGTGAGCACGAGGAAGAATCTGCGAGTCATGTCCATGGTTGCGTCTCCCTCACTTGGCCGGCTTCGGCCGGTGCGGCAGGTGGCAGGTGCGGCAGTCCTGTCCGCCGGAATGGTCCGCTGAGACGACCTGCGGGAACGTCTTCGGCTTGGCAGAATTCGCCTCGTGGCACACGGGGCACAGCTGGGTGGCCTTGGGTAGGACCGGCTTGATGGAGCTGTCTTCGGCGTGTTTCGATTGCGGACCGTGGCAGGCTTCGCAGGCGACGCCCGCGTGTTTGCCGGCGTGCAGGACTTTCAGCTGATCGTCGTGGCAGGGCTCGCAGGTGGTGCGACCCGCGTAGGTCATGGGGCGACTGCGCACGGCGTCCAGCGCTCCGGGCCGGTAGTGACCGTACTTGCCGAATCCGGCGGGCATTACCTGTTGGCGAACCAGCAGGAACAACACGATACCAAAGGCGAACAGACCTGCCAGCCGTAGCAGGTGAGTTGCATCTTTCATGGATGCCTCCCGACGGTTAGCAGACGTGAGCAATCGGGTGGCCAATCGGCTGAAACCGCTTAACAGGTCTCAAAACCGGATTCTGGAGAGAATTGTGTGGGATTTCACCCAGGTTGAGCACCCATGTGGGGCATGGTAGGGTCCGGCATCACTCTGATCTGTCGAAATTGCCTACATATCCAGCGGGAGGCCTTTGCACTCATCCCGCACTAGGCGGATGGCCTCCAACGGGCACTTCGCTCCGAAGACACCGCAACCCAGGCACAGCGCCCAGGATAGGGCCAAGCCTTGCCATTTCCGGTGTCGATGCCGCCGCTCGTCCCGATCTGAACCCGGACTCAGCAATCTGGCCCGGTGTGGCTTGACCTGCCGATCTTGGAAGAGTGCCAATTGCTTTCGCAGAAACAGGTTCCCCGCAGCCAACGCTGCACGGGCGTACCGCCAGGATAGACAGCCGACCGAGGTCCACGAAGGCGGCGCACGCATGTGGGAAGCAGGGTCGCAGAGCGGTGAGGAGGATCGACAAGCACGACATGAATGCTCAGGATCGCCGGTTGCAGAGACGTTACGATCTCTGGTCCAGGCATCGGACCTAGTTTCCGCGGAGCGCAACTATGAACCCCGGTGCAGGCGTGTCACGGCCGGCCTCCGGCACCCACAGCGCAGTCCGCCTTGCGGTCGTTCGCTGTCTGGTGGATTCCGCGGGGATCAGCGCTGTCCCACTGTAGATACGGGGAAACGCGGAAGTCTGTGCACACCGGGTCCCCGAGATTCTGGGGCCGTTAAACAACCGAAACGCTTCTCCCGAGGGATGGAGCGGCTCGGCCGGATGGGGCCACGAACGATTCACCAGCGGACTCACCTGCGCTCTCCGGCCAAGGCGGAGCGGAGAACTTAGGCGTGCACATTGTTGGTGGGAGGTGCGCAAATGCGGACGCTTCGCACGGACACACGAACGGCGATGCCGTTAACGAGTGAAAAGGAAAACTACGGACGGACAGGAATTGGCTCTCCGTCGTGGATGCGTTTCGAACATTCGAGGTCTGCCCACCAGCGTTGACCACGGCGGTCTTTCAAAGGATTCAGACGCTTCCGGCGTCGTGATCTCAGCTGTGGGTTTCATTGGAACTCTCTTCAAGAGGCTGGCCGCCGGATCCCCTGGAGCCTAGCGGCCACTGTGAGCGATGTGCGAACCTCGCCCGCATGCGGCGCGTGCACGATCTCATCGGGTCGACGCGCTGGCTAAGTTCGAGTATGCGGAGACTCCCGCCGTGCTGCTCGCCCGCACCCGGTAGGTGTACGCCGTCCGGGAAGCCAGCCGCGTGTCCGTGAAAGTAGTCGCCGTACCTCCCACCGCGGCCACCTGCACGAAGGCCGTACATCGCGATCCCAGGCAGCGCTCAATCCGGACCTGGGTCTGGTTGGTTGTAGCATTCGTCCAATTCAGACGGATCGAACTCCGTGACAGCACGGTTGCACTCAATGCGCTGGGAGCCGCGGGTAGGACGGGAGCGCTTACCACGATGACCGTGGCGGTACTGTTCGATACGCCACTGCTGGCGGTAACGGTCAGGGTCGCTGTGTACGCGCCTGGCGTCGAATAGACGTGCGTTGTGGTGGCGCCTGAGCCAGCCGTGCCATCGCCGAATAGCCATGCCCACGAACGTATAGTTCCGAACGCGACATTCGACCGCGACCCGTCGAACGCGACGCTGAGAGGCGCCGTGCCGGTGGAGGGCGTCGCTGACATGATCGCGGTCGGCGGGTCGCCCGAGCTCAGGACGGTGATGCTCGCCGTGTTCGAGTACTCAGAGTTGACACCCGCGTTGGAGGCGCGGACCCGGTAATTAATGGTAGTTCCGGACGGGTATGTGGTGTCGCGATAGCTTACCGCGTTGGCGGGGAGCGTAGCGATTACGGCAAGGCTGGTCCAGCCCGAGCCGGTCAGGTGACACCGCTCGACGGAGTACGCTGTCTCGTTGTCTGCGTTGTCCAGCCATGCCAGTTGGATCGCTCCTGTGGAGAGCTGGGCGGCCAGTCCCGTTGGCGCGTCTGGGGGCGAAGGAGGAGCCCCAGCACGCCAGCAGGTGACCAACGCATCGTACCCTCCCGCAGCACAAACATCATTGTTCGGTAGCGTCGTGGCCCAGACCGTCCCCATCTTAGAGAATCCCTCCCACAGCAGGACTCCCGTTTGGCTGTACCCGACCGTTACGCCCTGCATGTAGGAGTTCCCTAATACGTCCCGTACGGTGGGGCCTCCGGTCCCGGACACCACTGTTGTGCCATCAGACAGGACGAACACCGCCGCTGGAACTTCATCTCCCGTCGCAGCAAGACCGCGGCGCGCCTGCCATAAGACGGTCCCGCTGGAGCTCAAGGCCACCGTCCACCAGTCGAGATATCCCCCCGAAGCGTAACCCGTGGCGACGAGGTTGCCGTCCGGAGCCAAGGCGATCCGAAGCCCGACACTCTGGCTTCCGGAAGGCGCAGCATCGGTGCGCCAAACTCGGGCGCCGGTCGCCCGGTCATAGGCGATCACCGTGAGGAACCCGGAAGTTTCGACATTGCCCTGCCCCGTCACATACACGCGGGTGGCATCCACGACGACGTCCCGGGCGGCAATGCCCTCTCCGGCCGTCACCAACCACCTGCGGACGCCCGTCGTGGAATTGTAGATGGCCGTAATCCATGTCGCGCCGCCCGAGATACTCCCGGACATTGCCACATCAGCGCCGTCGGGGCTCAGCGTCAGCGAGGAGGCTATGGCGTAGCCGCCGCCGGTGGTGGAGTCCTGTTGCGACCAAATCAAGGCACCGGAAGGGCTGTACTTTTGCACCAAAAAGCCGGTTCCGACCGCGCTCCAGGCGAGGTATTCGTTGCCCGCAGCGTCGATAACGAGCCGTGCAGTTGTAGGGTAGAATCCCGAGGTGAAATCAATCCGCCATAGGAGCGTCCCGTTCGAGGCGTACCGGACCATCGTGCCTTGGATCGGTCTCCCGTGAGAGTCTTGGTTGTGACCGATCGCGACGAAATCGCCGTTGGGCGCAGCGACTACCCAGTCTCCGACGAACGTACCCACCGCCGGGGTGACGGTGTTACGCCAACGGAGGATCCCATCCGCCGTATACGACGTGACTGCGAGATCACGGCCACCGGCAGGCCCCGACACCACGGCCACGTTGCCTGAGGCGTCGGAGGTCATCCGGCCTGCCTGGCCGGCGCCGCCATTGCCCGCGTCGAGTCCTCCAGCCGTCCAGAGAACTGGCACTGTTGTCGCTGCGCTGGCGACTGCCGCGCCAATCACAATCGCCACCGCAACCGCCATTCCCACAACTCGCTCAAAGACATTTTGAGATGAAAGCGTCCAAACTCGCATGATCGGCTCCTCTGCGTTCCCTTCAGATGTTACAGTGTTCATGCATTAGCTGTCGGTGACTTTTGGCACAGAACAAGTCTGTTTATGTCCCTCCGGACGAGGAAAGGATGTTCAATGCGTGCCGGTCCAGAATCTCGATCCGCTTGCGGGCGAGTTCGATGACACCTGACTGCTGGAATGTCTCCAGAATCCGGCTCACGACTTCCCTCCGAGTTCCGAGTTCGTCGGCCAGTGTCTGATGGGTGGTGGCGATCGGTGGCTCGTGTTCGAGGAGCCGCTTGGCCAGCCTCTGTGCGATACCGCGAAAGGCCAGGTTTTCCACCAAAGCCATTAGAGTTGCCATTCGGTCCGAGATGGCGTTGAAAACGAAAACGCGAAACGTCGCCGCCTCTACGACGAGTTCCAGGAAGAGATGCCTCGGAACTGCGTAGCCCGAGATGTTCGCTTCAACCGTCCCGCTTGCGGGATAACGCGACTCACCCAGCAGAGTCACAGCCGTCATGATGCAAGTCTCGCCAGGGACCAAACGGTAGAGCAGAATCTCATTTCCATCCGAATTACACTTGGCGACGCGAACCCGCCCCTTGACGAGGAGCGGGTGGCGGGTGCACGGGTCCCCGCCATTGAACAGCCGGAATCCCGTTGGCGCTTCCAGTCGCTCGACGCAGTCCTCAAGCTTGAGGAACAGCGCGGGCGGAAGCGATCTGAGTATCGGATACGCCCGCAGGAGCGTTCCGCGCTCAAGGGAGGTCATTCGTTGATGTGTCTGCACTTCGACTCCCTGCGGCCTGTTGGGTTCGCGGAATAGTCATACAGAGAGCTTCCCTCCAGGCACCAGCATCCAAGATTCCTAAAGCCACAAATTGGTTAGCAATCCAAGGCCCAGTGCGGGACCGGTCGCACGCGGTTCAAAAGGGACACGTGGCATTCGCTTTGACGGGGCGGCCTTTTGGTAGCCAACCAAGGGGCGAGCACCCTGGAGGAGTTTGGCCGGGGACCGATCTACCTCTTGGCATTGGCCAGTATGTGGTTGCTAGCGGCGTATTTCCTGTGGGGACTTCCACGCGGGACGGGGGCGATGAGGCAGTTGATGGATGAATCCCCATGGAGCTGGCGACTCGGGCCGAAGTTGTGCAGCGTCTTCCCAACCCCTTGAAGTCCAGTGCCGCAATTCCTCCCACAAAGTCTCGGCAGCAATAGGCACAATTGGCTGTTCCATCTGAGGCTTCTCCGTGTCTGAGGGAAGCAGTTGGGCCGCTCCAGAGCGGAGCGGAGATGTCAGAGGCGGAGCAAAACACATGAAAAACTGGTTGATGAACACTTCTCTTGCAGTGCTGCTTGCACTGCTTCCGGGCGCGTATCTCGTACACGCCGATAACGGCTCTTCGGGGTCTAGCAAGAATGAGGTCGAGTTCGTCGGGGCTATCGAGACTCTTCCACAGGGCGGGACTATCGGCAATTGGCGAATAGGAGGCCGAGCCGTAGTTGCGTCATCCGGTACGGAATTCCGGGCCGATAAGGGGCCGATGACAGTAGGATCGACAGCGGAAGTGAAGGGCGTGGCGCAGGCCGACGGCACCGTGGCGGCATCGCGGATCCGCATTCAGGATGGCCCACCAGTTCAGCCCTCCCCCAACCCCACTCCGAACCCGGGCCCGAGTCCATCTCCTACGCCGCAGCCCCGGGTGGAGGGACTGACTGGCATCGTCGAAAAGTCGCCTAGTGGCGCGCTGATTGGCGACTGGACGATCGCTGGACGCATCGTGAAGATTAAGGCCGACACGAAAGTGGAGCAGCAGTTCGGAATTCTAGGGGTAGGAGCACTGGTTGAGGTCAAGGGGACCGCTGGTGCGGCAAATACGATCGACGCTACCAAAGTCGAGGTCAAAGCCGGGGCCACCACTGCACCTGCCAAGCCGGTAGTGCCGGTTGAGGTCACCGGGACCGTCCAGTTCCTGCCGGCCGATATCCGAAACGGCGATTGGCTTGTGAGCGGCAACACTGTCCGTGTGAATGCCAGCACGGCGCTCATCGCTTCGAAGGGAATACCTCTCGTTGGATCCACTGTGGAAGTCCACGGCGTAATGGGTGATGCGGGAATCATCGTTGCCTCGACCATTGAAGTGAAAGCGAGCGCCAGCTCGGTGGACCCGATGACACTTAGCACCGTGCTCGGAGTGGTTCGCAGCCGTCCCACACAGAGCGGCGAAGGGGAATGGCGAGTCAATGACCAGACGATCCATGTCCACTCAAGCACGGTGCTGGATTCCTCCAGTGGTTCGATCGGAGTCGGCGCGGTGGTTCAGATCCGCGGTTGGCAGGATAAAGACAAAAGCATCCACGCCGAGACGTTGACCAGTCAGCCCGAACCCCCGCAAGACAACCCTGGAGCCAAACTCGCGCGCTTCAATGGCCGCGTGACTGAGGATTTCGGAGTTGACCAGGGCAGAGTGGACGACCGGCTGGTGAAGCTGTCTGGTGGCACAATGGCCAGCATCGATCAGAGCTTGTTGACAGCCGGAGTCCAGGTCGAAGTCCACGGATTTCTTCTGGATGACGGATCCTTCCAGGCCACAAAGGTGGAGGTGCTGCCTTCCATGCCATCTGCCTCACGCCCCAGTCTCGCCGACAAGCAGGTGGGCGAGGTGGAGTCGGCCGATGATTCCGGACGAGCGGGGCCCTGGAGGGTAGGCGGGCGAGCCATTCGTGTGACTTCCAGCACCCGCATTCAACAGGCGCGAGGACCGCTGGAAGTTGGCGCATCGGTGGAAGTGCGTGGCTGGCTTCATCCGGATGGCTTCCTCGAGGCGACTGAGATCGAGGTGCTGAGCGGCAAGAAATAGGCTTGCGTCCGATGGTCTCCGGCAGGCAGGTGTCCTGGCGAGGGCCCAGCGCAGGCTGGCATGAGGTGCAGCATGGCCAAGGTTGGTCTTACAATCAGCCCTGCACGTTTACGGACTGGCTTGAATCCGTGTGCACCTTCATGCCGGGCGCGAAGACGGTATTCGGATTCGGATTCTTGTGAGCGAAGGCGGCAAATCGGTCATGCCGTTGAGGTCATTCAGCCATCTCCAGTCGGCCGCCAAGCTTGCCGGGCTCCTCCGCTCGCCGGCGCGCAACCGGAGCAGTTCACTCAAACGGGTCTCGTCTTCTTTGTGAAATTGAGTTATGTGATTCAGCACTGACATGCAGACACTGGACGCAAAAACCTGTTCCGCACCCTGCGCAGCCGGGTCATACCAACTAACTGGTGCCGTGACGGGCGACACCGGACATCGCTTCATGTTGATAGTGCAAGAAGAGGCCCTCAGCGATGAGGAACTGGTAGTTCGATTTCAAGCCGCGCAGGCCGATGGCGAGGCGAACGTCCACGCCGACGAACTGTTCAGCCGTTACAAACGGCGGGTTGCGACGTGGTGCTACCGGTATGCCGGAGACCGCGAGACAGCGCTGGACCTGGCACAGGACGTGTTCCTGAAGGCTTATCAAAACCTCAAGGGCTTCCGGGCTGACTCCAAGTTCTCGACATGGCTTTATACAATCATGCGCAACAACTGTCTCAACCACGTGAGGCAAAGGTCGGGTGAGCCATTGGATGCGAGTGAACCGATTCTGGTGTTGGAACCGACCGACACCCGAACCTGGGACACGGCGGCAACATTGGAGCGCGAGGCAACCCTGAGAGCTCTGCGCGAGCTGATTCGGGAAACGCTGGACGAGACGGAGAATCGTGTGATGGTTATGCGCTATTCGGACGAGCTGCCGCTTGAGGCAATCACACGAATGCTCGGATTGACGAACGCCAGCGGCGCGAAGGCGTTTATTGTCAGCGCCAAACGGAAGCTCCAGGCGGCCGTACGACGGATGCAGGCACGACAGGACCGGAAGGGGCCAGCGCAGGCGCAAGGAGAATTTTGATGAGACTGGACGATCAGGAAGTTCTAAAACGGCTGTTTGGTCCCACGACGGAGTGCCTAGGTGCTGAGGAACTCAATTCCCGGTTGGAGCGCCGGGACGTTGAGACGCAGCGGCACCTCAGCCAGTGCCCGCACTGCGCAGCAGAGATCGCTTTGTACCGTGAGTTTCTGAAACTGGAACCGGCGAACGCGGAGACGTTCCGGATTCACTGGGCGGAGAACCGGATTCGGATGCCGTGGAACCGTGTGGCGACGCGGCGGCGCTCGTGGAAGAACTGGCTGTTCGAGCCGCGGGTATTGGCGCCGGCGGCGATGGCCCTGGCGGCGCTCATCCTCACCGTCGGCATTGGAGTCCGGAACCATTCAGGAGGCTTGGCGCGACCGGAGATGACGGAAAGAGTCGAGCGCTCCCAAGGCGTGGAACTGATCGCTCCAAAAGGCGACCTGGCAAAGGCTCCGGAAGACCTGAGGTGGGCGGCGGTTGCGGGTGCGGCGCAGTATCGAATCAGAATTCTGGAAGTGGATCGTGTGGTGCTTTGGCAAACGTCTACAGCGTCATTGGCGGTGCGCGTGCCAGCCGAGATTCAGAGCAAGGTTCTCCCCGGGAAACGGCTAATCTGGCAGGTGGAAGCATTCGATGCAGGCGGAAAAGAACTGGCTACGGGGAGCCAGGACTTTCGCAAAAAACCAATTCCCGTTCACTAGTTTCGAATGAGGTCTGAAACGATGCACGTTAACCATCTGATCTGTATTGCAGTAAGCGTAGTGTCGCTCATCCCGTCACTGGCGGAGGGACAACAAACGAGGAAGCCGGGTCTGGTGTTCGGCTCGGAAGTCCGCGTATCTGACGAGGTGCAGCCGGCCGGTGGTACCGTGCAGTTGAAGCTCGAGGTGACCGAGCCCAAGCCGATTTCTAGCGGCACGAAGATGATGGACCTGGATCAGTTCGCTTTCGATGAGGTCTATGGCATCTCATTGTGGAGCCCGGCAGGCGATGTCTTCGGTGTAGCAAGAGTCGAGAACGGCAAATTGACGGTAAAGTCGATCTCGCCGCTGGCTTCCTTTGGAACGGCGCCAGACTATCCGATCCTCACAGTCGCGGCGCACATCAGGAGTGACGCCATCGTGGGCCAGACCTTTCCCCTAACACTAGACGTCGGATCGACTTTCACGAACCTACTCGGCCAGCCCGAGCCGTTTATCTTGTCGAGACCAGGGACTTTGACGATTGGCGGCACGGCCTCCATCCACAACGTGCTCCCGGGCGGCGGAACCTGGCCGGCAGGGACGGTGGTGCGGATTGTGGGCAGCGGTTTCGACTCGGCTGCCCGTATTCGGACTAAGTTCAAAACCAGATCGGGTTTATCAAC
>CAYVDY010000151.1:0-12583 GCA_964450255.1 uncultured Candidatus Solibacter sp. | reverse complement strand
CGCTTGGCGTATTATCGCGCACCGATTCGCAAGGACGGCCTGCGCGAGGGGTAGGCGCGCGGCCTCACCGCTGGCGTCATCGAACGGCGCCAGGACGAGGCCGCCGGTGGTGCGTTCGATGCCGAGCCAGGCGTAGGGCCGGTTGAAAAGCGCCAGTCCGGCGACATCACCGAGCTGCAAACCGGCGGTTTCGAGAATCGCGGTCACGGTGGATCGGGGGCCGATGGCGCGCTGGGTGAGCGTATTGCGCGCACGCCAGAGATCGGACGCCGGCAATGCATGGAGCCGCAGATAGCCATTGCGCTCCGCCAGCGACCACTTTCCATCCACCGGAACGTGGTTCCATTGCCACACGGGCTGCAGCGTGGCGCTGGAGAAGTTGTCGCTGCGCTGAAAGGGGGCGCTCGGTGGAGCGGAAGTCCCGGTGTTTGGTTTGACCCACGTTCGCGGCGTACGGCCGAGATTGCCGGGCAGGCCGAAATAGGGCCAGCCATCGGTCCAGGTGACGGGGGAGAGGGCGGTGAGGCGGCCGACGGAGTTGGCGTCCATCATGGAAAAGCCCCACCATTCGCCGGTTGGCGTATCGACGATGCCGCCCTGGTGAATGGCGCAGCGGCCCTTCTGCGACGAATCCGGCGGCGAGATCCGTAGCTGCGGACTGCGGCCGGAGACACGATAGCCTACTCCAAGGCCGAAATCCTCGCCGCGGCTGACATTCTGGTTCACCTCCCACGGACCCTCCAGACTGGCGGCGCGCGCGACGGGCATGCGCATCTCGTCCATGAACCAGGCGCTGGTCAGGATGTACTTGCCGTTGATTTTGTAGAAGTGGATGCCTTCGCCCATCCCGGCGGACGGCGCAATCAGCTCGCGTTCGGAGCCCGGCACGATGTCGGTGAGATCCGCTGTCAGCTGGGCGATACGGATCCCGCGGTAGCCCCACACCGCGTAGGCCTTTCCATCGTCATCGAAGAGGACTGACAAATCGTGGAGGGAGCGCTTCATGGGCGTGCGTGTCCAGGGGCCCTTAGGGTTAGTGGCGCTGAACAGTTGGGTGGTTTGGCCGTTGACGTTGCTGAAGATGTAGAACGTCCCTTTGTGATAGCGGAGACAGGGCGCCCAGATACCGCGGCCGTATTCGCTCTTCCCTTCCTCAAGCCGGAAGGACGGGCCGAGGTCGAGCCGGTCGAGCGCGTAGCCGAGGAAGGTCCAATTGACCAGATCCCGGGAGTGCAGAATGGGCAAGCCGGGCATGCTGTGCATGGTGGTGCCGGTGAGATAGAAATCGGAGCCGACGCGGATGAGATCGGGGTCGGAGAATTCGTCGAAGAAGATCGGGTTGGTGAAGGTTCCGTTGCCGTTGTCGGCTTTCCAGGTTTGCGCAGGTGCGGGGGACGGCAGCACCAGGGCCGCCCAAGTCAGCAGTGCGATCAATGTGTGTCTGCGCAAGACGAAGCTCCTCTTCCCACCAACACCGGCTTCGCGGTCCGCGTGTACTCAAGTTCACCGCGCCGGTTCGCTAACGAGTGAGTTCGAGAATATCGAGTACCACGTTGGAAGCGTCGTGAATGAGCATGGCAACCGGACCGGAGACAACACGGCGGTAGCCCACGGGAACGCCAGGCAACTGTCGCTCCAGGTCCCCTGGGAAACCCTGCACTTTTTTCTGCCAGCCAGGCGGCAGTGTTCCGCCTCGCTGGACCTTTTTCTGCAGCCCGGGCGGCAGTTGCTGTAGGCGGCTGCCGTAGTAACTCGAGATGATCCTGATGTCCGACAAGCCAAATCGAACATCTGCTACTCCGGCAGGAAGCGTGACGGCTTGTGCGTCGCCTTCCTTGACGGGCTTGCCTTTGCCTTTGCCCTTGCCTTGACCGGTCAACGTCAGGCCAGCGAGGCTGAATAGCAGCATGCAGAGGACCGCGATTCTCATGACGGGATTATATCAACCGATGACGGGGAAGCCAGGCTGGAAGTGCGACGCTGCGGTAGTCCCTCGACGACGCGGAAGACCGGGGCGGTGGGATTGAGCGAAGGTGTTTAGCGGTCAGGATAGGCCCCCAAAGTGCCTGGTCCACGCCAGCACGGTCGAGCAGCGCCCGAATGTCCAGTTCAGAAAGGTAGGAGGGCTGGTGGAAGAGTACTAACGGCCTTTCGGGCCCTAAAAGAGACTTCCTGTCAACCTCCATCCGCGTCCCCCGTCATACCGGGTAGACGAAAAGGACCTCCACACAATGCATCAACTCAAACTGATCCCCATCATCCTGCTGGCGGGCTTGGCCCTGGCGCAGCCGCCTGGCGGCTTCGGCAGGCGCGGCGGCGGCCGGTCCGGCTCCGGCGGCGGTCTGGGCAACCCTCCGCTCGCCGTCGGCAAGTCGGAGCAGCAAATCCTGGATGCGCTTGAGAAAGTCAGTCGCCATCTGAACGTACCGCAGGAGGACGGCCGGCTGATCCGGCTGCTGGTGGAGGCCACAGGCGCGAAGAGCGCAGTGGAAATTGGCACGTCCACCGGCTATTCGGGACTCTGGTTCACGCTCGGTTTGCGCTCGACCGGCGGCAAGCTGACTACGTTCGAGCTGGACCCTGAGCGGGCGCGCGGCTCACGCGAGACCTTCCGCGAGGCCGGCGTCGCCGACATAGTGACTGTCGTCGAGGGCGACGCCCACCAGCGCATCACGTTCTTGAAGGGCCCCATCGACATCGTCTTCATCGATGCCGACAAGGAGGGCTATCGCGACTACCTTGACAAGCTGCTGCCGCTCGTGCGTCCCGGCGGGTTGATCCTGGCGCACAACATCGGCGACCGCTCGCAGAACCCGGAGTACGTCGATGCCGTTGTGAAGAATCCCGCACTCGAGACTATATTGCTCAACTCGCAGATGGTGGTCACGATGAAGAAACGCTGAGCGGCCGCGCACGGATCGTAATAACATGGCGGCATGCTTTCCAGGACGAGACAATTGTTGTGGCTTCTGGTTCCCGCCGCGTTGCTGCCGTGCGCTGCTTTTGGTCAGATCCCCGATTCCCCAGCGGATGTCGTCGCCGGCATCCCGGTGAACTACACCGAGGCGAAGGCAGGTAGCTACGTCCTCCCTGAGCTACTGAAGCTGAATAGCGGCAAGCCGGTGACGGATGCAAAAACATGGCGGCGAGAGCGCCGTCCGGAGATCCGGAAGCTCATCGAGCAGTACTGGTTTGGCCGTGCTCCGGGCCGTCCGAAAGAGATGACCTTCGAGGTGGTAGAAAAGGGTGCACCAGCATTCGACGGGAAGGCAATCCGCAGCCAGATCACGATCCACTTCACCAAGGATCGAACTGGCCCGCAGATGGATTTGCTGGTCTATCTGCCTGCCAACGCGAATGCACCCGTGCCGCTGTTCCTCAACATGAGCTTCTTCGCCAATAACCTTGCCGTCGCCGATACCGACGTCAAAGTGGGTAGGAGATGGGACCGGCAATCCGGGACTCAGGTTGCCGCCGTTCCGCCCCCTGCGGGCGGCGCCCGCGGGGCCGCGGCCAACAACCGCGCGGCACGGGGCCTGCGGGTTGAGCAGTTCATCGCCCACGGAATTGGAATCGCCACGTTCAACAAGGACGACCTGGCACCAGACTTCGTGGGCAGTGAAGGTATGGGCGTCAAGTCGGCCTACTTGAAGCCGGGGAAGAGCCGGCCCGACGACGACGAATGGGGCGCTATCGCAGCCTGGGCATGGGGCGCCAGTCGCGCCCTGGACTACCTGGAGACGGACAAGGGGGTGGACGCCAAGCGCGTGGCCATTCACGGCGTCTCGCGACTGGGCAAGACGGCGCTCTGGGCCGGCGCGGCGGATGAACGATTCGCGATGGTCATCGCCAGCTGTTCCGGCGAGGGCGGAGCGGCCATCGCGAGGCGCAACTATGGCGAGACCCTCGCCCACATGGCCGCGCCGACGCGCTTCCCGTACCAGTTTGCGGGTAACTACGCCAGGTATGCGGACAAGGTACACGAGTGGCCGGTGGATGCGAATATGCTGGTCGCGATGATCGCGCCCCGCCCCTTGCTGCTGCAAACTGGAAACACAGACAAGTGGTCCGACCCCTACGGCGAATTCCTGGCGGCCGTGGCCGCCGAACCCGTCTACAAGCTCCTGGGGAAAACCGGACTGGGGACGACGGCGTTTCCAGGGGCCGAAGAGCCCATTCTCCACGACCTCGGCTATGTGATGCACGACGGCGGACACGGCAACGTTCCCTCGGACTTCGATGTCTACATCCGATTCATGGAGATGCATCTAATGCAATAGCGGGCGCGTTAACGCCATACGCACTCTGGCCAAAAGCGGTATGGTATTCGTGATGCTGCCACGCCGAACTGTACTGCAGGCGCCGCTCGCGCTTGCCGCCCAACGTGCCGCTGCAGCCAAGCGCAAAATGACGTTGAGCATGCACCAATTCACTTCCGCCGGGGCGGGCTATCGGAAGTCCCTCGAAGGCTGGGCCAAGGCGGGCATCCGGAATGTCGAACCCTCTGCCGGGCTGCTCGATGATTTCCTGAAAACCGATACGCTGGCCAGCGCTAAACGGGTATTGACCGATAACGGGCTCACAGTCGTCTGCGGCGCGGCGGGCGTCACGGGTCTTTGGGAGCCCAATCCACACTTTGCGGAAAACCTCGCGGTGTTTAAGAAACGTTGCGAACAGTTCGCCGAGCTCGGCGCGCCGCTGGTCTATTCGCCATGCGCGACCTCAGCGAAGTTCACTCCGGACGACTATGTGAGGTGCCTGGACAACATTCGCCAGGTGGCTGAGGTAGCACGTCAGCTCAAATTGAAAGTGGCTGCCGAGTTCGTGCGCAATTCCACGTTCCTTGCCTCGCTGCCGACCGCCCTGCGGCTGCACCGCGCGG
This sequence comes from uncultured Candidatus Solibacter sp., assembly GCA_964450255.1. Taxonomy (GTDB): domain Bacteria; phylum Acidobacteriota; class Terriglobia; order Bryobacterales; family Bryobacteraceae; genus Paludibaculum. The sequence goes on along the minus strand of CAYVDY010000151.1, from coordinate 7,701 downwards.
CTGCGCATCCGAACTTCGGGATCCTCTTCGATTGCTATCACTTCTGGTCCGGCCCCAGCAGATTCGAGGACATGGACCTGATCCAGCCCGGCGAGATCATTCACGCCCACTTGAACGACACACAGGACCTCGCGCGCGAATTGCTGGATCTGCAGTCGCGAGTGATTCCCGGCGATGGCGTGGCGCCGCTTGCGAAGATCCTGCGCAAGCTCGTGGATCGGGGCTACGCGGGACCGATCTCGGTGGAGCTGTTCCTGCCTAAATTCCAGCAGGCCGATCCGTACGAGCTGGCCAAGGAGATCAAGCTGAAGTCCGAGGCGGTGTTCAGACAGGCCGGTGTTTAGGGCGCGAGCCGCGCACGACTCCGAAGCAGCGGCCGCAGGGCGGGCGCGATGACATCCGCCATCCGCATGAACCCGACGTCAGTGGCGTGTGTGCCGTCTACGGTAGCTTCGCCGTCGGCGCCGTAGAGCTTTTCGGCGGAGACATAGTGCAGGTCGCGGTCGCCCTCTTTGCGGAGCTTCTGATAGACCCCGCGCAGGATGCGGTTCTTTTCGGTGATCAGCGACATGCGCTCCCTCGAGAACAGAGCGTCGGTGTAGATCGCGTTTTCAACCAGAACGATGGGAGTCTTCGGGTGAGCCTGCCGCAGAACGCGAAGGAAGGGCTCGACGCGCTCGCGGGCTTCCTCCACGCTGAGGTTCGGGAGGCTGTCGTAGACATAGACTGCCGGATCGAGCGCGGCGAGAAGCGCGGCAATCTCCGGTTCGGACTTACCGTTGCCGGAGAAGCCGAGGTTGATGACGGGCCAGTCGAGATGACGGCCGACTATCGCCGGGTAGGCCATGCCGGGGCGCGAAGCGCAGCCACCCTGCAGAATCGAACTGCCGTAGAAGACGGCCGGGCGGACGTGGGCAGGCCGGGCTGCTGGCTGTTCCAGCCCGGCTCCGGGCGGCACTCCGATTTCGACGGAGGTGACGCCGTTGTAGAGCGGGAGGTAGAGCATGTATTCGCGCCGCCCGCCCGGCCAGTCTTTCAGGAGCGTCTGCTCGTCGGTGGCCTTCTCCGGCCGGCCGTTCGCCACCCAATGCCAGCCGGTGGGGAGTTTCACATAGAGATCGAGGCCGCTAACGCCGGTGGCAGGCATGTGCGGCATCGCGAGCCGCGCGTTGCGCAGGGTCCAGCGGGCACGAATGGTGGCCGCGTCCGTCGCAAAGCGAACCAGCAGACCGGCCGAATGATGAGAGAGGTCCCAGACGGGCGGGCGGACCAGCGCTTCGGCCGACGCAGGAAGGCGGTCGAAGGGCTCCTTTCGATCACGGGCCGCCCATCCCTGGCCTTCGATCTGCAGCTCGCGGATGTCCTTCCAACGGATGGCGGGATCAGGCTGCTGGGCGAAGAGGGGCAGCGCGGAGAGGAGCAGGAGGAGAAATGGCATCAGGCTGGACCTTGCCATAGGGTAGCGCTGTGCGGCATTACGGGTGGACTATGATCAGAGGGCGATGCCAAAGACAGTGTTTGCTCTGCATACCGGTTTTGCGCTGGTGGAACCATTGAAGCCGCTCTTCCAGGAGTTGATGCCGGAGGTGCGCGTGGTGAACGTGGTGGATGACAGCCTTCTGGCTGACGTTCGGGCGGCGGGCTGTGTGACGCCGCAGGTGATCCAGCGCATCGCGGGCTACGGAGTGCTGGCGCAGGCTTCAGGCGCGGACGCGATCTTCAGTTGCTGCTCGTCCGTGGGCGAGGCGACCGACGTGCTGGCGCGGCTGGTACACATCCCCGTGGTGAAGATCGACGGCAGAATGGCCGGCGAAGCGGTGCGGCAAGGGAGCCGGATCGCGGTGGTGGCCACTGTCAGCACGACGCTGGATCCGACCAGCAAATTGATCGAGCAGAAGGCGGCCGAGGCGGACAAGGCCATCGTGATTCGCCGCTACCTGGCGGAGGGCGCGTTCGACGCCTTGATGAACGGAAGTCCGGAGGAGCACGACCGCCTGTTGCTGGAATGCATCGTGCGGGCGGCGTCGGAGAATGACGTGGTGGCGCTGGCGCAGGGGAGCATGGCACGGCTGGTGCCGGTGCTTGCGGGGCGGATCAGTGTACCGGTGCTGGCAACTCCGCGGTCGGGCGTAGAAGCGCTGCGGGACGCTCTCATTGGAGACTAGTCTGGCTGGATCCGCTACTTCCTGACCCTCGCTCCGTTGGGATTGAGCCAGATATTCAGGGACGGCGTCTGGTGATTGTAGGGCTTGCCGAGAATGTCGAGGGTGCCGTCGCCGTCGAGGTCAGCGAGCCTCGATTCATGGTTATCGAATCCAGCCGCTACGACGACCTTCCTGAAGCTGCCCTTCCCGTCACCCAACAGGATGTAAGCCTTCGATTCTGGGTTCCCGCCGTTGAGCCGCATCTCCGCGTTGAAGATGTCGAGATGGCCATCGCCGTCGAAATCCACGATCGCGAGGCTGTGGCCGTTATCGATCCGTTCCACCAGCGCGCGCCCTTTCCACGTACCCTTGCGCCATTCGTACATCATCAACGGGCCGACGCCATCGCCGACAACGAGTACGACCTCCGGCCTGCCACCCTCGATGAGCTGGCCGGCGGCCGACCGCGAGAAGTGATAGCCGCTATCGATCTCATTGGCGATGAACCGGCCGCTGCCCGCGTGCTTGAACCACAGGCCTCCGCCGATGAGGTCGGACTTACCGTCGAGGTCGATGTCGGCGAGCAAGTTCCTGGCGCCCTGATTCCAGAAGATCAACTCGCTGCTGCCATCTCCGTCCGCGTCGGCCCAGAGCAGTTCGTGGTGCTTCCGCCCGCCGGATTGCTTCACGAAATGCCGTCTCCAGCTGCGGCCTGGCTCGTAGTTCGGAAACGGATTCTCCCACCACCAGACCTGGTTGCCAGCCGGGCCGCCACCGTCCGCGGCGGAAATGAAATCGAGATCGCCGTCGCCATCGACGTCGCCGAAGGTAGAGCCTGCTTCGGGCCTCAAAGGCTCAGATTCGACGATGTACTTCTTCCATCCGGTCTTTCCGCGACGGAACCAGGTGACGGGCGGCGTGGACAGATGCCGCCAACCCGGATCGCTGACCTGTCCGGAGAGGCGTGCGGCGGCGCCGGAGAGCAGGACGGACAGCACCAGCAATAACGGCGGAGTGATAGGGCTCCGGAAGAGAATGGACATGGTTGATCTGATCGGTTCAACGATGGATCGCTGGCGGAACGGCCGCGCCGCCAAACTTCCCCGAACTGGCTGGTGGTGCGCCGCTAGGCGTAGATGCCGGGGGCCTCGTGGCCGATGGTCTGCACGTACTCTACGTAGGTGCCGGGGTAGATGCGCGGAATGCGCTCGGTGCCGGATTCGCCGCCTAACTCCAGGACCCGTGAGCCCAGGCCGCGGAGAAACGTGCGGTCGTGGGAGACGAAGATCATGGTGCCCTCGAAGTTCTTGAGCGCGTCCACGAGCATCTCCTTGGTGGCCAGGTCGAGGTGGTTCGTGGGCTCGTCGAGCACCAGGAAATTCGGTGGGTTGTAGAGCATGCGGGCCATGGCGAGGCGGGACTTCTCGCCGCCGGAGAGAGAGCGGATGCGCTTATCCACGTCGTCGCCGCAGAACTGGAAGGCTCCGGCCAGAGTGCGGAGCGAGCCGATTCCGTCCTGCGGAAAGTCGTTCTGCAACTGCTCGGCGACGGTGAGATCGGGGTCGAGCACATCCAGTGACTGCTGGGCGAAGTACCCCATGTTGAGGCTGGCGCCGAGGCGAACGGTACCGGAATCGGGCTGCGCGACTCCCGCGATCACCTTGAGCAGAGTGGTCTTCCCTGCTCCGTTGCGGCCCATGACTGCCCAGCGTTCGCCCCGGCGGATGGTGAGGTCCAATCCATCATAGATGACGCGCGGACCGTAGCTTTTGTGGAGATCCTCGATGACGGCAACCTGATCTCCGGAGCGCGGCGGGACTCGGAATTCGAACTTCACCACGGTGCGTTTCTTCGGGAGTTCGATGCGCTCCACCTTATCGAGAGCTTTGATGCGGCTCTGGACCTGAGCGGCCTTGGCTGCGTGGGTTTTGAAGCGTTCGATGAAGCGGTTCTGCTTGGCGAGCATGGCCTGCTGGCGGGCGAAGGCGGCCTGCTGATTGGTCTCGCGGATGGTGCGCTCGCGCTCGTAGAAGTCGTAGTCGCCGGTATAAGTGATGATCTCACCGGAGTCGATTTCAGCGATTTTCGACACGATGCGGTTCATGAAATCGCGATCGTGCGAGGTCATGAGAAGCGCGCCGGGATAGGACTTGAGGAACTGTTCCAGCCAGATGATGGACTCGATGTCGAGGTGGTTGGTGGGCTCGTCCATCAGCAGGACGTCGGGACGGCCGAGGAGGACTCGGGCCAGCGCCACGCGCATCTTCCAGCCGCCGGAGAGAGCGCCAACGTCGCCGTCGATCTGGTCTTCGTGGAAACCGAGACCGTGGAGGACTTCGCGGGCCTGCGCTTCCAGGGTGTAGCCGCCGAGGTGCTCGTACTCCTCCTGAACCTCACCGAAACGGGCGAGGATGCGGTCCATGTCGTCCGCCTGGGCGGGGTCGTTCATGCCGCGGTGGAGGTCTTCCAGTTCGTGGTGCAGATCGCCCACGCGGCCGCTGCCGGCGATGGCCTCGTCGAGCACGGGGCGCCCAGTCATCTCTTCTACGTCCTGGCGGAAGTAGCCGATGGTGAGTTTCTTGGGGACGGAGACCTCGCCCTCGTCGGCTTCCTCTTCACGCATCACCATGCGAAAGAGAGTGGTCTTGCCCGAACCGTTCGGACCGACCAGGCCGACCTTCTCACCTGGGTTCAACTGAAAGGAAGCTTCGACGAAAATGAGCTGTTTGCCGTACTGCTTGTTAATGTTCGAAAAGGAGATCATCCGCCCTTCCAAGTTAGCAGAGCCCGCCAAACATTCTGCATAATCTGGTGAGGCTGCTGCGTATCCGATAGTGAAGGAAGCGGCAGAATGGAAGCTGGACGGGTGGCACAACCAAGCGTGGGAACAACCTGGAAAGCAGCTGCGCGGGAAGAGGCGGGCTTCGCTGAGCTCGTCCACACCCACCAGAACATGGTTTACAGCCTGTGCTGGCATTTCTTCCGCAATCGCGCACTGGCCGAGGAGATCGCCCAGGACGTGTTCCTCCAGTTGTTCCGCAGTCTCGATTCCATCGAATCGCCGCAGCATCTGGAGGCCTGGTTGCGCCGCACGGCCAGCAACCGCTGCATCGATCATTACCGCAAGCGCGGCCGGCAGGGCGAAGTGCCGCTGGATGGTCTGGTAGAGCCGGCGGCGCCGGCGAAATCCGGCGATCCGCTGATGCTCGGCATGCTGCGCAAGCTGGTTGCCTCGCTGCCCGATACGCAGCGCATGGTGGTGGTTCTCCGTTACCAGGAGGACCTTGACGCCGCCGAGATCGCCACAACGCTCGGCATGCCCGTTCAGACAGTTTGGAGCCACCTGCGGCGCGCCATCGCGATGTTGCAGGAGAAGGCCGGCCGCGCCGGCAGCCCCACACGCAAGGAGGATAACTAATGGACCCCCTCGAAAAAGATCTTCGCGAGGCTCTCAGCCGGGAGCCCGCACCGGATTGGTTTGCCGATCGCGTGATGGCCCGGGTGCGCGAGCAGAAGCCGCAGCCGCGGCAGGGCTTGGGCTGGCTGCGGTGGGCGGCGGCCGTGGCGATGGTAGTGATCGTTGTGGGCGGAGTTCGTTTCGACCAGGTTCGCCGGGAGCGAATTGCCGGAGAGCAGGCCAAGGAACAGCTCATGTTGGCTCTCCAGGTGACGGGCGCCAAGCTGCACATGGCCCAGGTTCGCGTTCAGTCCATCGACCGCGACAGACCGGAATAATCATCTTTTAGTTCAGGAGAAAGTCATGCGTTACCAGATAGTGCTCGCTCTAGCTCTGTCCGCGGGGACCCTCGCGGCGCAGCAGCTGAAATTTACCGCCGCTTTCGAGAAGCTCTCGGAGAGGGCATCGGAAACCGTCAACGTCTCGCTGGACCCGCAGACGCTGGGATTCGCGGCCAAATTCCTCTCGGAGGGCGACAAGGACGAGGCGCAGGCCAAGAAGGTAATTACCAAGCTGACCGGGATTCAGGTCCGCAGCTTTGAGTTCGACAAGGAGGGCGAGTACACGGATGCGGATGTGGACGGAATTCGCGCTCAAGTCAAGGGGCCGGAGTGGTCTCTAATCGTATCGAGCCGCAGCAAAAAGGGCCGCGAGACATCGGAGATCTACCTGCACCGCGACGGCGGCTTGGTGATCATCGCCGCTGAGCCGAAGGAACTGACGGTGGTCAACATCATGGGCAAGATCGACCCCAGCGATCTGAGAAGTCTGGGCGGGCAGTTCGGCGTGCCGAAGAACATCGTTCCCGAAGGCTCGACGCCCAAACCGGCGCCCGCCAAGGCCAAGGAAAAGGACGAGGAGGAGTAAGCGATGAGACGCCTCCTGATCAGTGCGGTTCTACTATTGACTGCCCTGCCGGCCGGGGCTGCGTCGTTCGGATCGATTGTGGAAAAAGTGGAGTCCGATCTGGGAATCCGGAAAGTGCGCATTCCCGGCGCGGGACTGATTGTAAACAGTTTTGTTCTCGTGAAGAGGCCGGGTGGGGCTAGTTCGCTGAACTTCGCTACTTTCGAGGGCGACATGGCACGGTTCCAGTCCTCAGTGCGTCAGGCCGCAGGGAACGGCTGGCGGCCGATGGTCACCGTGCACTCGCGCCGGGACAACGAGGATGTGGTTATTTATGTTAAGGCTAGCGGCGGCAAGTTCGAGCTGCTGATCGCCAGCAGTGAGGCTGGAGAAGCTACGCTGGTGCAGTTGAAGCTGGACGGCGCGCGGATTCTGGATTGGATGCGCGATCCCGTCCGGATGAACGGTTCCGTATCGACCAGCATCCAGTAACAATCGGCATATTCAATGAAACCTTGTCGCGTCAACTAACATCCATAGATGTGATAAAGCCAACCGGGCAGCGAAAGCGGCCGGCGCGGCAAGGAGAACCTATATGAAGCAGGAAGATCGCTACCGCGAACTTCTGAACGATTTGCTCGCGGAATACACCCCTTCGGAGGCCGACAAGGAAGCGCTCGTGATTACGCAGCAGGCAGATGAGCTGGATACGATCCAGTCCACTGAGAACCGGAACATGGCCGTGGGCCGTTTGAGCGCCCATGCGCGCCGCCGCCAGGAGATCAAGCTGGCCCTGCGCCGGCTGGACGCGGGCGAATACGGACTTTGCATGGATTGCGAAGAACCGATCGCGGTGAAGCGGCTGCAGGCCGTGCCGTGGGCCGAGCGTTGCGTCATTTGCCAGGAAGCGCATGAGCGCGAATTGGCACACAATCCGTCCGAGGAGACCGGCGATGCGGACGAGGACGCTCCGGTCGCCAACTCGTGGCGTAGAGCCGCTTAGACTGCGCAGCCCTGCCGTGATATAGTCCAGGCTGCATGCCAGCCGCCGCCTTTGTTCTTTCCCTTCTTTGCATCTCAACCCTCTTCGCGCAGCCCAAGCCAGGGGAGTGGCTGCCTCTTTTCGATGGCAAGTCACTCCAGAACTGGAAGGTTACTCCGTTCACGGGCGCGGGACCGGTGCGTGTGGAGAACGGAACTCTGGTTTTGGCCGCCGGCGCTCCCATGACCGGGGTGACTTGGACAGGCGCGCCG
>CAYVDY010000150.1:0-12650 GCA_964450255.1 uncultured Candidatus Solibacter sp. | reverse complement strand
TGTCGTCGTTTTGCGGTCTGCTGATCGCATGGTTCGGTACGCTGTGGCTCGGACTTGGGCTTCCAGACAGCGCTCTTCGCGCGTATCGCGACCTTGTTCTTCCAGGCGAGAGCCTTGTCGTCATAGAAGCGAATGAAACCGAGACCGCTGATATCATCGCCACATTGCGGAGCATCGGCCACCCCACGGTCTTCGCCATTCGTCCAGGGCCGGGATACATCGCCTCGACCCTCACCAACGGGCAGCGGTGCGAACCTGCGAGCTTGGCCGGTTTGCCGGATTGTGCGGTCGCGTTAGCGTCCACACACCAACTTGAGCCGCTGACCCGATCGCGCTCGTTGCTGCCCGGTCTGCGCGAGTGCGAGGCTGTCATCGAACGCGCTCGGGCCGATCTCGCGGAAGCCGCGCGGCTGGAGTATGGCATCACACATGCGGCCGAATGGCTCCTGGATAATGCATACCTCATCCGCCTGAATATTGCCGACATTCGGCATAACCTCCCTGACAATCACAACAGGATCCTGCCGGTGCTGACGGATCGGAGTTGTCCGATCCGCATACGTATCTACCATCTCGCCGCCGAATTGGTAGATCGAACCGGCCACAGGCTCTCCGCTGAGTCCATCATCAGCTTTCTGGACGCCTACCAGCATCAGTCTCCATTGACCATCGCCGAGCTGTGGGTGTTTCCGCCGATGTTGCGTCTGGTGCTCATGCAGAGGTTGCGAAGGCTGTCGGAGCTGGCCAGTCTACGCCAGCATCAGAAGGAACTCGCGGACTTCTGGGCCGACCGCGTTCTGAACGCGGCCCAGCGCTCTTCCGAGAAGTTCGAAGAGATGGTTGCTGAGCTCGGCCGTCGCGGCAACGAGTTGACGCCCCACTTCATTGCCCGCCTCAGTGAGCATCTCTACCAGGAGGAGTCCGCGCCTGCGCCGATCCAGAAGTGGATTCAGGAAAAGACCGAAAACCGATTGGCCGATATCGTCCGGGGCGAACATGCCGACGAAACCAGCGATCTGATGTTGATCTCAGGCGCGATTGGCAGCCTGCGGCAGTTGTCCGAGCTGCAGTACCCGAAGATTGTCGAGGCCGTGAGCCGGATCGAGGCGATTCTTCGCCAGGACCCGGCTGGCATTCATGGCCGCAGCGATTTCGAAACCCGCGACCGGTGCCGCCGGGTAGTCGAAGCTGCTGCGCGTCAGTCAAAGTCTTCCGAGTGGGATGTGGCCCAGTTGGCGGTGGACCTGGCTCAACGCGCGCCAAGTGGGACTCGAGCGCATTGTGTTGCCTACTATCTCATCGATCAAGGCCTGCCGGAACTCGAGAAGCGCCTTCGACGCCGCGTTCCGTGGCGCGAATTGCGGCTGCGTGTCATGCGCCGTTATCCAACGCAGTTCTACCTGGGGGGGCTGGCTGTCCTTACCTTCGCCCTTTCGGCCGCTTTCCGATACGGGGCGCAGGACGCCGGAGTGTCTTCACAGTGGATGCTGCTGGTTCTGGGGATACTGGCGCTCTTTCCGGCGAGTGAACTTGCTACCTACCTGTTGCAGATGTTCCTCACGTGGGCGCTTCCGCCGGACGTGCTGCCAAAGCTGTCGCTGGAGGATGGAATTCCGGAGGAGTGCCGCACCCTGGTTGTTGTTCCGATGATGCTGCTGACGCCGGAGTCGATCCGTGACGAGAGCGCCAAGCTGGAAGTGCGCTTCTTCGCGAACCCCGACGAGAATCTCTGGTTTTCGCTGCTTTCGGACTTCGCTGACGCGACGGAGCGCGAGATGCCTGAGGACGACGGTCTGCTTGGGCTCGCGATGAAGTGCATTGAGAAGCTCAACGCCCGTCACGGCGATGGCCGATTCCTGCTCTTCCACAGACCGCGAGTGTGGTGCGAGACGGAAGGCCGCTGGATCGGTTGGGAGCGGAAGCGAGGGAAGCTCGAGGAGCTGAACAGGTTTCTGAACGGCCAGGAGATCTGGGGGTTCCTGCGTGTCGGGTCGCTGCCGGAGGGGATTCGGTACGTTATCACGCTCGACGCCGATACCCAACTTCCTCACGGTAGCGCGCAGAAACTGATCGAGACCATCGCGCATCCCCTGAACCGCGTGGAACTGACCGCGGACGGACGCAACCGCGCTCGGGGATACACGATAATTCAGCCCCGCGTCAGCATTACCCTCCCGTCTGCAACGGCCTCACGCTTCTCGCGGCTATTTACGGACGCGCGCGGAACCGACCCGTATTGCCAGGCCGTATCCGACGTCTATCAGGACCTGTTCGGCGAAGCCATTTACCACGGGAAAGCGATTTATGACGTTCGAGCCTTTCATGCCATACTCGACGGACGCTTCCCGCAGCAAAGGCTGCTCAGTCACGACCTGATTGAAGGGGCGCACGTGGGCGTGGGATTGGCCACAGACGTGGAACTCTTTGAACAGTTCCCCTACGACTATACGAGCTACAGCAAACGGCAACACCGGTGGATCCGTGGCGACTGGCAGATTGGCGCGTGGTCTCTGCCCCGAGTTCCGGCCGCTACTGGATCGGAGTCCGTGCCTAATCCTCTGACGGGGATCAATCGGTGGAAGATCTTCGACAACCTCCGCCGCAGCCTAATGCCGGTGGCCTGTCTGGTGCTGCTGGTGTTCAGCTGGACCTTCCACGCCGCGCCCGCGATAGCCAGCTCTCTCGTCGCCCTGACCTTTGTCATTCCTCTCTTCTTTCAGCTTTTCAGCCGCCTGATCGCGCGATGGCGGGGCGACGTATGGGCTTGGCGGGAAGCCAACAGCGATTTGAACCGGGCGATCGTCAAGGCGGCCTTTCTGCCGCATGAGGCCTACCTCACCGCGGACGCCATCGCTCGCGCCTGGTACCGGCTTAGGATCAGCAAGCGCCATCTTCTGGAATGGCAGACCGCGGAGATGTCGTACCAGGCGGCCCGGCTGCATCTGGATCCCTTCCGTGCGCACTTCTTCCTGATCTCCGGCTTGACAGCAGCGTTCATGGTGGCGATGGGGCTCCGCGGCCGTCTCTGGGGACCGGCCTGGGCTCCTTTCCTGGTTCTCTGGGTTGCAGCGCCGGCCGTACAGCATTGGATCCGGTCGCAGCGCAGCGCAGTCAGGAAAGCGGAGTCGATCGATGCCGATGACCAGCGTTTTCTGCGGCGTATCGCCCGTGAGACCTGGCGTTACTTCGATGACCTGATCGGGCCGGAGCACAACTGGCTTCCGCCCGATAACTCCCAGGAGGCATTGCGCATTGAGGTGGCGGATCGTACCTCGCCAACAAACATCGGGCTGTGGCTGATGTCCGCGGTTTCAGCCCGGGATCTCGGGTTCCTGACTCTGGAAACGATGATCGACCGTTGTACCGCGACTATGGAAACGCTGGCAAAATTGGAAACCTGCGAGGGCCACCTTCTCAACTGGTACAGCACGCGAACGCTGGAACCTCTTCAGCCAAAATACTTATCAACTGTCGATAGTGGAAACCTCATCGCGAGTTTGTGGGTGCTCAAGCAGGCCGCTGAGGAGTTGGAGTTGGAATCGCAACTGGATGCGCGCTCCTTGCGTGGATTGGCCGACACATTGGCCGTCATTACTGAGCGGTTCGCGTCCGACCACAATACCCGCGTTCCTCTAGCCGCGTTGCGCGGTCTCCTGGAGGAAGAATCGCTGGGCATCGAGGTTCTCGGACGCATCCGACTAGCCGCGGAACCCGCCCGCAAGCTGACCGAGTCCCTTCGCTGGAACCTCTACCCGACCGATGAGCGCGCGTACTGGTTTACCCGGCTCGAGCAGCAGATCGAGAGCTGGATTGAGCACGCCGCCAAGTATCTGCGCTGGTTGGACGTCCTGGCTGCACCACCTGACGAGTTCCTGCAGCCTCTGGGCGAAAGAGCGATAGCGGCGCGCCGCGCCCTGCTGCGCGAACTGCCGTCCTGGGGCGCCGTGGCGTGTGGCGAAACCGGTCTACTGGGAGACATCCTGCAGGAGGCCGGGAACAAAGGGGCGCTGCCCCAGAATCTCGCGGTCTGGATTGCAGACGTAAGAGCTGAATACGAGAGGGCTCGTGAAGCATCGGCGGTCTTGCTGGGCAGATGCAGACGTCTGGGAGAAATGAGCGACTCTCTCGCGGACGGCATGGATATGCAGTTCGTCTATGACGCTCAGCGGCGGTTGTTTGCTATTGGGTACCTGGTAGGCGGTCCTTTGCACATTACGGCGCACTACGATCTGCTGGCGAGCGAAGCGCGTCTGGGCAGCCTCGTGGCGATTGCCAAGGGTGACGTGCCCGTGGAACACTGGCTGGCTCTTGGCCGGCCCTATACGTCAGATAACGGTCAAGTGCTGCTTTCGTGGAGCGGCACGATGTTCGAATACCTGATGCCGCTCCTCTTTACGCGCAGTTTCCGAAACTCTTTGCTGGAGAATGCCTGCGCCGCGGCGGTGGAACGCCAGATCGACTATACGAAGGACCGCGGCGTTCCGTGGGGAGTTTCGGAATCCGCCTATAGCGGTCTCGATGCACATAAGACTTACCAGTATCGGGCGTTCGGCGTTCCATCTCTTGGCCTGAAGCGGGGGCTGGACGATGAACTGGTGGTGGCGCCCTACGCCACCGTGCTCGCACTGCTGGTGAACCCGGCAGACGCAATCAAGAACCTCAAGCGTCTGGTCAAGGCCGGTATGTACGGCCACATGGGGTTCTATGAGTCGCTCGACTATACGCGCCAGGAGGAACGGCGAGGCGGAAAGGGCGTCATCGTTTACGCCTACATGGCCCATCACCAGGGTATGAGCCTGATGGCCTTGAACAACGTCCTCAACCGCGGGATCCTGCGGCAGCGATTCCACGCCGATCGCCGCATTAAGGCGGTGGAGCCTCTTCTGTTCGAGCGCGTGCCGCCTCTGCCTTCAATGCTTGTCCACCGCCCATCCGACCACGTCGCAATGCGGCTGCTCTCCGGGCCGGCAGCGCCGGAATACCGGGTGTTTGATGAAGACACTCCGATTCCGTGCGCGCAACTGATCGGAAACGGACGCTATGCGCTGATGATCACCAACACGGGCGCCGGATACAGCCGCTGGGGCGAGTTCGACATCACGCGCTGGCGTGCTGACACTACCCGTGACAACTGGGGCACGTTCTTCTATCTGCGCGAGGTGGAAAGTAACACGCTTTGGTCCGCAACGCACCAGCCCTTGAACGTGAAGGATCCCCGGTATACTGCGACCTTCAGCGCCGATCGCGCCGAGTTCCGAATCCGCCGGCTGGGAATTGAGAGTCATTTGGACGTGACGGTTTCGCCGGAAGACGATGCCGAGATTCGACGCATCACGCTCGTCAACCAGGGTTCGCGAGCGCGGACTCTGGAGTTAACCAGCGCAACCGAATTGAGCCTGGCGCCCCACGACGCAGATCGCGCCCACCCGGCTTTCAACAAGCTCTTCATTCAGACTGAGGCGCGTCCGGAATTGCACGCACTTCTCGCATGGCGCCGGTTGCGGTCTTCCGAGGAGTCGCCGATCTGGGTCGCGCAACTGATTGTTTCACGCCCGGACGGCGTAAGTTCGTTCGAGTATGAAACCGACCGCGCCCGGTACCTTGGGCGGGGCCGCACCTGGAGCAACCCGAGCATGGCGCTGAACCAAACCGACGGCTACGTGCTTGATCCGGTGTTCGTCCTCAGGCAGCGCGTCTCGCTTGAGCCCCGGCAGGAGGCTCAAATCACACTCGTCACGGTCGCGGCTGGCTCACGCGAGGACCTGATGCGCCTGATCGTCAAGTACTCCGATCCCGACGTCTCCAGCCGGGCATTCGAACTGGCCTGGTCGCATGCGCAGCTGGAATACCGCTATCTCGGCATTCAGGGCGACGAGGCAATGCGGTTTGCTGAGCTCGCCAGTCATCTCCTTTATCCGAACATCCGGCTGCGGGCGCCGTCAGAGCGTCTTCGCCGCAATGTGCAGACACAATCGAGGCTTTGGGCGCACGGCCTTTCCGGCGATCTGCCAATTGCGGCGGTGTGGGTGAACGATTCCCAAGGGCTTCCTCTGGTGCGCGAACTGCTTGTGGCGCATACCTATTGGAGGCTCCGGGGCTTCAAGGCCGATTTGGTGATCCTGAACCGCGAGCCGGCAAGCTATGACCAGCCACTTCATCAGCAGTTGCTCCGCCTGGTGGAAGCGCACTCGCTGCACACCGGGGTGCAGCAGCCTGGAGGTGCGTTCCTCCTGAAGACGGATCAGATCTCCGAGGATGATCTGAATCTGATTCTGACCGTCGCGAAGGCCACCATGGGCGCGGTGCGCGGACCGCTCTCGAAGCAGCTCAGCGGTCCACCGGAGAGGGTGTCCCTGCCGCTTCCGCTGCAGGTCAAGCGGAGAGAGGAACAACCCTCCGTCGCTTTGCCCTTTCTGGAGCTGCCCTACTTTAACGGCATTGGGGGCTTCACAGCCGACGGACGCGAGTATGCGATCTACCTCGGTCCAAATGCTTCCACGCCGCTGCCGTGGATTAATGTAATGGCGAATCCGGTGTTTGGGGCCATCGTGAGCGAAGCAGGCTCGGGCTGCTGCTGGTATGGCAACAGCCAGTCGAACCGCCTGACGCCCTGGAGCAACGATCCGGTTTCGGATCCCTCCACCGAGGCCATCTATATTCGCGACGAAGATGCCGGGGTCTTTTGGACTCCCACGCCGCTGCCGGTTCGGGAAATGGATGCTTATCGTGCCCGGCATGGCCAGGGGTACACGGAGTTCGAACACAATAGTCATGGGTTGGAGCAAACGCTTCTGACATTTGTGCCCGTGCACACCGAGAGAGCTGATCCGGTGCGCATCCAGCGTTTGCGCATCAGGAATAGTTCGTCGCAGAGGCGGCGCCTCTCCGTGACCTCCTATTCGGAACTCGTGCTTGGCACGGATCGCGAGGCGACGCAGATGCACATTGTCTCCTCGTGGGATGAGAAGTCCAGAGCGCTTTTTTCGGGCAATCCATATCACCTGAACTACGGACGCCGGGTCGCCTTCGCATCCATTACACCGGAGCCCTCTTCGTACTCTGGCGACCGCACAGCGTTCCTCGGGCGCAACGGCTCGGCGGAAGCTCCGGCGGCCATGGGGCGAGAGTCGCTGTCCAGGCTTTCGGGTCCAGGGCTAGATCCCTGCGCGGCGCTTCAGACCAAGTTCGAACTCGGCCCCGGGGAGGAGAGAACAGTGATTTGTGCACTCGGCCAGGCGGATGATGCCGAACACGCCCGGCGCCTGATTGCACAATATCGAGACGCCGGGAGTGTCGAGCGGTCACTCGACGAGACACGGGCGTGGTGGGAGAATCTCCTCACCACGATTCAGGTCAAGACCCCGATTCTCTCTGTGGACCTGATGTTGAATCGCTGGTTGCTCTATCAGTCGCTGAGCTGCCGCATTTGGGGGCGTAGTGCGCTCTATCAATCGAGTGGCGCATACGGGTATCGGGACCAGTTGCAGGATGCGCTGGCGCTAGTCTACTCCGCTGCGCCGATTGCCCGTGAGCTGATTCTGCGCGCGGCATCGCGGCAGTTCAGAGAAGGGGACGTGCAGCACTGGTGGCATTCTTCATCTGGGGCCGGCGTTCGCACCCGGTGCTCGGACGATCTCCTCTGGCTGCCGTTCGCAGTGTGCCAATACGTGGACGTCACGGGCGACACAGGAATTCTCGACGCCACGGCGACGTTTCTAGATGGACCGCCTCTGAAGGACGACGAACGCGAAGTCTATTCTGAGCCGGAGGTCTCGCCCGAAGAGGCAACGATATTCGAACACTCCCGCCGCGCGATTGAGAAGGCCACCACCTCCGGACCGCATGGCCTGCCCCTGATGGGCACGTGCGACTGGAACGACGGCATGAGCAGCGTCGGCGACGAGGGGAAAGGCGAGAGCGTCTGGCTGGCATGGTTTCTCGTGGACGTTCTGAAGAAGTTCGCAGATGTGTGCTGGAGCCGCGGCGAACAGGAGTTGGCCGCCCGATACCGCGACCGTGCGAGCCGGCTGAGCGCTACGGTGGAACTTACCGCCTGGGATGGCGAATGGTACCTGCGAGCCTTCTTTGACGACGGGACTCCGCTGGGTTCGCGAGTGAGCGAGGAAGCCCGCATCGATTCGATAGCGCAATCCTGGTCCGTGATCAGTGGGGCCGGTAATCCCGATCGGGCAGCCGCGGCGATGCGTTCGGTTGAAGAGCTACTGATTCGCGAGAAAGAGAAGCTAGTGCTCCTCTATACACCGCCCTTCGACACGTCCAGTCCAAACCCTGGGTACATTATGGGTTATCCGCCTGGCGTGCGCGAGAACGGTGGTCAATATACCCACGCGGCACTATGGGTCGCCATGGCGTTTGCGCGCCTCAGTGACGGCGACCGAGCGGTGAGGATCCTGCAGATGCTGAATCCAATCGAGCACTCACGCACACCGGCGGATTGTGCCACTTATCGCACAGAGCCCTACTCCGTGCCCGCCGATGTCTACTCATTGGAGGGTCAAGTCGGGCGGGGCGGTTGGACGTGGTACACCGGTTCGGCGGGTTGGATGTACCGGGTGTGGCTGGAGGAGGTCCTGGGCTTCAAGCTGCGAGGCAGGCGTCTAACCATCGAGCCGGTGATTCCTGAGGACTGGCAAGGCTTCGTTCTGACCTTCCGCTACGGACGAACTGAATACCGGATCGAGGTGGAAAACGGCGGTGAACGGACTGATCAGCAGTTCGAACTTGTCGACGATGGCGAGAGCCGGACACTTCATGTCTTTGCGGGCGCACCGGCTTCGCCCAATGCTGAGAAAGCCATTGCCCAGCCCGCTGCGTCCGCGTAAATCATGGCTGCGAGGTGATTCCCGGGCGTCAGGAGTTGCCTGCCGTGTGTCCAACTCCAATGTGGCCGATAGCGGGACAGCCTCGTACGGGAAGAAACCCCGCTCGCAAACTGCCGCCGTTTTGTAGGCTGAGAAGGTGGTGGATGCCCGCTCTGGATGAGCAGCCAGAACAAGAACGATAGCCGGGCATCCATGGTGTGCTGCCAGTGTGTACTTGGGACTAGGGGGATCTACGGTTCGCTGTACACCGTCTCATCAGGCGGACACCTGATCTCCTTGCGTGATAGAACAGAGGACAGCTATGCTCTCCCGCCGCGTGTTCCTTCAAGCTCTCGCCCAGCCGCCCAAGCCACGCCCCAACGTCGTTATCGTCTTCCTCGACGACTCGGGCTACTCCGACTTCCATCCTTTCGGCAACCCGCCCTATCCCACCCCAAACGTCCAGCGGCTGGCCAGCGAGGGCTGCCGCTTCACCAATTTCTACGTGCCCCAGGCCGTCTGCTCTGCCTCCCGTTCCGCCATCCTCACCGGTTGCTTTCCCTGCCGTACGAAAGTTTTCGGGGCCCACGGCCCACGCGCCCGGGGCCTTGACCCCTCCTACTCCACACTCGGTCAGGTGTTCCAGTCTGCCGGCTACAAGACCGCCGCATTCGGCAAGTGGCACATCGGCGACCAGCCCGACACCCGGCCTCCCGCGCGCGGCTTCGACGAGTCCTGCGGCCTCATGTACTCCAACGACATGTGGGAGTTTCACCCCGAGAATCCGCAAGCCTACAGCAAATACCCGCTTGAGTTCTGGGACAACGGCAAAGTCACGATCCCTCGGGTCACGAAGGAACATCAGCCCAGCCTCACCACCTGGTATACCGAGCACGCCGTGGACTTCATCGGCCGCCAGAAGCGCAGCCCCTTCCTTCTGTACGTGCCCCACAGCATGCCTCACGTGCCGCTCTTCGTGAGCGACAAGTTCCGCGGCAAGTCAGGCCAGGGCCTCTATGGCGATGTCATGATGGAAGTCGACTGGAGTGTCGGAGAAATCACTAAGGCCCTCCGCACCCAGGGCGTCGCCGAAAACACCATCGTCCTGATGACCTCCGACAACGGCCCGTGGACCTCTTACGGCAACCACTCCGGCAAGACGCCGTTCCGCGAATCCAAGGGCACCAGCTTCGACGGAGGCACCCGTTCGGCATGCATCCTCCGCTATCCCGGCCATATCAGGCCCGGCACGGTCAGCCCGCGCATGTGGTCCACCATCGACGTCCTGCCGACACTCGCGCACCTTGCCGGCGCAGCGCTTCCGAAGAACGAGATCGACGGGAGTAACGTCTGGGACCTCCTTACCGGCCGCCCCGGCGCCGCCAATCCCCGCGAGTACTACGCCTTCTCCACCGGCCCCAATTTCGATGGAGTCATCTCCGGCGATGGCAAGTGGAAGCTCCACGTCCCGCACAACTACCGCGTCCTGGCCGCGGCCGGCAACGACGGCGTGGCCGGCAAGTACACTCAAGCCAGCATTGGCCTTTCTCTCTTCGACATGGAGAACGACCCCAACGAAACCACCAACGTGGTCGACCGTTTTCCCGAGGTGGCCAAACGCCTGCAGGGCTACGCCGACTCCCACCGCGCCCGCTTCTACTCTGCGTGAGCGGCTTTCGGCCCCCCGGCGGGAGTTGCCTGGTTCGTGCCGAACTCCGAGGCTACGCCAATGTACGGCAGGCCGCCGGGACCAAGTCCATCTTCTCGTCGCTCAGATACGCGTACCGGTTGATCCACACGCGCCCGCCCGATGCACGCCACGCTGCCTTCAGCCTGGCCGCGAAATCGGCGGGAGGCCCATAGCCGTGCGCCAGGGCGATCACGGGAACCTCGCTGCCGGCGGCCAGTTGAGCCTGCCGGATTTTCCGCTCCAGCGCCTGCAGAGATACAGGGTGGGGGACAGCCGGTTCGGGGTAGGAGTACCGCTCCACTGCGCCCAGTGGGCGCTCCGCGATGTCCATCAGTCGCACCAGCACGGCCGACAGCAACTCGCTCGACAAGCCGGGATTCGCCTTGAGCAGTTCGTCGCCGTAAAAGCGCAGCATCATGGGCCAGTGCATCGAATAGAGTTTCACACTGATCGCACTGGCATGCGCGGCCGCCCGGCTGAAATCGAAACCGGAAACCGTGTTGAACGGCGGCGGAAATGCGTTAGGAACGAGTTTCTTTTCCTTGCCTCCGGCCTTGGTCAGCGCTGCCCGAAACCCGCTGAGCAGTTCCTCCACCAGCGCCGCCTTGAGGCGGCACAGTCCGGCGATTCCGGGTGAGTCCGTCAACAAACTCGCAAGACCGAACCGTCCGCCGTCGTCGCCCAGAAGAAGTTCAAGATGCCGGTTCGTGAGCGACCCGTGCAGCCTGCGCCATTCCCCCAGAGCCTCTCGCTGAAGGCGTTCCACAGAGAATCCAAACCTCTCCGCAGCCCGCCGCGCCGGAGCGCTGAAATCGAGGAAGATCGAATCCAGGAAATACGGTGGGTATTCCGGCCAGTCCGGGCGAACCCCGTCTATTTCCGGATACGCCCCGCATAGATCAGCTATCAGCGCCTCCGAATACCGCCGGATGTTCTCACTGGCCAGGCTCCCGTTCTTATCCACGCGGCGCGCAGGTACGCGCCCGTCCGGCAACCGCGGCTGATCCTCTCCGTCTGTCCCTCCAAACTGCACCCGGTATCCGGGGGGCGTTGCGGCCTGGAACTGAAGATAGACCTCCAGTCCCGCCGCCTTGGCCGCCCGAACGAATTCCCGCACCTGGCCGCCGCTGCGCCGGCCCAGTTCGTCGATCTCCACCGGTTGATACCGCAGTCCCTCATACAGCCGCCGGTCTGGCGCGAAACTGGGCGCGGTCCGCACGAACAGCTCACGCCTGCCCCAGAGGGGCCGGTCCAAGAGCCGCACTCCGCCTGCTCCGGCATCGTCCGGCGGCTCCCGCGATCCCGTTTTCTCGTTCGCCGCATCCATCACGTATGGCGAGGTGCAGACCGCCGTCGCACCCATCCTCCGCAAGTTGCGCAGAACACCGTCGATGCCCTCGGACTGAATGTATTCCGGCATCACGGTGACACCGAGAAACCGTCGCGGTGCCGCGCCTCGGGCGAAAGGAGCAGCGGAGGATACAGTGAGAAAGCTTCGCCGATTCATCCTTGGTTGCCACGTTTATTATCCATCCAAACAAGTCCTCCTCAACTCGCCTGGGTGCGCCCAGGAACCTCCGGCTGGAGAATCCACTCGTCACTCACCCCGACAATCCTGGCCGGGTCGCGCAGAGCCACGTCTACCCTGCACGGCCGAACTCCATCTGCGGCGTGCTGCCCGGCTTGGCGCAGGCAAATGCGTTAACGATAGCTCGCGGCCTGGATATCGAAGAACTCCGCATACCGGCCTTTGAGCCGCATCAGCTCTTCATGTGATCCGTCCTCGAGGACGGCTCCCTTGGAAAGAACCACGATTCTGTCCGCCATGCGAACCGTGGAGAAGCGATGGGAGATGAAGAGAGCCATGCGGCCTTGAGAAAGGTCGGCGAAGCTTTGAAACACTTCCGACTCCGCCACCGGATCGAGAGCGGCGCTCGGCTCATCGAGAACAAACACCTGCGCATCTCGCATGTAAGCCCTGGCCAGTGCGATGCGCTGCCATTCCCCGCCGGACAGTTCCACTCCGCCTTCAAAGCGGCGGCCCAACATCTGGTCCAGCTTACCGGGGAAGCCCTCCACCAGCTCGGTCGCATTGCTTTTCCGGCATGCCTCCGAGATCGCTTCGTCTTCCATCAGCC
>CAYVDY010000149.1:0-12669 GCA_964450255.1 uncultured Candidatus Solibacter sp. | reverse complement strand
TTCGTCGCCGGTTCCATCGGCCCCACCACCAAGGCCATCAGCGTGGCCGGCGGCATCACCTTCGCCGAACTGCGCGACGGCTTCTACAAGCAGGCGCAGGGGCTGATCGACGGCGGCGCCGACCTGCTCCTGATCGAAACCTGTCTCGACACGCGCAACGTCAAGGCCGCGCTGCTGGCTGTCGATCAACTCGGCCGCGAGCTCGGCCGCCGCATCCCAACCATCGTCTCCGGCACCATCGAGCAGATGGGCACCATGCTCGCCGGCCAGGCCGCCGACGCGCTCTACACCTCTGTCGCCCATGCCGATCTACTCGCCATCGGCTTGAACTGCGCCACCGGGCCCGAGTTCATGACGGATCACATCCGCACCATTCACGAGCTCTCCCAAACGCGCGTCTCCTGCTATCCCAATGCCGGGATGCCCAATGAAGACGGCAAGTATCTGGAGACTCCCGAATCGCTCGCCCGCCAGTTGGAGAAATTCGTTAATCACGGCTGGCTCAGCATCGTGGGCGGCTGCTGCGGCACCACGCCGGCGCACATTCGCGCTATCGCCCAGATGGTAGAGGGCAAGGCTCCGCGGGCGCCCAGGCAACCCACTCACCGCGCCTATTACTCCGGCATCGATGTCGTCGAGGCGGATGATTCCAACCGCCCGCTCATCGTTGGCGAACGCACCAACGTGATCGGCTCGCGTCTCTTCAAAAACATGATCGCGGAAGAGAAGTGGGAGGAGGCCACAGAGATCGCGCGCCGCCAGGTGCGCAATGGAGCGCACATCGTGGATGTCTGTCTGCAATCCTCGGATCGCGACGAGATCAACGACATCCCGCTCTTCTACGACAAGCTGATCCAGAAGATCAAAGCGCCGATCATGATCGACACCACGGATCCCAAGGCCGTGGAACTTTCGCTCACGTACTGCCAGGGCAAGGCGATCATCAATTCCGTGAACCTGGAGGATGGCGAGGAGAAGTTCGAAAGACTCTGTCCCATTGCCAAGGCATACGGCGCCGCCCTGGTGGTCGGCACCATCGACGAAGACCCCGTCCAGGCCCAGGCATTCACACGCGAGCGAAAGCTGGCCGTGGCCCAGCGCTCCGTCGATCTTCTCGTCAACAAGTACGGCATCCCGCCGGAGGACCTTGTCATCGACCCGCTGGTGTTTCCCTGCGCCACAGGCGACGAAAACTACATTGGCGGCGCGGTGGAGACCATTGAAGCGCTGCGCCTGATCAAAGAGAACATCCCGTACGTCAAGACCGTACTGGGCGTCTCCAACATCAGCTTCGGCCTGCCCGCCGCGGCGCGCGAGATTGTCAATTCCGTCTTCCTCTACCACTGCACCAAGGCCGGCCTGGACCTTGCCATTGTCAATGCCGAAAAGCTCGAGCGCTTCGCTTCCATCCCGGTGGAAGAGCGCCGCATGGCCGAGTCGCTTCTCTTTAATACGCCGCCGGCGGAAGTGCCAGACGACCATCCGAACGTCGGACTGCTCCGTGAACTGGCCTCCGATCCGGAGAAGCAGGATTGGCGCCGCCAAAGCAGGGAAGAGAAGGCCGCCGTCAATCAGTTCCATATCGCGGCCATCACCGCGCACTTCCGCGGCGCGGCCGTGCGCGTCAAGAAGAAGGCCGCCGAACTGCCGCTCGACGAGCGTCTCGGCAACTACATCATCGAAGGCAGCAAAGACGGGCTGATCGCGGATCTGGACCGCAAACTGGCCGAGGGCGCCGCGCCGCTCGACGTCATCAACGGACCGCTGATGGCCGGTATGGCGGAGGTCGGCCGGCTGTTCAACAACAACGAGCTGATTGTCGCCGAAGTGCTGCAATCGGCCGAGGCGATGAAGGCCTCCGTGAATCATCTGCAGCAGTTCATGACGAAGGCTGATACGGCGGCGCGCGGCAAGTTCGTGCTGGCCACCGTCAAGGGCGACGTGCACGATATCGGCAAGAACCTGGTGGAGATCATCCTCGGCAACAACGGTTACGATGTCATCAACCTGGGCATCAAGGTGCCTCCGGAGGATCTGATCCGCGCCTGCAAGGAGCACAAGCCGGACGCCATCGGGCTCTCCGGCCTTCTAGTGAAATCGGCGCAGCAGATGGTGATCACCGCCGACGACCTGCGCGACGCCGGGATCAGCGTGCCATTGCTGGTGGGCGGCGCGGCGCTGAGCGAACGCTTCACCATGGGTAAGATCGCGCCCGCCTACAACGCCTCCACGTTCTACGCGAAAGACGCCATGACGGGCCTTCGCCTGATGAACGAGATCATGGATCCGGCCACGCGCGAGGCCACGCTCGCCGCCCACCTGCCAGCCGCCGCGCCCGTGGCGGAAACGGCCGTCGAAGCCGCGTCGCCCGTCATCCTGTCCACCACGCGCAGTCCGAAGGTCCGCACCGGTCTGCCGATTCCGCCCATCCCCTACGCCGATCGCAAAGTCCGCGAGGTGCCTCACCTGGCGGAGCTTTGGTCCTACATCAACCCGTTCATGCTCTACGGCCGGCACCTTGGCTACAAGGGCAATTTCGAGAAGGCTCTGCACGAGCGCGAGGCCAAGGCGATGAGCCTCTTTCATGACGTGGAAGAGGTCAAGAAGCAGGTGGCGAAGTTCCTGAAGGTGCGCGCCGTGTGGCGCTATTTCGAGGCAGAGCGCGACGGCAACTCCGTTCATCTTTTCGAAGCCGGAGCGGCCTCCCCGCTCCATACGTTCCACTTCGGCCGCCAGGATAAGGCAGACGGGCTCTGCCTGAGCGACTACGTTCTGGACCCCGACGACAGCGGCCGCCGCGATCAGATTGCACTGTTCGTCGTCACCGCCGGCGAGGGCGTGCGCGCCCGCAGTGAAGAAGCCAAAGAGCGCGGCGAGTTCTTTCTGGCTCACGCCATTCAGGCGCTGGCCATCGAGACCGCGGAAGGCACCGCCGAATGGCTTCACCGCCGCATGCGTGAGGATTGGGGCTTCCCGGACGCGCCGGCCACCACCATGCAGGACCGCTTCACCTCGCGCTATCGCGGCAAACGCTACAGCTTCGGCTACCCGGCTTGTCCTAATCTCGACGACCAGCAGGGGGTGTGGAAGCTGCTGCGCCCTGAAGAAATCGGCGTGGAACTCACCGAAGGCATGATGATGGAGCCGGAGGCATCGGTCAGCGCCGTGGTCTTCCACCATCCGGATTGCGCCTATTTCACCGCGTCTGGCGTCGACCCCGATTAGCCGGCGCTCTTCGGGTAGTTCGGACTGTAGAGCATACTCGCCGGACGCTGCGCCGGCGCGCCCGCGCGAACCCAGGCTTCGCCGCGAGGCGCCAGATGCTCTGTCATCCGCCCGCGCCAGAGCCGCAGCGCAGGTTCGTGAGCGCGGTCCGACGCCAGATCGGAAAGCTCTTTCGGATCGGCCTCGACATGGAAGAGGGACTCTCTGCCGTCGAAGGCGTGGAAGATGTACTTCCATTTGCCGTCCGTGAGGGCCGTCCAATGGTTCGTCTTGTCGTAGCAGACGTCATGCTCCAGGTCGATCCACTCCCGGCGAGCCGTGGTCATGTTCTCCCCGTCGCAGACCTGCGGCTTCGCCGCGCCGGCTGCCGCCAGCAGCGTCGGCAAAACATCGCGAATTTCCACCGGCGTCCGGCTGACCTTCCCTCGTTCCACTCCAGGCCCGCGGAGGATCATCGGTATTCGCGCCGACGCCTCGTAGGCGTAGGACTTCCGCCAGAGATGATGATCCCCGGTCATGTCGCCGTGGTCGCTGAGATAGACCACCAGCGTTTCCTCCATCCAGCCTCGTTTCGTCAGCGTCTCCAGGATCCGGCCGATCTGCTCGTCGACAAACGAGACGGATCCGGAGTAGCCGATGCGGGCGCGGCGCACCAGTTCCGCACCAACCTCGCCGTGCCAGATGTCGTCGCGATTGGAGTTGCGGGACCTGTACTGATCCGCCCAGCGGCCCGCCACGGCCTCGGGCAGGTCTGCCTGGGCGTAGCGGTCCCACCAGCGCTGCGGCGGGTCGTAGGGGCTGTGGGGGCGCGCAAAACTAACTTTCAGGAACCATGGCTCACTGCGCTGGTAGCTTTCCAGGAAGTTCACCGCCACATCGCCCGTCCAGGCCGTGGGATGAAGCCGCTCCGGCAGCACGAAGCTCTTTGCCGTATAGTCGTTGAACCCGATGCCGGTGGCGTCCGGGTTCAGATTGGGGGCTTCCGTGGCGAACCACGAACGATAGTCGCTCCGGAAATCCACGCTCTCCACCCTGCCGGATTCATCGAGAATCGTCTGGTGGAAGCCGTGCGGATTGCGCTGTGGAGACCAGTGCATCTTGCCCACGCCCAAGGTCCGGTAACCGGCATCGCCCAGCAGGCGCGGCAGCTCCACCGGATATTTCTGCGCCACGCGGCCGTAGCCGAGCATGCCGTGGCGCCACGGCGACATGCCCGTCAGCAACCCGGCGCGGGCCGGCGTGCAGGTTGGCGTGGAAGAGTACGCATGGCGGAAGCGCGTGCCTGCCTGGGCCAGCGAGTCCAGCGCCGGCGTGTGCACCTGCCTGTTACCGTCGCAGCCCATCCAATCGGCGCGGTGCTGGTCGCTCATCAACAGAAGCAGATTGGGCTTCGATTTCGACAGGCTCCGCAGAAAGGCGGGCGCCGCGCAGAATTCCCGCCGGGATAGATTCCCTACCACTGCCAGGGCCGCCCGATTTCCAGCGCGCGGATCTCACTCCCGACATGCCCCTGGATCAACGATCTCAACTCCTCGGGCCGCCCCGTGAGTGGCGGAAACGTTCCGAAATGCATGGGGATCACCGTCTTCGCACGCACCAGGCGGCAAGCTACGGCTGCCTCCTTGGGACCCATGGTGAAGAGGTCGCCAATGGGCAGAAAGGCCAGTTCCGGTTCATAGATCTCCGCGATCAGGGCCATGTCCGAGAACACGGCGGTGTCGCCGGCAAAGTAGGCGCGGCGCCCGTCCGGCAGGTGCAGAACGAACCCGCCGGCATCGCCGCCATAGATGATCCTGCCCTCATCGGCGATGCCGCAGGAGTGAATGGCATGCGTCATCGTCACGCGCATCGCGCCGGCCTGCTGCGAGCCGCCTTTGTTCATGCCGCACGTATTCTCTACTCCCTTCGATGCCAGCCACGTGCAGATCTCGTAGTTGGCGATGACCTGGGGCCGGTAGCGCTGTGCCAGCGGTACGGCGTCTCCGATGTGATCGAAGTGGCCGTGCGTGATCAGCGTCGTGTCGATGCGGGCAAACTCAAAGCCCGCGGGGAACGAGGGATTGCCGCTGATCCACGGGTCGATGACGACTGTCTGCCCGTCGTCCAGTTTCAGTTGAAAGGTGCCATGTCCGAGCCAGGTGATCTCCAGCATGGCCACTATTGTAAGAAAACTTCCGCCGCTTAGCTGCGCTCGTAACGGCCGGTCGCCCAGGTTTCTTCCAGATCGTGGCCGTGCAGCGCTTTTTCGAACTCCCAGCGCTTGGAGCCCACGGGCAGCATCAGGTGCGACGTGTCCAGCGCATAGAGCTTGAACTGGTAGCGGTGCGGCCCGTGGCCCTTCGGAGGGCAGGGACCGCCCCAGCCGGCCAGGCCGAAATCGTTGACGCCGTCTTTCCCCAGGCCGCCCGCCAGCAGGCCCTCCGGCAGTTCCGTCATATCGCGCGGGATGTCCCACAGGATCCAATGCGTGAACACGCCGCCCGGCGCGTCGGGGTCATCCACCACCAGGGCAAAGCTCCGCGTGCCCGACGGCGGCTCCTCCCACGCTATTGAGGGGGAGATGTTCTCTCCATCGGCTGTGTAGCGGGCGGGGATCACTTCCCCTTCATTGAAGGAAAGAGGGCGAACTCGGAACGGCATGGTACCTCCAAAGTCGATTCACTGACGCGCTTCCATTTTGAGACCAAATCCGTATTCCGCCAAGCCCGGAATTGTCACCGGCAGCTTCCCCCGCACGGCAATCTGCCCGAAGAGCGCGCGCACGGCGGCTGTCTCCGATGGCAGGACGGTGCTGAACGCTGCCAGATACGCTTGGACAGCGGGATAGGCCCGCAAGAGATAGGGGTTGCCCAGGGCGACAAACACCACCGGTCTGCCACTGGCCAGCAACTGATCCACGAACGCCGGGTAGTTGCCGGAGAGCGCCACATTGCCGCGGAATGCCCCCGAAGTCACATACGCCGCCACGACAACGGCGCTGCACGCGCCGGTCTCCGCCGCCAATTGCTGGAACTCCGCCGCCGGCAGATCCGGATCCAGCAGCACGGTCTTGGCTTTCGGGGCGCGGGCCTGCAGCAGGTTCAACATGTCTCTGCCCTGTGTGGAGAATCTGCTGACTGCCAGGAGATAGAAGCAAGCGCTGGCGGGCTCGCGCAGCGGCAGCAACTCGCCCTGGTTCTTCACCAGTGTCAACGCCTTTTCCGCTACCAGTTGCGCGGTCTCTTCATCTTCCGGGGATTCGATGAGATCGCTGATGGCCTCCACGTCAACGAGTTTCTTCCTGTTCAGCCCCACCCGCACCTTGGCGTTGAGGATCTTCAACACGCTCTCGTCAATTCGCTTCTGCGTCAGCCGGCCGCTCTTCACCGCGGCCATGATGGCGTCGACGGAGGCGCGAGCATTCGTCGGGATCAACAGCAGATCCACGCCGGCCTCCAGCGCCCGCACCGCCGCCTCGCCGGGCGGGAACAGCTTCGAGAGTCCCTGCATGTCCATGGCATCGGTCGTGATCAGGCCTTTGAACCCCATTTCCTCACGCAGAATTCCCGTAATGATTGCTTTGGAGACCGTTGCCGGAATCTGCTCCGGCTCCAGCGCCGGCACGGCCAGATGCGCGGTCATCACGGAATCCACGCCGGCGGCAATCGCTGCCCGGAACGGCGCCAGTTCCACCTTCTCCATCCGCTCGCGCGTCGCCGAAATCGTCGCCAGGCCGATGTGCGTATCAGTGGCCGTGTCGCCGTGGCCAGGGAAGTGTTTCGCGGTTGTCAGGACTGGATACTGCGGATCACTTTGCGCGCCTTCGATGAATGCCTTGACGTGCTCTCCCACCGTTTCGGGATTCTCGCTGAACGAACGAATGTTGATGATGGGGTTGTCGGGGTTGTTGTTGACGTCGGCATCGGGCGCAAACACCCAGTGCACTCCCAGCGCGCGGGACTCGCGAGCCGTCGCGCGGCCCAGCGCACGAGTGGCTTCCAGATCGTTGGCCGCACCGTACGCCATCAGATGCGGGAACAGAGTGGTGGAGTTCATGCGCATGGAGGCGCCGCGTTCGAAATCCCCGCCCACGATTAGCGGCACCTTCGCCAGTTTCTGCATGCGGTTCAAGAAGGCCGCCATCTGGTATGGTTCGGCGCGCTTCACGATGCCGTTCTGCACCCTGTTGAGCACGATCAACCCGCCTACCTTCAGGTCGCGCACCAGTTCCACATATTCGCGATAGGCCTTCGATCGCGCGTTGGGTGACTCGCCGTAGAACTGCACCATCAGCAACTGGGCGGCGCGCTCCCGCGGCTTCATCGCTTTCAGCCACTTCTGCGCTGCCGATGACGAGATAGGCGCCTTGGCCTGTTTTTTCTTCTTGTTTGCCGCCGCAGTGGCGCAGAGACCGCAGACCACCAGCAGGGCGATGAACCTCATCATGCCCAACAGGCTATCACTCGGGCTGTCTTAGTTGGCGGCTTTCTTTCGCGCGGCAGTCGCGCCGCGTTCCGAGCGTACCGGCTTGCGCGGCGTCTTCAACAGACGCGAAGCGGAGCGAACCAGATGCTGTACTTCGTTGGCGCTCTTCATGATCACGGAGTTGGCGCCGGTGTTATTCTCATTCAGGCCCAAAGCATCCACAAAGCCGGATATAAGAATTACTGGAATCCCTGGTTTTTCCGCACGCAGTTTTCCGATCAACTCCACGCCGTCCAGATCCGGCATCTTGTAATCAGTCACCACCAGATCGTAGGGCTCCTTGCGGAACATGTCCAGAGCCTTGAGCGGATTGGTTGTGCCGTCGGTCGTGTACCCGAGCTCTTCGAGCACTGATCTGCGGGCCATCATTCCAGATCGGTTATCGTCCAGCAGTAGGACGCGACAGGCTTGTTGCGTTGACGTTTTGGCGCGGGTGACCATGAAGAACCTTGCCGACGTTAACAGAGCAGAAACGTGTGTGTCAACGAGTCTGTATCGCGCTCATCCGAGGCGAGATCGACTTCTTGACTTCGCCGAGGCTCTGTGGTGTAGCCCCGGGCTACTCCACTTCGCGAGGCGCGGTGTAGCCCGTCTTCGCGATCACCGAGTATTTCATCGGCTTGCCCTTCTCGTCGATGATGCGCAATGGTTCACCCGTTTGGGGGTTAATCAAGTCGACTTTGAGCTTCCTGAACTTGCCGTCCCGAGCCACGTTGGTCGGCTGGTAAGCCAGCGAGTACGTGTTTCGCAGAGCTTCATTGATCTGACGGAAGATGTTCCCATACTCGCCGAAGAAGCGCGGGAACCATGCCTGGCCGCCGGTCTCCTTGCTGAATGTGCGCAGCTGGTTATCGGCCTGCAGGAAGTCCAGCCGCTGTATGGACCCCATGGCGCCGCGCGCGTCATACCACTCCCGCAGCGCCTGCAGTGTGCCCAGCGAATAGACAGGCACGCTGGCCGTCTGCAGCTTGCGGCGGGTCTGGTCGAACGTGATCTTCGAAAACGTGTCCATGCCGCTGCCGATGTAGAGGATCGCCTTGCGTCCTTCAATGTCGCTCATGCGGTCCGCGACCTCTGTCAACGCATCGTACATGTTCGATTCCGAGAAGCCCGGAACGCGCAGACGCGCCAGCGCTTCGTGCGTGTCCTGCCGGTTGGCGGAGAAATCGCTCAGGATCTCCGGCCGCAGGTCGAACGCCACCACAGCTACCGTGTCTTCTGGTTTCAGCGTCTCCAGGAAGCCGTAGCACGCCGTCAGCGTCTCCTGCCAGCCGAACGACCAGTACTGCTGGTAGAGATTGCTGAATTCGATCACCAGCGCGATGGTCATCGGGGCCTCGCCCGTGTTGAAGCCTGCGACCTTCTGTGGCACGCCGTCCTCGAGAATGCGGAAATTGCCGGCCGGGATACCCGGGATGAAGCGGCCCCTGTTATCGAGCACGCCGACATCCACGTTCACTGTCAATGTGTCGGTGCGGAAGGTAGGTCCGGACGCGGGAGCGCCCTCGCCCGGCTTCTTCTGAATCCTGGACGGGATCTTGTCGCCGTCAGCCTCTGGCGGCTTCTCGGCTTCTTTCGCGTCACCCTTCTTCTTGGGTCGCGCGACGGTGTCGCCGCTTTCCTTCTTAGGACCAGACTGAGCGCCAAGGTAACCGGTGACGGCGAGCAGGCCGGCCAGAGCGAGGGGCAGGAATCGACGGAGCCTCATGAATACACCTTCCCACTACATTAGACGTCAGAACCGCCGTGGCGGGTTGCGGCCGGATTGCGGCCGGCTAGTTCACCCAGTCGTCGTGCTTGGTGCCGTGCTTCTTCAGGTACACCTGGAACTTCTTCTTGGCCCGCTGCAACTTCCACTCCTGGTAGCGGTTGTTGATCTCTTCGCTCAGGCTGAAGCGGATCACCGGGCCCCGGCCTTTCGCCGCTCCCAATCCCAGCTTGAGAAAAACGTAGCCGAATGCCATGCCGCCCAGATGCGCGATGTGGCTCACAGAGCCGCCGGTGTCGCCCAGCGCGCTCAAGAAGACAATCGCGCCCATGATCAATACATACCAGCGCGCTTCAATCGGGAAGAGTCCGAAAAAGTAGATGACCGCTCGCGGAAACAGGATGCCAAAAGCCAGCAGCAACCCGTAGATGGCGCCCGATGCGCCAATCGTGCGCGTGCTCATCGATCCGAACATGGCGTTCAGAACCACCACGCAGACGCCCGCGCCCACTCCGCAGAAGAAGTAGTACTGCAGGAACCGCTTCGTGCCCCACGTGCTCTCCAGCGCCGTGCCGAACATCCACAGCGTCAGCATGTTCATCAGGATATGGCCGAATCCGAAAATGCTGTGCAGGAAGAGGTACGTGAAAAGCTGCCAGATCGCCCCTGAGAACAGAACCGACCGTGGAACGAGTGCGAAGGGCAGAAAGGCTTCCCCGAACCCGGCGCGCGCCGCCAGGAAGTTCAGCAGAAACAGGGCACAGTTGACGATCAGGAGCCACTTGACGGCCGTCGTCATGCGATTCATGGGCGGGGGACCGTAGCCACGGTCACGAACGGAAAACGCCATCGTGGGGGATTCTGCCTCTGAATTCACAATACCATTGATGATTCCCCGCGCCCCCGCGCACGGCTAGCGCGGCGCCTGTAGGGAGTAGAGCGCCCGGCGGGCTGCGCTATCGGTGGGGTCTACCTCCACCAGTCGCTCCAATACCGGCTCAAGCGCCGCACTGTTCATGGCGTTTTGCTCCAGCACAGCCAGTTGCCGCAGACCGCGAGCATCGCGGCTGCCCAGCCGCAGCGCTTCCTGCAAAGCGAATTTAGCGTCGAGAGGCCGTCCCTGTTTCAATGCCAGATCTCCAGTGAGCGACCACAGTTCCGGGTTGTCGCGGCTGGATTCGGCGAACCGGTCCAGAAAACGCTGGGCGCCGCTGAGATCGCTCTTGCGGAGCAGGAGCTTGGCCAGCGCCAAGCCCACTTCATCGGCATCGGCCGCTACAGCCACCGCCGCCGGCGGCACTGGCCGGGTGGCCGCCGGACCCGCTTTCAATCGCCCCAGATGCGTCACCAAGTCAGCCTGCAACTGCGGCAGCCCACGGCCATGCACCCACTGTGCCGCGTCTTCCAGACGCTCTCCCTGGTCCAGCATCTCCACCAAGGCCCAAGCCTCGGCACGATACAACGGTTCGGTCAGCAGCAGATGCACCAATGCCCAGCTCTGTGCGTAGAACTGAAGCGCCGCTTCCCGATCCTGATAGCTTGCCGAGCTCTTTACCACCGCCGCCAACTCATGCAGCGGCGTCAATCCGCTTCGCCTCAGCCGCTCCGCACGCAATTGGGCCGCGCCGGACTCCACTCCGCCAAAGTAGTCAGCCAACCCCTCTTCCAGCCATAGCGGCAGGTTGCGCCATCGGGCGCGCAAAAGATGATGGACGAACTCGTGCCGCAGGGCGGGGAAGTTCTCCTTTGCCAGGCGGCCCAGAACAATGGTGTCTTGCCCTGGACCGCTGACAAAGTACGCGGGGGAGAACGTATTGATGCGAAACGCCTGATACTCCGCCTCGGAGGCGAAAGCGACGATGCGCACTCTCGATTCGATAGGATCCCCGGGCGGCACGGCGGCGCGCCACCCATTTCTCAGGACATCCAACTCGGCCACCGCGGCGCCGGCTATCTGGGCGTCCCCGCTGGTGAGCAGTTCCATGTCCGGCGAACCGACGCGAATCCAGGCAGAAGGGGCCGGGCCAGCCTGGCATGGGAGGAGGAGAAGCCCTGCCACCCAACCCCGAATTCTGCCTTTCGATAGCATCCACTCGCCCTCATGAAACCTATCGGCGTCACAGGTGCGATGTAATAGAGAGGGCTAAGCCTGAGGAATCTCAGTGGGTATTGCCTTAGGCCCGGCGGCCTGAACTGGTCCTCCAGTCCTACTGGCATGAAGACAAGACAAATCGAGGAATTTCTGATCCGCGAGTACGGCTCGTCCCGGCTGTTGCTGCGGGCTCGCCTTCCCTTTCCCGTGGCGTGCTGGCCTGCTCGCCAGGCGCAATGGACGGACCCGGAAAGCGCCCTCGGCGACCTGGATCCCGCCCCGCCGCGCGAGGTCGAACTCGATCCCCGCTTCGCCGGACGCCGTGTGTTCAACGGCGAAGTCTATGCGATGCGCCGGCTGCGAACCTCCGGCCGTCTGCGCCTGGACACCAAACGCGGCGGCTACTTCGATTCGCTCAATACCTGCGAGGCCATGGAACTCGAACTACTCGACGGTGTGCCGGGGTTCCCCCTGCGCACCGGTCAGCTGTTGCTGGATGGCCATACCCGCTGCGCCGCCATCGGCGTGGCCACTCTGCTGGTCCTACGTGATCGCGGCACCCACTTCGTGGTCATGGCCCCCATCGCCGCCAAGGGCATGCCCCATCGCACCGGGAATCTTCACGTTGTGCCCTCCGGCATGTTCCAGCCGCCCTACTCCATTCGCCATACAGTGCTGACCGAACTGAGCGAGGAACTCCCCGGTCTCTGCCTGCCGCCCGCCACGCCCATCTACTTCACCGGCATCGCCATCAATCTCTACAACCTCCGCCCGGAGATCTGCACGATGGTGATCATCGACCGGCCGCCCGCCCTGCAACTCGGCGACGAGTTCCTGCCCGGCGCCCGCGTGGTGCCGTTCGGTTCCGACGCGCACCTGGTGCGGGCCCTGCAACTGCACACCACGCCCATCACGCCCCCCGGCCGTAGGGCCCTGGCCATCCGTGCGATCGCGCCGGCCTTGTCGGGGAACCAGTGCAGCGCCATCGCGCAGATCACGGCGTCGAAGTCGCCGTCCGCCACGCCCATCTCCATGACGTCCTCCGCCCGGAGCTCGACCCGCGCCGGGAACGCGCCCAGCTTGGTGGCGAAGACCTCCAGCATCCCCTCGGCGGGATCCACCCCCACGATCGTCGCGACGTCGAAGCGGCGGAGCATCGCCTCCGACGTGAACCCCGTGC
>CAYVDY010000148.1:0-12674 GCA_964450255.1 uncultured Candidatus Solibacter sp. | reverse complement strand
CTCGAGGAGAAGGGCGGCTTCAACGCGCGGTTCGGCCAGAGGTTGGCCGGGGCGGACGTGCTACCGTCGAACCCGCGGGAATCCGCCATCTGGCGGCTGGTGGAACTGATCGAGGGTGAGTACCGGCGGCCTGAGTATCCGCAGGTGTTTGCGAGCCTGGGGATGATCCAGAGAGCGCAGGAGCAGAGTCTGCGGCTGATGCGGAATGGAACGCCGGAGGACGGCGTGGATGTGGCCCGGCTGAGCTTTTCGAAGGGCGGTACTTCCGTGCTGGCCGACGCCTATCTGGCGGCCGGCACGCTGCAACCGGTGCAGGCTCGCTTCGCCTTTCACTGGGGCGTGCTGTTGCAACTGGCCGACGATCTGCAGGACGTGGAGGAAGACCAGCGGTCCGGGGTGAGAACGGTCTTCACGCAGGCCGCCGGGCGGACCACTTTGGACGAGTGCACCAGCCGCACTCTGTGTTTTGCACAGTGGGTCATGGGGCTGCTGGGCGGGTTGCCGTTGGCAGAGTGCGGAGCACTAGCCGCGTTGATCCGGCGCAGTTCGCTCTCGCTGATCGTGCGCTCCGCCGGCGAGGCCGCGCCTCTGTATTCGCCTAGCTTTCTAGCCGCGATGGAGGGCCAGTCGCCATTCCGGTTTTCATTCCTGAACGACACGCGCAGGCAGTGTCAGGATCGCGGCGGCCTGATGATTCAGTTGTTTGAGGCGTTCCTGGCAGGGGATCCGGACGAACCGGCGTTCCCGTGGCTGCCGAGCTCACTGATGCCGAGGTAGGAGTTCAAGCTCCCCCCGCAGCCCCTTTTGCAGCTACTCGGTTGCTGGGATCGAACAGATGCAAGGGTCGGTAGCGCAAAGGCGACCAGGTGCAGCCTGGAAGGAAGGCGACCTCCGCGAAAAATCCCAGATTCTTCTCCTGAAGGCACTGAACCACCGTGCCTCTCAGATTCCCGCCTTCCACCGAATCGGTGAACAGCAGGCGAATCGGGGTCCCAGCCTGGACCGGCACTTCCAGCTGCAGACAGGCACTGTGAGGTGATATCTCCTCCAGGATGGCGGCCACTTCGAGCGGAACGGGGCCGGTATCGTCCAAACGCAAAGTGATGAGGTCGGAGCAGAGCAGCCGGGGTTCAGCGGTGAGAGCGGGCGGGGGTGGAAAAGTCCTCTTGCGACAGTGGCTGAGGGTCTGCGGAATGGGCGGGACCACCTGGTGGGTGAAGTTGCGGGCCATCTTTCGGTTCATGCGCTCTCCTGCTTCTCTGCAGACTGCAGTGAGTCGGACAGGCTTTACCACTTGCAAGTGATCCTCCATTACGGGCCGCTGCGCGTAAGTGAATCACTTTACTTGGACGCTGAAATACTTGACGCTTGCGCGCTGGTAAAAGTTGCAGCTTTTTAACAAAGCTGGCTGGGGTAGCTGCAGGAATTACCGGATCGTCGGCAGGCCGTCGGCGCTGGCGTTGTTGGCGAGGGCGTCGATTGTGGCGGTTTTGTAGAGTTCTCCCAGAGTCGGGTAGTTGAAACAGGTCTCGAAAAGCAACTGCGCGCCGTGGCCGCCGGCCATAACGATTAGCGCGATATGGATGGTCTCGCAGGCGTCCTCGCCAAACGCCTGAGCGCCGATGAGCTTCATGTCGCCTCGCCGGAAGATCAGCTTCAGGAATCCATCGGTGTCGCCCTTCATCTTGCTGCGCGCATTGTCGCGGGCGAAGGCACGCCCGACGAAGTACTCCACTCCCTTGGTCCGCAGCGACTCCTCGGTTTCTCCCACCATGCTGATCTCGGGAATGGTGTAGATACCGGTGGGCAGGACCGGGTTCGCGACAGCGAAGGCAGGTTGTCCGCAGGCGTGAAAGGCGGCTGCGCGGCCCTGTTCGGCGCTGGTGGCGGCTAGAGCGGGGAAACCGATGACGTCGCCCACGGCGAAGATATGTGCCACGGAGGTGCGGAAACAGGAATCGACCGTGAGCAAGCCGCGCGCGGCAGGAGTGATGCCGGCGGCGGGCAGGTTCAGGTCCTGCGTGTTGCTGGTGCGGCCGGCCGCAACGAGGACGCCGTCGAGCGAGAACTCCTTGCCCGACGCGCAGCGCAGCCGCACTTTCGCCGAATCGTCGGCCGTGCACGTCTCCACACGCTCGCCCCAATGGAACTGAATGCCCATCCGTACCATGGCAGCCTCCAGCGCGGTGGAACATTCCTTGTCGAGAAACGGGAGCAACTCATCGCGCCCATCCAGAATATGGACCTCGACGCCAAGAGCCGCGAAGGTGCAGGCATACTCGCTGCCGATGACGCCCGCGCCGACAACGCCGAGGCTCTTCGGCAGGCACTTGAGCGTGAGGATCTCGTCGGAGTCGTGGACGAGGTCGTGCTCAAACGGAAAGATGGGCGGATGGAACGGGGAGGAGCCTGTGGCTATAATGATCGAATCGCCGGAGATCAGGGTCTCCGAGTGATCCGCGCCGGCAACGCGAAGCGTGTGCGGGTCCAAGAAACTGGCGAGGCCCTCGATTCTGGTGGCTCCGCGCTGTGCGAGGTTTTCGGCGACACGCGTCCGCTCACTCTGCTTCACCCGCTGCTCGTGATGCATGAAGTCGCTGATGGTGGCCTCGCGGCGCAGCGATAGATCCACGCCATAGAGCTGCCGGGCGCGAAATCCTGAAAGCGCGAGCGCGGTCTCGCGCAACGTCTTGCTCGGGATGGTGCCGGTATTTGTGGAGGCGCCTCCGAGTACGGTGTTCTTTTCGACAACGGCAACGCGCTTGCCCAGGAAGGCGGCCGTACTGGCAGCGCGTTCGCCGCCCGGACCGGAGCCGATGACGATGACGTCGTAGTGTTGCACAGTGGACTATGGTAGCCGGAAGCGGTGTTGCCGTCTACTGGGCGGGGGCGGCAGGCGCGGCTTGCTGCTTCTGCTGTTTCAGGTCGCCGCTGACCACGAAATTGGCGTCCGTCTGGACGAGGCTGACTTCTCTGCCGTCGTTGACGATGACGAAACTGGCGTTAGTGATGCTGGTGTCGTCGCCCTCGAAAACCATCGAACCGGTGCAGTCTTCGTTAACCGTGTAGGTTCCGTTGTACTTTCGCTTGACGATACTGCCGTCGTAGCTGATGGCGTCCGCGCCGGTGATCACTCCCTCTCCGTCGCTGACCATCCGGCCGGCGGCAGCCAGAATATAGAGGGTTCCCCGCGCGTCGTACACGAAGCCCTTCAGCGTATAACCGAATGCGCCTTTGAAGGAAGCGGCCGTGCAGGCGTCCTCGGCGCGAAGGCTGGTGGAGGCGCCGAGCAGAAGACTGGCGACGATCAGAAGTCTGGAAGCGAGTGAGATACGCATTCTTACGTAGACGCGGTCTGGCCAGATTGGATTACAGGTTTGGTCTGTTACCCTGAACCCTATGGTTAGAACCCGATTCGGCGTTTCGTGCGCTCTGGCGCTGGTTGTTGTGATGGGCGGTTGTGCCACGAAGCCGCCGGCCGCGCCCGCGGTCGGTGCGTTTGTGGACACCTACTTTGACGCGGCATTCGGATGGAGTCCCTCCTACGGCACCGCGGTCGGATTTCACCAATACGACAGGCAGTCGGAGGTGCGATCGGCCGAAGCGTACGCGCGCCGCATCGAGACGGTGAGAACTCAGCTGAAGGAGGCAGAGACGCTGGCGGCAGCTAAGCCCGCGGGCGACGATGCCATCGATCTGGAACTGATCCTGAACGCCCTGCGGGCGGAGTTGTTGGAGCTGGAAACGGTGCAGGGCTGGCGGCGGAATCCGATGGAGTATGTTGGCGCGCCAGGCGGATCCGTAGACCTGCTGATGAAGCGGGATTTCGCGCCGGCGAAGGAGCGGTTGGCCGCTGTGACGGCGCGATTGGCGGCAGCGCCCGCTCTCATCGCGGCGATGAAGGCGAACGTTACGAATCCCCCGAGGGAGTTCACGGACTTGGCGATCCGCGTGGCTGCCGGATCGGTCGGATTCCTGGAAAAGGACGTGGCGGTGTGGGCGAAGCAGGCGGCGGGCGGAGACACGGCGGCCTTGGGCGAGTTCGAGAAGGCCGGCGCGGCGGCGGTGGCGGCGATGAAGGATGCGGCGGCCTGGTTGAAGTCGGATCTGTTGCCGCGATCCAAAGGCGCGTACGCGATCGGGGCGGAAGTTTTCGCAAAGAAGCTGCTCTACGAGGAGATGATGGACCTGCCGCTGGAGCGAGTCCTCGAGGTGGGGCAGGCCAATCTGGAGAAGGACTACAAGGACTTCGTGGAGACGGCGAAGAAGATAGATCCGAAGCGGACCCCGGCTGAGGTGATGAAATCGCTGGAAGACGAGCATCCCACCGAAGCGGATCTGCTTCCGGCGGCGCGTCGGACCATTGAGGGCACGCGGGCATTCCTGGTGGACAGGAAGATTGTGACCGTGCCTTCGGAGGTGTGGCCGCGGATCGAGGAGACCCCGCCCTACGCGCGCACCGGCGGCTTCGCGTCGATGGATACGCCAGGGCCGTTCGAGGCGAAGGCGTCGGAGGCGTTCTACTATGTGACGCCGCCGGAAAAGGAATGGGACGCCAGGCACAAGGAAGAGCATCTGCGGCTCTACAACAAGTACGTGATGCAGCTGATCACCATCCATGAGGCCTATCCGGGGCACTATTTGCAGTTTCTGTATGGCAAGCAGTTCCCGACGAAGACGCGCAAACTGCTCGGCGCGGCGTCGAACGCAGAGGGCTGGGCACACTACACGGAGCAGATGATGCTGGAGCAGGGGTATGGCGGCGGAGATCCGAAGATGCGGCTGGCGCAGCTCTCGGAGGCATTGCTGCGGGATTGCCGCTACGTGACTGGCATCATGCTGCACACTCGCGGCTGGACTGTCGAGCAGGGGCAGAAGCTATTCGTCGAGAAGGGCTTCCAGCAGCCGGCGAATGCGTACGAAGAGGCCCGGCGCGGCGCCTACAATCCGACCTACCTCTACTACACTTTGGGCAAGCTGATGATCTACAAGCTGCGGGGCGATTACGAAAAGGCCAGGGGCGCGGGCTACTCGCTGCAGGGCTTCCACGACGAGTTTGTGAAGCAGGGCCCCATGCCGCTGAAACTGATGCGGCGGGTGATGCTGCCCGGCGACACGGCCCCTCTGCTGTAGCTCAGGCGGCCACAACGTAGCGGTAGATCGCCCAGAAGTGGCAGAGGCTGCCGCCGAGGACAAACAGATGCCAGACCGCATGGGCGTAACGTCGGTGGGAGGCGTAGAAGAAGACGCCGCCGGTGTAGGAGATGCCCCCCGCGAGCAGCCACATGAACCCGCTCCATGGCAGGGCATTGAGCAGGGGCCGGATGGCGACAATAGCGCACCAGCCCATCATTACGTAGACAGCCGTCGAGAGCACTGGGAATCGGTGGATCCACACTGATTTGAAGACGATGCCGAAGATCGCCAGGCTCCAGATGACGGCAAGCAGAGACCAGCCCCACACGCCTCGAAGCGTTATCAGGGTGAAGGGCGTATACGTGCCGGCGATCAGCAGATAGATGGCGGAATGATCGAGGATCTGAAAGACGCGTTTCGCTCTGGGCGGAGTGAGGGCGTGATAGAGCGTGGAGGCAACGTAGAGCAGGATCAGGGTAGTCCCGAAGATGACGACGGCGGTGATGTGGCGGGCGGAGCCGCGCTGGATGGCGGCGACGAGGAGAAAGACGAAGCCGGCGATTCCGAGGACGGCGCCGAGGCCGTGCGTGACGGAGTTGGCGATCTCTTCTCCGGTTGATGGGCCGAGGGAGGGCGCGGTCATGCTTACTCCCACGATACACTTGATGGTCCAGTGATGAATACGCGAACCATCGCACGGGCGTGCACGGTGGTGGAGAGCCGCAGCGCTTCCTCCGTGGCGCTGCTGCGCGAACTCTTCCCGCAGAGCGGGCGGGCGCACGTGGCGGGCATTACGGGGCCTCCCGGGGCGGGGAAGAGCACGCTGGTGGCCGCGATGGTGGGCGAGCTGCGCCGGCGTGGACAGCGCGTGGCCGTGATCGCAGTGGACCCCTCCAGCCCCTTTACCGGCGGTGCGATTCTCGGGGACCGGATCCGCATGCTCCAGTTTCACGACGACCCCGGCGTGTTCATCCGCTCGATGGCAACGCGCGGCGCGATGGGCGGGCTGGCGCCGGCAACTCATGACGTGGCGCTGGTGCTGGACGCCGCCGGCTTCGACACGATCCTGGTGGAGACGGTGGGTGTGGGGCAGGATGAGGTGGATGTCGCGCGGTTGGCGCAGACCACGGTGGTGGTGCTGGCGCCCGGCATGGGCGACGACGTACAAGCCATCAAAGCAGGCATCCTGGAGATCGCCGATCTGTTCGTCATCAACAAGGCGGATCAGGAGGGTGCCGGCCGCTTGGAGCGCGAGATGAGCGAGTGGGGCGTGCCGATCTTCCGTACGGTGGCGACGCGGGCCGAGGGAATTCCGCAGGTGGTGGACGCCATAGCGGGGCACAAGGGCAAGGGCGACGCGGTCCGCCGCTGGGCATTCCGGCTGCGTCAGATGTACGCCGAACGCGTGGTGGGGCGGCTGGATGGAGACGTTGTGGAAGAGGCGGCGCGGCGGGTGGCTGGCAGAGAGTGCGATCCGTATACGATCATCGAAGGATGGCTGAGAGTTTGACTCCCAAAATCGGCATCATCGGCGGCAGCGGCCTGTATTCGATGCCTGGCTTTACGAATCAGCGCGAAGTGCGCGTGGAGACGCCGTTCGGCGATCCTTCTGACGCCTACATCGTGGGCGAACTGGAGGGCAAGCCGGTCGCGTTCCTGACGCGGCACGGGCGCGGGCACAGGCTGAGCCCCTCGGAGCTGAACTACCGCGCCAATATCTATGGCATGAAGAAGCTGGGGGTGGAGTGGATCATCTCGCTCAGCGCGGTGGGGTCTCTCAAGACCGAGCACAAGCCCCTGGATTTTCTGATCCCCGATCAGTTCGTGGACCGCACGGTGGGGCGCGTCTCGACGTTCTTCGGCGGCGGCCTGGTGGCGCACGTGGGCTTCGCCGATCCGGTATGCAACGACCTGGCGAAACTGCTGCACGAGGCGTGTCTGGAGGCCGGCGTTGCTTCCACGCTCGGCGGGACCTACGTCTGCATGGAGGGGCCGGCGTTCTCGACGAAGGCCGAATCCAACCTGTACCGCTCCTGGGGTATGGACATCATCGGGATGACGAATCTGCAGGGGGCCCAGCTGGCTCGCGAGGCCGAGCTCTGCTACTCCACCGTGGGGATGGTGACGGATTACGACTGCTGGCACCCGGAGCACGACACGGTCTCCGTTGCCGACATCATCCGCAACCTGACGCACAATGCGGAGAACGCCGCCAAGGTGGTGGCGGCGGCCGTGCGGTTGCTGACCGTGCAGCCCAGGCACTGCGCCTGTTCCACCGCGCTGGCGACGGCGCTGATGACGGACAAGAAGACCGTGCCGGCCGAGACATACAAGAAGCTGGAGCTGATCGTTGGAAAGTATTTCGCCGAGTGAACTCGCAGTTGAACTGCTGAATCATTGCCTGCGGGGCAGCCGCTGGCCGGAAGATCTGCTAACGGCGCTGGTCTCGGATGCCCTCGATGAAGACGAAAAGCTGGCCGCTCCGGCGACGCGCGCGCTGTTCTCCATCGTTGTGGAACGGCTTGGCGATCTGTTCGAGCCGCGCCTCTGCGATACCTACGCGGACCTGTTTTCGAACGTGATCGCGCAGGCGCTGCCGGAGCTCGACGCCTCCGGATTGGTCCGGCGCTACCGGTCGGTGCGCGAGGTGCGGCCCGTCACGAAAACGCCTCGAAATGTTTTCGTACTGTCGCGCGTGACGCTGGGCGCCGACATCGCAGTCACCAGCATCGTGATGGACGCTGCCAGGCAGCGCTTCCCGGACGCGCATCTCTGGTTCGTGGGGCCGAAGAAAGCCTGGGAGCTGTTTGAGAGGTCGCCGGGCTGGAAGCATGTGCCGGTCGGGTACGGCCGGCGCGGCGTGCTCGGCGACCGTTTGGGGATCTACGCTGAGTTGAAAGCGGCGCTGGCGCGGCCGGACAGCCTCGTCCTGGATCCCGATTCGCGCCTGACTCAGTTGGGGCTTCTACCCGTGTGCGGGGAAGAGCAGCACTACCTGTTCGAGAGCCGGTCGTACGGTGGCGATTCGACGGCGTCTTTGCCGGCATTGACGCAGGAATGGGTGCGCGCCACGCTGGGCGTGGAAGATGCCCAACCCTGGCTGCATCCGAAATTTGAATACGATTTCGGCACCCAGCCGGTCATCACGGTGAGCCTGGGCGTGGGGGAGAATCCAGCCAAGCGGTTGGAGGATCCGTTTGAAGCGGAGCTGTTGAAACTGCTCGGGACTCTGGGGTGTCTCGTGATGGTAGACGCCGGGGCGCCCGGCGGCGAGGAAGAGGCGCGCGTGCGGAAGGCCATCGAAGTGAGCGGGCTGACTCAGGAGCGCGTTGGGATACACGAAGGCTCGTTCGCGTCGTTCGCCGCCATGATTGCCGCGAGTTCGCTGTATGTGGGGTATGACTCGGCCGGTCAGCACGTGGCGGCGGCTCTGGGGATTCCACTGGTGAGCGTGTTTGCCGGTTTTGCGAGCCAGCGGATGCTCCAGCGCTGGTCGCCGCATAGTCCTGGCCCGTGCACGGTGATCCCGGTGCAGGGCGAGGATGCCGCGGAGGTATTGGCGGCCGTGAGGAGGGCGTTGTGATTCTGGAAGCGATGTTGCTGCTGCTGGCTCTGCCGCCAGAACAGGCTGCCGCCGGGTGGGTTCAGATGTTTCCGGATGGCCTATTGACCAGCACGACGTTTTCTCCCGCGACGATCCAGAATGTCCGGCTGACGATGGAGTTTCGCTGCGCTCTTCGATGTGGTGCCCTGGGTCTCAGGAGTTTCCCGAATCAGGGATTCGTGGTGGACCTTGGGGCGGCGCCTCAAGGCGCATGGAGCCGGTTGGACGTAGTGGTGCGCGGCAGTTCGCTGGTGGCGAAGGTGGATGGCAAAGTCATTCAAAGCGAGCGCGCATTCCGTCACCGCGCGGGCGGCATTGTGTTGCTGCCGGGGGTCGGCGGAATGGATCTCCGCGACGCGCGCTGGAAGCCTCTGGACCTGGCCCGGCTGTACCCGCCCGATGAACGCAGCCCGTGGCACCAGGCCGGCGCGGGGCGGATGGAGTCCGGCCTCGCCTTCGACGACTTCGTGCTTCAGATGGACGTGAAAGGCGGTCCCGCGAGCATATTCGTGCGCGGGCAGCGCGGCTACCCCGATTCCGGTTATCGAATTCCTTTGCCTGCGGGCGCTACGGAGCGGGTGACGTACACCTTGACCGTCTCCGGCCGCAACGTTCAGGTTTGGGCCAACGGGATACTGGCGGCGGAGCACAATCCGGAGCCTTCGGCGATGCGGCTTGAGCGTGGTACCATCTCGTTCCAGAAGGACGGCGAGGCGGGGAGCCTAGAGTTCGGGAATGCGCTACTGGCTCCTCTTCCGCGGATTGACGACCGGTAGGCTGCTCACTTTTTCAGTTTCTTAGTCATCCGGAGTTCGTTCTTCTCACCAGCGATGATGCGGTACTGCACGTCGTCCATAATGGTGCGGATCAGGCGGAGCCCGAGGCCGCCGGACTTACGCTGCCGGATCAACTCGTCCACATCCTCCGACTGAATCAGGGCAGGATCGAAGTGCCGGCCCGTGTCCACGATCTCGAAGCGGAGAGATTCTTCGTCGACGATGGCGCGGACGGTGACGTCGTGGGTCACCTCCTGGCTGTAGGCGTGCTCAATCACGTTGGCGCAGGCTTCATCGACGGCCAGGGCCAGCCGCGCCACCTCGGCCTCCGTGAAGCCCACCTGTGAGCCGATGTTGGAAACGAAGTCGCGGATCATGGCCAGGTTTTCCGTGGAGGACGGA
Source organism: uncultured Candidatus Solibacter sp. (assembly GCA_964450255.1). Classification (GTDB taxonomy): domain Bacteria; phylum Acidobacteriota; class Terriglobia; order Bryobacterales; family Bryobacteraceae; genus Paludibaculum. Next base: position 2,756 of record CAYVDY010000148.1, on the reverse strand, counting down.
ACGTTTAGCGAGAAGGTCCGTTCGAAGGATGGCATCGGTCAGGCCTCCCTGGTGCTGTTTTCAGCGAACTTGGCCACGGCGGCATTCGTGGTGTCGAGAATGTCGAAGAGGGCTGGGAATCCGAGCACCTCGAAGACCTGATACACCTTCGGTGTGATGGCGGCGAGTTTGATATCGCCGCCGGCCTCCCGGAGTTCCTCGATGAAGCTCATGAAGACGCCCAGGCCGGCGGATGAGATATAGGTGAGCCGGGCGCAATCGACAACCATTCGCTGATGGCCGGCCTGCATCTCGTCCTGGATGGCGTTCTCAAATTGCGGCGCGGTGTGCGCGTCGAGGTAGCCGTCGAGCGTGAGGATGCGGATCCCTGAGTTGTCGCTGCGTTCGATCTGGAAGTTGGTGGCCACAGTAAGGTGTCTTCTCCCCTTGGTTTATCGTAATGAATCGCGCGCTTCGGCGCGCAAAACGACGATGGTGAGGTCGTCGTGCGGATCGGCCGCTCCGCGGAAGGAGCGGGTGTCGGTGAGGATGGCATCCTGGATGCCGAGAGCGTTGAGATGGGCGTTGCGGCGCAGGATGTCGCAAAGACGATCCTCGCCGTAGAGGTGGCGGGTGGAGTCCATGCACTCGGTGAGCCCGTCGGAGTAGAGAACCAGCACATCGCCGGGGGCGAGGCGGACTTCCTCCACTTCGAGATTGCGCTCGAAGGCCGCGCCGGCTGTGATGCCGAGGCCGATGCCCTTGGGCATCAGGTAGCGGCAGCCGCGATCCCGCGACGTATAGAGCAGCGGCGGATTGTGGCCGGCGCGAATGTGCTGAAAAACGCCGCGCGGGGCGTCGAGAACGCCGAGCGACATGGTGACGAAAGTGCGTCGGCGGCCGGCTTCGGCCAGGAAGCGATTCATGCGCGAAGCGATCAGCGGGAGGTCCGCCGGGCGCGACGCGGCGGAAACGAGCATGCCCTTGGTGAGGGTCATGTAGAGGGCGGCCGGCACGCCCTTGCCGGAGACGTCGGCCACGCACAGGCCCCACTCGCCGCCGGGGAAAGCGAGAAAGTCGTACAGGTCGCCGCCGACCTCGCGCGCCGGTTCGCAGGCGGCAGCGATGGAATACGCCGGGATGGAGGGCGGTTCCAGGGGCAACATGCCTTCCTGGGCGCGGCGGGCGACGGAGAACTCGGCCAGCAGGCGGTCACGATCCGAGCGGGAAATCGACTTGCCGCTCGGCTTCATGGACTCGATGACGGCCTCCTCATCGGCCGGCGCGCCGAAACGCCAGATGAGCGTGGCAATCAGGAGGAACAGGGACCACAGCACCGTCGTGTGAGTGGCCTGCGCGGTGAACGCGGTGGTTCCGCACACGAACTGAGTGGCTGCCTGCAGCGTCGCCAGCATGCCGACCACGGCGAACCAGATGGCCAGGACGCCGGTGGCGTTGTAAATGGCAGTCAGCGCGGAGAGGGCCAGCGCGGATGCGAGCAGGTTGGCGGCGATGTCGCGAGGAAATGGCTGCCGGACGGCAGCGAGCGCGATAACTCCCAGGACGGCAAAGGCAGTGCCGCCAACCCACCGCGGCCAGCGCCGGGCCTGCAGCCAGGGAAGCAGAAAGCAGAAGAGCGCCAGAAAATCGGCGCCCGAGGTCAGCCCCGCAATCGGGGCTATTGCCGGCACCGGTTCCACCAGGAATGAAGGCGTGGTGACCCGCGCATATTCCTTCACCAGACCCGGCACTGCGGCCGGCAAAAAGAACAGGCCGCAAATGGCAGTTCCTCCCAGCAGGCCCAGTACGATTTCTCGGCCAACGGGGCGGGCGAACAGGTTTCGCTGCGAAACCAGGCGCAGCGCGATCCAGCGGGGCTTGGCCTGGTCAGGCAGTAGCGCGTAGCCGGAGGCCAGCAGGAGTGCGATGCCGAGCATGATCAGGATGCTGCCGGTGAAAGTGCCCAAGAGCATGGTGGAACGGCTGGAACCCAGATCCAGTGGCGCGAACGCCGCTTGGTTGGCCACTACGCCGCTCAGCCAGTTCGCCAGGATGGGCGCGGCGGCCAGGGCGCAGAAGGGAAGTCCAAAGCGGATGTGATCCATGCGCGTGGTCATACGGCTGAAGAAGTTCCAGATGGCGAGGAACGCGATCAGGGAGCCGATGGAGATGAGGGAGGCAATGGTCACTCCAGTGATTAACTGCTGAGGGCGGCGGTGGCGGACCATCAGGCGGAAGGCGATTTCGGTGGTGTAGGCCGTTCGCAGAATAGAGCCATCGCGTGTGACCAGTTCGAAGCGTGCGAGGATTCCGGGCGTGGCTGGATCCACCCATTCCCACACGGTGCGCAGCCCCTCCTGGCTGGCGACGCCGGTGGTGGTGGAAGTAAAGGCGGCGCTGTTGGGGCCGGCGTAGCGGGCGAGCTCTCGCTGGAGAAGCTCAGGCCGGGGAGCGGCGGATGCTGTGCCGCGTTGTGGCGCGGCGGTCTTCCGGTGTTGGTAGCCGATCGGGCGGCCGGAGGGGCCTAACAACACCAGGACCATGTCGCCGGAGGGAGCAGTGGCGAGCACGCGCAGCGTGAACGGATTCAGAGACTGCAGAACCGGGCTTTTGGGGAACGCGACGAGGGCGTCGCGCTGGCCACCATCGGTATCCGTGGTGACCGCCCAAGTCCAGGTGCTGGTAACCACGCCATATTCCCTGGCGCGCTGGCCGGCCGCCGCGATGGCTTCCCGCCGGGTGACGCGAGGCCGGGAGCGGCTGGGGCAGATGTCGTG
>CAYVDY010000147.1:0-12686 GCA_964450255.1 uncultured Candidatus Solibacter sp. | reverse complement strand
CGTTTAGTTGATGGTTGTTCATGGGATGAGTGCTCCGGTCTGTACAGAGTCAATTTCCAGTAAGAATTTGAATCGACGGAAACACCGAAAACTTGAGAAGAGAACGTCGCATCAGGCACGCTCGAACTAGAGTAGTGGTTTGTCGGTAAACTGCCTGGGAAGAACGGACCTCGGAACATCTGGCGGATGTAAAGTTGACGCCCAATATGCCGTAGCCTAAGCTGCCTGACCGCCTCACCGTTGTCGGCGTTGGGAGGTCGTCCGCAGGGCCCAAACTACCATCGGGACCGGGACTGTGCCCAAGATCAATCACAATCGATGCACCGGATGCCACCGAGAGGACCACCACCAGACACAGAAAGAGGCGAAAGGTCATTAGTTCCTCCTCACTAACAGGTCTGTGCAGATGGGCTGGGCTCGTCCGTTTTCACTGTGTGAACATGCTTGAATCGCACAGACATGCGGAGCATATCACAAGAGTTCAATTGCAACAAAAAAAATGCACCATTGCGATGAGAAGTTCACTAAAATGAGTACTTCCAGTCCGAAAACCCAGGGCTGTCCAAATTAGCGCTCGGCCTTCGTTCTCTGGATTGACAACAAAGAGCTTTTGCGTTCGGTTGGCCGATGCCGCCTATGGAACCGATGGACAGCTCCGAGCGGGCCTGACCGAACTTGGACTCCCCTATGTGGTGGGCATTCAGTGATCGATGACGGTATGGGCGCAGGGTACGTTGCCCTTGCCAGCCAAGCCGTGGAGTTGCCAAGGCCTTCCACCCAGGCTGCTGCGCCGTGACGGACAACACCAACCGGAATGCGTCAGGCAGTTAGCGCTCGGACTCGCTGTTGCCGCGTGGAAGAACTTCACCTGGCGCGAAGGCAAACAGCACTCCCTCCGCTCCCGCTTCTCCGCTCTCTGGGTCCGTCCAGCCCACCGAGACTACTGGCAGGCAGAACCTCATCCGGAAGAGTGGCTGCTGATCGAGTGGCCGAAGGGGGAGGCCGAACCGGCGTAGTACTGGATTTCCAACCTGCCATCGGAGACGAAGCTCAAGGATTTGGTGCGGACCGCCAAACACCGTTGGATCATTGAGCGGAATTACGAAGAACTGAAGCAGGAACTGGGCCTCGGCCATTTCGAAGGGCGTGGCTGGCGCCGATTCCACCATCACGGTGCGCTCTGCATTGCCGCCTACCGGTTCCTGACCATGGAGAGGAGCCGTTTCCCCCCTCAGCCCGAACAGGATGCCTGGCAATACACTCAACAAAACCGCCGGCGAACTTCCAGCCACGTCGTCGTTCCCCAGCCTGTGGACGGTATGACCCTCATTCGATTGCTACGCTCCGCCGAACCATCGCGGCCTTCCTCATTCGACAGCTTCCTCGCTGTCCGTTTTGTGGTGTGTTACGTTTATCACACAGTAGTACTAAGTGTGGCACCAGTCTCGAAGTACCGCCAAACCTGGAGACCTTCGCCTGCGGCTATTGCGGAGCGTCCGTCCGCGTGCGCCGGGCCGGCGGCACCGTCTCCCTGCAGCGCATGGAAGCACGCCTGTCGGAGGTGGAGCGGAACACAGACCGCGCCGCCTCGGAACTGGCAATCGTCCGTTACGAAAAGGATCTCGCTCGCGTCGAGACCGAACTTGCGGCCGCCGGAGCCGCCAACTCAACTAGGGTCGGAGCGGGCTTCGGCGGTGGGGTGTTGCTGGCTGGCCTGGGCCTCCTGATGTTGTTCCGCTCGCAGGGCGAGAACGACGTAGGCTATGTGCTCTGGGGCCTCGGCTTCGTAGCCGCAATCATCGGCTATCGGGCACTCCAGGACGAAGCCAACGTCCCCCTTCGCACGGAGCGCGACGAACTGCGCCGCAGAATCGCCGAACACCGCAAGGTCGTCGACGTCATCGACTGACCGGCCAACCTGCCCACATTCCCAGGGCGACAACCGGGAAGCGATAGTCCAGTGATCGGCGACAATTCCCCCCCCCCGCACGGTGCCCCACGTTGATGTCCAACGCTGCGACAGCTAAGGGAATCCAGTGTCGCTGACCCTCTACGGCAAAGTAGTCCGAGGACAAGCTGGCGAATGTGCCAGGAAAGTCACGCAAGGAGGCCTGAAAGCCGCGAGAGTCTCAACGAGGAGGCTGGCCCCAGCAAGGAATTCGACATTCAAAAGCCAGCCAGATACTCGGTCCGCGCACAGCGGTTCGACAAGGAGAGCAAGGCTCAAGGCAAATCCGGATCCGTAACCTGCAGGTGAGAATCGTCTGTCCTGGCGGCGGACGGAGAGATCGCAGCGCTCGATGGCCGCACTCTCTAATCGGCCTCTCGTGTCAGCGGCGCCTGTGATCCCCACCGCCTTCCAGCGTGGCTCTTTGTCCAATGCGCTCTCGGCTCCACAAAGCAATGAATATCTACCGGCACGACGCGGCCTCTCTGGGCAGAAGGGCGAACGCGCCGGACTGCCCATGCCTGGAACTGTCTACTTCTACTGGGCGTCTGCGATTGCCGTAGTGTTGGTTGGGGCCGTGACGCCGACACGGATCGGGACGACGAGGACCGCGCCATCGGCGGCGCGGAATTCCAGTGCGAACTCGCCGAGGAATGCAGGGCCCAGCTGCCAATAGAAGATACCCCCTTCGGCGTCGAAGGTGGAGCCGATGGGCAAGTCGCGGAGCTCCTCGCCGACTCTCTGCAAGGCGGTCCACTGCTGGCCGGCCGGGAGGTGAAGTTCCAGGCGGTCCAGTTCGTTGATCTGTATGGGCTCCAGCAGGCCGTCGCCGGCCCGGCGGATGGGCGTCAGGGCGGCGTCGCGATGGTAGCCTCGGCGGAAGGCGGGGTAGCTGACGGCGGTGGAGGAGCGCAGGACGCGGGCGGCGCGAAATTGGAACTCGCGCTCGGCCTGGAGGATCGGGCCGGCATTCAAGGATTGCACTGCATTCTGAGTGTCGAAAAACCGGCTTCCCATCCCATCGCCGCGGCCCTGATTGTCGGAGACGATCCACGCGATGGTGTGCATGGAATTCGCGAGCTTGGTGGAATCCAGGAGGTACTGTCCGGCGGAGCTGTCAGTATTGGCGTAGCCGGGGAAGATGCCGGCAACATCCGGGCGGAAGGCGCCGAAGGTCGGATGGCCCAGGTAGACTCCATCGACACTCACCCAGATGGTGGAACCGTCAATGGGAATAGCTGCCGGTTGTGGGGTGAGTACCCATCCGGAATTCGAAATCGCTCCCGAAACTAGTTCCCCTGGTGCGGGGGTGTCGATTGCACCGAACGGCTTGGTGGCGCGGAGGTTGTTCACGGTAACGGTCTTGGTTCCCAGCTTGACGGAGTTACCCTCCCAATCGGTGGCGATGGCGTGCAGCTTGAAGGTGCCGTTCCCCTTGCCGGGCAGAGGATTCGTGAGTAGCATGTAGCCCCAACCTGAGCGATCCGCATTCGGGCTGGTGGGGTACTTCGCTTCCACGTCTGGGCGGGAGCCGCGAACGAACAGGGCGTCGCCGATGTAGACATAGCCGTTGGAGTGGGTCGGTTCGGGTCCGACCGGATCCCGCCAGATGGTCACCTTGTTGACGCCGATGTCATCGAGGGCCCAACCGGTGACGGCGACCGAACCGGCCAGATTCGCAGCGCCGTCGGTGGGCGTATCGAAAGAGCCGAACGGAGGCCTGGCAACAGTGCCGGTAGGCTGGACTGCAAGCGTGACTGGCAGAGTAATCGAGGCCTGTTCCGCGCCGGTCAGGTCCAACTGGATTGCCACTTGGGTCTGCGTGGGCGGACCGCTGGCGGTCGTGTACGAGACCGTAATCCGGTCCGGCACGGAACCAGTAGTGTGATCGAGTCTCAGATTATAGTTGGCGGAGGCAAGGCGCCAGGTGACTGGCCCCGCATCAGCCATGAGCAACCGCACTTCCTGGGGCGCCGCCACTCCTTTCGGGCTGACGACAAGGGTCAGCGAGGAAGGATAGAGGCTGACCGTGGACAAATGGGCCTGCCGGACTCCGATCCGAGTGCCATTGACCATCACATCGGCTTGCCGGGCGGCGCCGCTATCATTCTTGGGGATGCCCAGAACCACCGTACCGCTGCCCGTCCCCGTGGAAGCTCCTGTAATACTCAACCAGTCCGCATTCGATGAGGCCGTCCACTGGCAGGTGGAGGCTGAGTTCACGTTCAACGTCAGGCGGCCGCCGGCGGGGCCCACATGCTCCTGGGACCGGACCGTGGAGACAGGGCAGGCGCCTCCGCTGACGTTGGGGGTGAGCAGGAAGAAGCTGGGACCCTGGGCGGTAGACTGCTCGGCAACCAGTTGGCCGGCATCGTTGAAGGCGCTGATGGTGAAGGGATCGGGCAGGCCGGGGATCCCCTCGGGAATGAAGAACTGGCCCTTGGCCATCACGAAGGGGACATAGGAAGCGCCGTTCCGCAGAACACGGCCAGCCACATCATCGAAGTTATTCATGTGATAGATCGAAAGCACTGAATACCCCACCGGAGGCTTGATTGGGAAGACTTGGCCGCTGTTGCCGTTGTTGACGTCCGGCTTCCATATGTAAGACAGGTTTTCGCGCGTGTAGGACGGCGCGCTGAAGCGAGTGATGACGTTGAAGGCGACGGCGCCGCGATTGTTGAGGGCGACCGTATCCATCGAATCCAAGGGAGGCAGTACTTTCAAGTAGTCAAAGGTCCCGCTGCTGGAGTTGGGAGCGGAGGGGGTAAAGAGCCTGAAGCCTTCGGGCGCGCTGAACGGGTAATCGGCCACGAACTGGCCATACTCATTGCCCTTGATCATCCGGTCGTAGCTCTGATTCTGCACGAGGCTTCCAAGAGCGGCGTTGGGAGAAGATGGCGTCCAGATGCCGTAGTAGTTCGTATTGCCGGAGACGAAGGCTCCGAACAATTGGCCGTAGGAATTCATGTGTCTGACCCAGGAAACCGCATGCCCCGGCACTTCGACGAATGGCGAGTATGAGCCCTGCCTGCCATTGGGGGCAGTCGGCGTCCAACGCACCAGCGGATGGCCGGAGGGCTTCACGGCAATGCGGCCGAAATCGTCGAGAAGAAGGGAGGAAGTGGAAAAGGAGGCGTTCGCCGGGAGGAACCCCGGCAGCGAGGTGGTTGATCCTGATGCGGATTGAGGTTGATCCGGGGTCCAAAGCAGAACCGGGCCGCTGCCGTAGTCCGGAGCGAACAGAACCTGCCCGTAATTGTTCAGCCGGACCTTACCGTTGGCCATGCCAGTCAGCCTTGTCAACGTGTACGAGTAGGGCCCCGTGCTCAACGCGGAAAACAAGGCCGTGTAGATGGTGGGCCGGGTGGCGGCGAATTGCGCAGGGGCGGCACTGTTGGGTCCGTCGGGCCCGGACCAGGCCTGAAAGGAGAAGCCTGGGTTGGCAACTGCGGAAACAGTTACATTGGTGCCGATGGCCACCCAACCCCCGCCGGCTACAGTCCCTGCGTTGGCCGGCTGGACGCGTAGTACAACCTCCACCTCCTCCACGAAGGCCGCGGTGTAAGTAGTTGCAGCCGCCGGAGCGGGGATGATTCGGGTATTGCCGGCTGCGCCATCCGTCCACCCGCCAAACCGGAGCCGGCGCCCAACCATAAGCGATACGGTCGAGGACCATTGGATCTGGCAGTTGGCTCCCGGATTCCATCGCAGTGTCCGAGGGGTGAAGTAGGCGCCGGGCTGGCACGCCGCGCCGCTTACGGTGAAGCCCGCTGTCGGGACATTGGAGTCAATGGTCACGGAAACGGCATCGGCTGGCGGAGTTGGGGCGACCGCACGGGGAGTGAGCAACAGGATGTCGTTGTTGCCTTGCTGCATCAGAATCTGGCCGGCGTCATTGATGGCGATGGGCTGGAAACCATCTACCACCCCAGGCACCTGCATCAGGTCGTAAATGACGCCTTTCAGGCGGACAAACGGGACCTGTCCCAGAGGGTGATTGAGAGTTCCCACCAAGTCTGCGGAAGAATTGACACTGGCGATTCGGATGAACTCGCCGAAACCGGCGGGCGCCGCCAGTTTCGTCAGTTGGCCGGTGGAGCCGTTAGGCTGGTCGGGTTGCCAGAGATACCCCTCCATGGGACACTCGCCGGCGGGCAGCGGAGTGCACCACACACCCCCTACCGCGCCGAGCGGACTCAGCGCCCGAACCTGGTTCACCATGCCGCCGGGGACAATCGGAACACTGGTGAAGGTGCCAGTGCCGGAATTCGGTGATGAGGGCGTGAACAGCCGGAAGGCGGCTCCCTCCGAGCCAAATTCAGCGGTGGACAAGACTTGGCCATAGTTGTTCAACGCCCAGGCGTTGCCGAATCTGGAATCCACAAAGGAGGTGCCGGAGGTGGCTCCGGGCGAGTTCGGAGTCCAGAGCGCCTGCTGCTGAAGACCGGAATAACTGACAGACGCCTGTCCGTAGCGATTGAAGCCCGCGGTCCTGCCGGTGGTGGACCGGGACGCGTCATTGATTGCAGTCTCCACTCCGGTGGGCGAACCTGGCGCGGAGGGCGTCCAGATTGCGATCCTCGTGGTGCCCTTCGCCACGTTGAGGATGCGGCCATCGTCATTCAGTTTGGGTAGGATCACGTTCTCCCACATCGGCAACCCCTCCAGGAAGCGCATAGTGCCGAACGGCGAGTTAGGGGTTTCGGGGACCCACACAGTCGGTAACTGGCCGACCGATGGATCTCTATACTGAGTGCCGACAATCGAGCCGGATTGATTGAAGGATCCTGCGTGAACATCGGCGAGACTGTTGAGGACCGTCAGGGAGAACTGGTGAGGCAGCGGAGCAGTGGTGCTGGACCGCAGAACGGCCGTTACGGTGGGCGGGCCGGACAGGATGAACTCGACCCAGGGCGGATCGTAGCCGCTCCCGCCGAACGAAAGCGAGCCCCAGTTCAAAAAAACGTAGCCGGGTTGAGGGACCGCCTGGACGCGGACCGTCAGGCCCTCAGGATGCCAACCGCTCCCATACATGGTGGCGGATCCGGGAGGACTCGCCTGAGTCGCCAGTTTGAATTCCTGCTGGAGCCGGAGTTCGCGCGTGGTCTTCACAGCGGGAACCGGAATCGCCCGGATCTTGGACTTATCCTGATCGTCCCACGCCTGAAAAGCGTAACGCGAGTTCCCGCCACTCTCCGGCGGGAGCAGCGTCTCCACGGTGCAATCTGGACCGGCGGTCCAGGTGAGGGTGGCCGGGGTAGAGTACACGCCGGGCTGGCAGTTGGCGCCTACTACCTTGAAATGACCCTTTTCGGTGGGTGGAATCGATTGAAACGTGACTGCCACTTGCCCAAACAGGGACGTCATTGTGGAAACTACTAAGGCCATTGCGAGACGCATGTTGCCCAGAGTATATCATCGCTAACCGGATAAAACGGCCTCAGATTGGGTGTTCCCAGTTTCGCGGAACAAGGAAACCGGCAAATAGGGCGTGGCGCATCAGTGCATGAGATTTCGGCTTCTGCCCAAAGGATTCCGGCGTGCTCGTCGGACCATGCTCTGGCCTCGGAGCAGGGAAGCGTCCAAGGGGTTCAGGAACCAATGGTCCGCCGGCCGCAGTTCACTCGCGATAGAGTAATCGGAAAGGAGAGTAATGATTCATGGCAGTAGAAATCAGCTCATCAGTTGGTTCCGGGTGCGTGAACAACTCCTCGGATGTCAGAAAGATTCAGACGGCGTTGAACGATGTGCCCCTGAATTGGGGGGGACCATCCCCAAAACTGGCAGTGGACGGCGCTTGCGGAGCGCTGACAACCGGCGCAATCGAAAACCTTCAGCGCTGGCAATACGGGTGGAAAGACGGCAAGATATCACCGGGAGGCGCGACGCTGCAGCGCATCAACGATATGCTCGCATCCCACGAGAAACCTGGCCCGCCGGAACACATCAAGATCAAGTGGCAGATGAGCTTCCCGTTCGTCGGGCAGGTGAAGTCGATGGGGTGTTGGGCGGCGACAGCGGCGATGATGCTGGCCATCCGCGACAGGAAACAGTACACGCTGGAAGACATCCTCTCGAAGGCGGACGGCGGTGCGGCTGGCCTGTTCCATATGGCTTTCCTGATGGATACCGGTCTTCGATGGGAGTATCACGACAAGTTCACCAAGGCACTGGGGCTGCGGCGCGAGGGGCTGAAATCATTTCCCGTTTCCACGTTTGCGAACTGGTTGCGAGCTGATCCTGTCGGTCTCACGCTGAACTTTAAGAGCAAAGTGCACATCGTTTGCCTAAACGGGATGATCGGTGATGGAACTCAGTACGGCACATACGGGTTCGGCTACGATCCGTGGGGCAGCGACTTCATCTACTCCTGGCGCACCCTGCGCGGACAGTTTGAGATGGTGGACCGGCAGACTATCTGGCGTTGCTGACCGGAAGGGGTGAATCGACTTCGCCGGACTGGGCGTTCACATCGCCTCCACCTGCGATAACAAATTGAAATCAAACCACTTATTGATTTCAAACCACCCTGTCCCTTGCGGACCCGCGCTACAATCTCCCCGGAGATCAAACATGGCCCTGATCCGCATGACCGAAAAGAAGCTCGCCGCCAACCGTGCCAACGCCCGCCTTTCGAAAGGTCCCATCACCGCCGCCGGCAAGGAAAAGGTCTCCCGCTCCGCCTGCAAACACCACCTCTACGCCCGCAAGCACTTGCTCCCCCCATCCTGGGCAACTCGCATCCGGGAACGCATTCTCCCCCTCGTCGCCGGTATCCAGGACCCCGTCGAACGCCAATTCAGAACCGAACTAGCCTTCTACGGCCATTGGTTCCTCCAGTTCGATCGCTTCGAGTACGCCGTCATCCGCGCCCACGCCGCCCGCTGCGGCGGGGATTTCCGCCAAGCCGATTTCAACTACGTGACTACCGATCCCCGCTTCTGGCTCATCACCCGGCGCAGCAACTGGCTCGGCCGCCGATTCGACCGTGCGCTACGCGATCTCAGACGCTACCGGAGAATTCTCCAGGAACGCCGAACACTCCCATATGTCGCTGAAAACACAGCCCACCCGCCCGCCAAAGTCATGGCCGCCGCTGCCGGCGCCGGCTCGGCACCCTCCCACAACGCGGCAACCGCCGAACACTCCCATATCTCGTTGATTCCACACGCCGCCCCGCCAGCCGAATCCCGGTGCTACCCTGTGTCGCATGCACAGCTTCCGGATTCACACCACATGGAGTGGCAACAAAGGGACCGGCACGTCGTCGTACACCGCATACAGCCGCGGCCACGAACTCAGCGCCCCGGGCAAGGCCAACAGCATCGCGGGTTCGTCCGCGCCCGAATTCCGCGGGGACGCCTCGCGCTACAACCCGGAGGAGTTGCTCGTCGGCTCACTCTCTGCCTGCCACATGTTGTGGGCGCTCCACCTCTGTGCCGAGGCCGGCATCGTGGTGACAGCCTACGAAGACGAAGCCACCGGCGATATGACGATCAACCCCGATGGCTCCGGCCAATTCGTCGAGGTCGTTCTGCGCCCGCATCTCACCGTGACCGATGCCGCCCGGATCTCAGATGTGGATACCCTGCATCACCGCTCTCACCAGCTCTGCTTCATCGCGCGATCGGTCAACTTCCCCGTGCGGCTCGAACCGCGGACCACCGCGGCGGCCTAACCCAGCCGCGCCTTCACCCTCTCGCTCAGCACCTTCCCATCGGCCCGCTTGCCGCCCAGCTTCGCCTTGGCCGCCGTCATCACCGCGCCCATCTGCTTGGCGGACGTGGCGCCTGTCTCCGCGATCGCCGCCTCAATCGCCTCATCCAACTCCGCATCCGACGCCAGCGCCGGCATGTACTCCGCGATGATCGCCGCCTCGGACTCTTCCTTCACGGCCTGCTCCTCGAGCCCGGACCCTATCCGGAGGCGCGGTCGCTCATCGACGCACCGAGGGGAGAAGGCGGACCGCCGAAGCGCTGGCATGCCACCGAAATGCCTTTATGAGCTGCACAGCTAGCCAGCGGAATTGTGCTTCAGGCGGCAAAGCGGTCTCGCAAGAATGACTACAATGTCAGGATCACAAAAGATACAAATAGTGACGAAAGAACTTGACATTCATAATTCTCACTTCCACACTGTTCTGGAAAGTCGACCGATACGAGAGCAAGCAGCCCTCTATTCAGAGATGCTAGCGTGTGCTTTCGTGGAGGGCCTGTGCGTTCAGCTTATGTGGGGTACGGTCGCCGTCTCGTGCCTATTCGTGCAAGTTGTCCGAAAGGGGGGCATCGTCATGGTCTTCTCTGAAGCCGGAATCAACTCCAATTATCAGCATACTCAACGCCGGAGTGGCCACCTCCGTCTCGGCCCAATTGTCCTTGCTGTGTGTCTTCATTCGGCGTTGGGCCAATCTCCATTGAGGCTAGTCCCATCGCCTTCTGATGGGGATGGACTCAGGCCATTCTGCAAAGCGAACGTCGGATGGGCCTATGGCCGATTGCTTGGCTACGACTACAACCGCTCGGCGCAACCGGTCATCTGTGTCCACGACTGGAACGGAAACGGTGAACGCATTCCCTTCGGGATACCGAGCGCGGCGAGGATCAGTCTGGCATGGGCCGCCATGGCTCCAGACGGCGGCATCGCCCTGGTGGGGTCAGCTTACATGGAAGACGGCACCGCCGGTACATTCGTGGCCCGCGTCTCGGCGGACCGCAAGGAGCAAAGTGTGACTCGCGTTTGGCCCTACTGTCCCATTCAAGCTGTCGTCGCATCGGATGGCGTCCTCTGGACGGTAGGATGGGTTCTGAACGAAGAGGATGACTTCACCGCGAAAAACGTACTCAGGCGGTTCGACCGGTTTGGCAAGGTGCTGAGCACTGCTCCGATTCGGGTCAGTCGGTCGAAACGGGAGTCGCGGGGCGAAGCTGTAGAGGGCTCCCTTCTTTCTGCGTCCAAAGACCGCGTCGCATGGTTAACCAATGGGAATGAGTACTTCGAGTTTGGGATGGATGGCCGCGAACTCTTTCGTGAGGATGGGCCTCCGGCTGCATCCGCTGCTGGCAGCAGCCAGCAGGGCTTGGCGCTATCCCAGGGCGGAATTGCTATCGTCGGTACTCGAGTGGACGTGGGGATGAACGTTGCGCGGCTGGATCGCCCAAGCCGCACCTGGATCACCATGCAAACACCCGCGCCCGCGCTCACCTGGGGCCGGCTCATGGGGTTTGAAGAAGACGACATCGTTTTTGAGAACGATACGCATATTCTGCACAGGTATAGAGTCGAACCTCAATAACCAGAGCAGCCAAGAGAGCAAGGAGTTTTGCCCGGCGTTTCGTCGTGGAGTAAGGAGTATCCATGCTGATCGACCGACCGAACAAAGTTGGGGAGATACCGACTTCCTCCCGTTTACGGGGAATGTGCTCGGGCGTATTTCGCGCACGGCAACGCCTGGTGAATATCCTCGTACGAGAAACGGTCGACCGGTGCGTGATCCCGTTTACTGCCGCCATCGTGCCACTCCTGCTGACGGCTACCGGTTGCCAGCATATGCGTGATCGGCTCAGTTCCCGCCGAATCGCGACGACCGCCGTCATTGAGCCCTCGGGACGGAGACTGGAGTCCTTCTTTTCCGGTCTCCGGCCAAACCCGACTTTCGCCATCGCAAGACTCAACAGAATCGATCAGGAACGGGCGCAGTCAGCAGGGAACTGCGGGAAGCCGAAACAGCCAGGCCTCCTGTGGCGGCTCGTTCCATTCCTGGAGTCGACTTCTGTGCAGGCGAGTGGAACTTCGGGTTGCTTTCCCGCTGCTTGCTCAGGCTCAAGGTGGGTGCAGGATAGTCCGAGGCCGGAGTGCGCATCGACCGGATGCACGGGCCAGTATCGGGATACTCACACCGATATCAGCGCGGGGCGCAGTCGAGGGTGGCGCCCTACTGGTGCGTCCAGTTGCACCCACAACTCCGGTGTTTCTTGTCCGGAATGTGATCGTGAGACCTGCGACAACGGGCAGGCTGATGACTGCGAAGGCGCCAACATGTGTGACCCTGCCAGCCAACCTTCAACCTGCCCAACCGGACAACTCTGTTCATCCAACGGGTGTTGTGCGCCACCCCCGACGTCTTGCCCGAATGGCCAGAGCCCCTGCCAGGGGGCGGACCCCACATGCGGCACGAGTTTCCTGGAGGGAACGTGCATCAACAATTGCTGCACTCCCAAGACGTGCTTCATAAACGACGACTGCAACATGCAACATCACTGCTCAAGCAATCAGTGTGTGCAGTCGCTCTGCGCGTACACGTGTCATAACTACGGCGAATGTGAGGACACCAACCCGGGTTATGTCTGCAACGTCATGTCAGGATGTTGTATTCTCGATCCCTCGCCGGTCCTTGTCGACATAGAAGGTGACGGCTTTCTGTTGACGTCAGCTGCGAATGGTGTGACCTTTGATATTTCGGCAACAGGGAAGCCAGCCAAACTATCTTGGACGGATGCCACGTCCGACGATAGTTTTCTCGCGCTAGACCTCAACGGCAATGGCAGGATCGACAACGGTTCGGAGCTCTTCGGCAACGTCACGAGTCAGCCGGGCGGGGAGGGCGAAAAGAACGGCTTCCGGGCGCTCGCCGTCTATGACCAACCTACCAAAGGTGGCAACGGCGACGGCTGGATCGACGCACGGGATGCTGTTTTCGCACAACTCCTTCTCTGGCGCGACAGGAGCCACAATGGAG
>CAYVDY010000146.1:0-12765 GCA_964450255.1 uncultured Candidatus Solibacter sp. | reverse complement strand
CGGGCCGCGGACGCCCTAAAATAGCCAAAAACTCAGGCGAACTGCGAAAGTCGGGATAGGGGAGGCCCGGCTCGCGATTCATGCGGGCGAAGTTGGGCACTGCGAGGAGCGGGGTGCCGTCAGTGAATGTCCCCTTGATGACCATGACGCAGCCGAGCAGATCTTTTCGCCACTCGGCAGTGAGGGGAGAGTCTGGCGCGAGACTCTTGGTGATGTCCTGGTCGGCGGATTCGATGTTGTAGATCAGGGGGCCGTAGCGCAGGGCGACGCAATTGCGCGTGGCCTCGATCCTGTCGTTGGCCTTGATGCGTTGCGGGATGAGCGGCAGCACCAGTTCCACCTTATCGCCCGCCTTCCAGGTACGGGTGACGACGGCATAGCCGTTGGCGATGCGCGGTTTTTCAGACACGCCGTTGACTGCCAGGGAGACCAGGCCCTCGGCCGGGGGAGAACTTCTGTAGAGCTCGCTGACGGAGCGGTATGGGATCCGCAGATGCAGGCTGAAGCGCCCGGGAGTTTTGGGATTGACGGTGATGGCGATTTTGCCGTTCCAGGGATAATCCGTCTCCTGCACCATCACAACGCCGGTGCCGCCGACGTCTTCCAGTTCGATGGTGCTGCCGGCGTAGAGGTTGACATAGATGCCGCTGGGGGCTTTGGCGTAGGTCCAGGTGGGCAGCATGAGGAGGGTGCGGGGAATGTTGCCGACGCAGCAGGGGCAGACGTGCCACCGGTAGCGGGCTACGCGGGCGTCGAGGGGGTTGTCGTAGTAGAAGTGGCTGCCTTGCAGGTCCATGGAACCGAGGAGCGCGTTGTACATCGGCTCTTCGTAAAGGTCCGCGTAGCGCGCGTCGTGGTAGGCGAGGTTCATCTTCCATTGGAAAAAGATGACGCCGCAGGTGGAGCACGCCTCGCAGTAGCCGCGATTGCGGAGGGAGTAGTTGGGCCCGAAGCCTTCAGAGGTTTCGCCGCTACCGATGCCGCCGGTGACATACCATCTGCGGTGGACGAGGTTGTGCCAGAGGGATTTGACGGCGCTCTGATAATCGGGGTCGTGAGTTTCGACGGCCACATCAGCCATGCCGGAGTAGGTGTAGACGGCGCGGACGGCGTGTCCGACGGCCTCGTACTGCTGAGTGACGGGCACGTGGCTCTGATCGTACTCCTGGCGGTCGCGGGGGCCCGCGGCGGCGGTATAGCGGGCGTCGAGCAAGTACTTGGCGAGCGCGACGTAGCGGTCGCCCCTGCCCGTGCCTTCCATGTCGTTGACGAAGCGGCCGAAGCGGACGAGGCCCTGCTCAATCTGTTGGTGACCGTCGTACCAGGGCTTCTTTGGCGCGGGGCCGAGATTCGATTCCCAGCAATCGGCGAGTCTCTTGGCGGCGTTGTAGAGGCGGGCGTCCTGCTTGTCCGACATCAGGTAGTGATTGATGGCCGATTCGAGGAAATAGCCGGCGACATAGCCTTCGTGATCACCGCGGTGGGCGGGATCCCAATGCTGGAAGGACTTCGATTCGATGATGGCGCCGTTGCGGCCGGGGCGGTTCAGCGTGAAGGCGGTTTGCAGGTAGCCGTCGGGCTCCTGGGCGGCGAGGATTTTGGGAATCCAGTCTTCGAGGGTGGCGCGCATTCTCCGATGGGCGGAGAGGATCTCCGGATCGCCTTCGGGATCGATCATGAGGGCGATGCAGATGGACTCGACGGTCTGGTGCACCCAGGCGTTAGAGGAGACGTAGCCTTTGTGAAGACCGTGCGGCTGGCCGCGCAGTGCCTTGGCGGCTTCGACGAAGTTATCGATGCCACCCTCGCCGACGGTGATATCGGTTCGATTGATCTGATCGATGCAATGGGGAATCCAGGTAGCCGTCAGCGCTTTGGCCCGGGCCTTCCAGAACGGGCTGTTGATCTGGAAGCGATTGGTGTAGACGGCGCCGAGCTGATGAGCGGGCGGCGGATTTTCAACGAGCACTGTGAGAGTGGATGAGGCGGTATTGCGGCCATCGTTGGCAGTGAGTTTGAGGAGATAGCGGCCGGGCTTTTTGAAGAGAGCGGTAGTGATCAAGGCGCTGTCGTTGGCGAAGACGACGGGTCCCGGTCCCGCTTCCTTGCTCCATTTGACGTTCGGCTGGGGACGGACGGGGGCGAGGGTGGCGCGAGGGCGTTGCGGCCTGAGGGGCGAGGAGTCCGCGGCGGAGCGCCGTAGCCAGCCCATCCGCGCAGGTAGGTTCTGCCTGGCAGGACGACGGCGCGATCCAGGCCGGCCACGCCATTGAGGGCGTCGTTATCCTGTGCCATTACGCACGAGACGATCGCGCTTTGCAGTAGCGGCGCCATCAGGGCACGCCGCGTAATGTCTCCCGTCGCCATATTGCTGTTGCTCTCTCGCGGCTGGCTATTCCGCCGAAGCGGTACGAATGGTCGTCTCCATTCTATTCGACGGATGCACGGAGGCAAGGCCGGGCCGGCTGAACTAACGCTCGGCGAGAAGAGGCTTGACCAAAACAGCGGCCGGCCCGATTTCCCGGAGAGAACGGGTGCCGCACTGCTTCATGGCAGGGGTGAATTCGGCCTGGAGGATTTCAAGTACGCGCTCGACTCCGGCTTGTCGAAAGGCTCCGACACCCCAGACGTAAGGGCGGCCGATGCAGACGGCGCTGGTGCCGAGGGCGAGCGCTTTGAAGATGTCCGTGCCGCGGCGAATGCCTCCATCGAGGAGAACCGGGATGCGGCCGGCGACAGCCTCCACCACCTCGGGGAGACATTCGAGGGTAGCGCGGCCGCTATCTTCGGCGCGGCCGCCGTGATTGGAGACGATGAGGCCGTCGACGCCGTGCCGGAGGGCCAGGGTGGCATCTTCGCGGGTCGCGATTCCCTTGAGGACGAGCTTCATCCTGGTGACGGAGCGTAGGCGGTCCACGAAGGCCCAGTCCGCGGTGTCGTGGAAGATGGATACACCTTTGGTATCGATTCCGTCGAACATGGGCTTGCGGCGGAACATCGCTTCGGGGCCCGGGGTGTGGCAGGCGGCGCAGGTGCGCGTGTCGAGGCGCTTGAGGCGCTCGGCTGCCTCGGTTTTGCGACCGGCCGGGACATCTACGGTGAGGGCCATGACAGGGCAGCCGGCGGCTTCGGCGCGCTTCACGAGTTTCTCGGTGACCTGCCAACTGGCAGTGGCGTAGATCTGATACCAGATGGGCGTGCCAGCGGCCTTCATGACGTGTTCGATGGGCGTGGTGGCGAGGGTGGATAGGATCTGATGGGTGCGTTTGGCCGTGGCCGCGCGGGCGGCGGAGAGTTCGGCGTCGGTATGAAATGCCTTCATGTTGCCGACCCGGGCGAGGCCGAGTGGGAACTCCCAGCGGGAACCGAAGAGCTCGGTGCTGGTGTCGATGCGGGAGACATCGACAAGGCGGCGGGGGCGGAGCTGGACGCGGGCGTAGGCGTCGCGGTTGGCCTGCAGAGTGCGATCGTCATCGACTCCCGTAGCGAGGTAGCCGAAGTGGGCGGGCGGGATGGCTTTGCGGGCGGCGGCCTCGAAGTCCATGACGTTGAGTGCTTCGGCCGGGGAGCGGATGGGGCCGATGCTGGACTGGGCGAGGGCCAGGAGCGGACTGGCGGCGACGAATTCGAGGAATCTGCGGCGGCTGAAATCTGGATTCACTTTCTTGGATGCGTTGGCCCAGGGGATTCGTCAATATGGCATGTGATGCAAGATTCCCCGCAGTACGTACCGGTGGCGCCGCCGGAGGTGGAGCGGCGGCGTTCGGAGTGGCAGCAGGCGCTGTGTCTGCCGAAGACGCTGCGATGTATCTACCGGATCATTCGCGAGGATTTTGAGACGGGGGTGCTGGACGAGTATCTACGGTCGTTCTGGGGATTTCACCATCAGCCGGAAGTTCTGCGTCACAGGGCCCGGCCGTGGCAGAAGGTGGAGTTGTGGGCGATTGAGCCTGGCGACGTGACAGGCATCGCGGTGTGGGAGATGGCGCTGATGTTGAACATGGCGATGGAAGATGAGGAACCGATTCCGGCGTACACGCGGCAGAGCGGCGAGGGGTTCCGGTTCCTGCTGCCCACGCTGGGGCGATTCATGGGCAAGAACGAGGAGCAGGCGCGGTATGGGGCCGAGCACGGCGTGGCGTGGTGCGAGGGCGCGTGGTGTGCGGAGGAGCGGCGGCACAGCAATACGCTGGCGCGGGTGATTGAGCGTCTGTTGAAGATGTGGCCGAAGCGGGATAACCGAAATCAGCCGAGGGGGGTGCCGGCCGTGGCGACGGCCGCGGTGCAGCATCTGATCGGCCGGCAGACGACGGAATGGAATGCGTCATCGAGCTATGTGGTGATGGCGGCGCATGCAACGGGGCCGCTGCATCCGGTGATCCGGAATCTGGAGCGGGATGAGGTGAAGCACCTGTGCATTATGAGCGCGGCGGACCAGTATCTATTCGGGCCGCGGCCCTGGGGGCGGTTCGTTGAGCTCGTGAAGAAGGGGTTGGGGAATTTCACGAGCCAGAAGAAGAGCCGGTCCGGGGGTGAGGTGTTCGGGACCAATCCGGTGTTGGCCGTGGAGGGTATCGCGGCTCATCTGCTGACGGAGTGGTTTCTGCGGAGATGGCTCAGGACGGTGCCGCTGCGGACGTTGACTGAGGTGTTCGAAACACCGTCGAGTCTGGCTGAACTGGCGGCGGAGGCGGCTTCGCCGGAGCGCCAGGCTGAGATTAATGAGGCGCTGCGGAGGGAGAGGGAGAAACGTCTGCGATTGGAGCGATGGGCGCCGAAGCAGCGGCGGCAGGCGCTGGAGCAGCGGCGATAGTCTGCTATCATCTGCCCAATGCGGATCACGATGTTATTGGTGGCACTGGGATGTTGTTCGCTGCTGACTGGCCAGGGGGCGGCGCCGGACCGGGCGGGGATGGAGGAAGAGACGCTGCGGCACTTCCGGGCCGTCCTGCAGATGGACAGCAGCGGTCCGCCGGACTACGAATCGAAGGTGGCGGAGTATGTCCGGGCGACGCTCGCGGGTGCGGGCATCGAAGTGAAGGTCTTTGCAAAGGACCCGAAGCGGCCCAACGTGGTGGCGCGTTTGCGGGGCAGTGGGAAGAAGCGGCCGATTCTCTACATGGCGCACACGGACACCGTGGAGGTGCAAGCCGACAAATGGACGTACCCGCCGTTTTCGGCCACTCGCAACGGAGGGTATGTGTATGGCCGGGGCGCGACGGACAACAAGCACGACATTGCCGCCGGGCTGACACTGATGGTGAATTTGAAGAAGTTGAATGTCCCGCTGGACCGGGACGTGATCTTCCTGGCCGAAGCCGGCGAAGAGGGTCAAGTGGAATGGGGCATCCAGTACATGGTGGAGAACCACTGGGGGGAGATCGAGGCAGAGTTCGCCATCGCCGAAGGCGGTGGGGCGGTGCGGAAGGGTGGGAAGGAACTGAACGTGAATGTGGCCACGGCGGAGAAGAGGCCCAATCCGGTGCAGTTGCTGGTGAAGGGGACGGCGGGGCATGGCTCGATTCCGCTGGCGGATAACGCGATCGGGCGGTTGTCGCAAGCGGTGGCGCGGGTGTATCAATGGCAGCCGCCGATGCGGCTGAATGACACGACGCGGGCCTACTTCGAGCGGCTGGCGACGATCAGCACGCCCGAGGCGGCGGCGCGATACAACGGGCTGATGAATCCGGCGAAGACGGCGGCGATCCAGGAGTATCTGCGGGTGCACGAGCCGACGCACAACTCCATGCTGCGAACGTCGGTTTCACCGAACATGATCGACGGCGGGTACCGCGTGAACGTGATTCCGGCGGCGGCGAGGGCGACGCTGGACATCCGGGCCGTACCGGACGAAAACATCGACGCGTTCATGGCAGAGTTGCGGCGGGTGATCAACGATCCTTCGATCGAGATCACGGGGCGCGGCATGTACCGTCCTCCAGCGCCGACGACGCCGATCGACACGGAGATGTTCCGGGCGATTGAGGGAGCGCAGCGCAAGGTGTATCCGGGGCTGGTGACGATTCCTTCAATGCTGACGGGGGCGACTGACATGTCGTTCCTGAGGGCTAAGGGCGTGCCGAGCTACGGGATCGGACCGATGGTGGATGCGGAGGATATCGAAAAGGGATTCGGGCCGCACAGCGACCAGGAGCGGCTGCTGGAGAGCGAGCTTTTCCGGTACACGCGGTTCGTGTGGGAGATCGTCAACAGCATTGCCGCGCGTCCGCGTTAGGGCTATTTCCGTTTGAGCAGCGCGGGCCAGTTGAGGACGACCACGGGAGGCTCAATCGGTTTCTCGGGCGGAGCGGTAATGACAAGGAACCGCTTGCCATCGGCAGCCGGGATGTAGCGATTGCGCCGGTTGGTGATTCGGGTGACCGGGAAGAGTTTCTTCGGCGTGCTGGCGCGAACGGTGTCGCCCGTGCGCTCGATCTCGACAGCCATGAGGAAATCGTCGGGCGAGACGTAATAGAGTTCCTTGCCGTCGCCGCGCCAATCGGGCTCGTTGCCGCCGTCGGTGGAGATCTGCCAGCGGCCGCCGTCCGCGGCAAGGGTCTGAATGAACGCTTCGTAGCGACCGGATTCAAATGAGCCGTAGGCGATGAGGCGCCCATCCGGAGAGAACCGGCTGTTCTGTTCAGCGAAGCGGGTGGCACGAAACGGAACAGGTTGCCGGTTGGGGGCGTCCATAGGCAGCAGGTGGATATCGCTGTTGCCCGGAGCCTGGTGCTGAAATGTTAGGTAACGGCCGTCGCTCGACCACGATTCGACCGGCTTGTCCACATTGGAGATGAGGAGCGGCTTTTCATCGCCGGCGCCGCCGGAGTTCTTGATGTAGAGATCGCGATTGCCCTTGCGTTTCGACGAATAGGCGATGCGGGTTCCGTCGGGCGACCAGACAGGGTTGAAATCGTCGCCTTCGTCGAATGTCAGCCTGGTCTTTCCGCCGCGCTGGAGGTCGAAGATCCAGATGTCCCGGGTGTCGGTTTCCGGGTCTCGAATCCCGACGGCAAGACGGGTCTGATCCGGTGAGAGTGCGGGGTTGGTGTAGTCCGCGGGCGCGCCTACGGTACCGAGCGGTTTGCCGCTGCGATCGAACCAATCCAGCGTTGTTTCTTTGTAGCGGGATCCATGGCGATAGACGAGAATCCCGTTTTCTGAGACGCGCGCAAGGGGGCTGAGAGCGCGGCCGCCACGTCCGACCCGCTCGACGATGGGTTGAGGCGGACCGCCGAGCACGCCGGAGGAAGAGTCGAAGGCCTGCGCCACCAGCGTGTCGCCACGGAGATAGAGCAGATAGCCTTGGTGAGCATAGACCGGAAGGTGGTCACATTTCAGGACTACCTTGGCGGGAGTTCCATCGAAGGAGCCCAGTCTGACTTCTCCGAGTGAACCCGTGTTCTGGGCAGCCAGGAAGAGGAAGTGTTTGCCGTCGGGCAGTGAGTATCCGTAATGACCGTTTTCGGGCGGACGAAGCTGAGTCAGGGATTTGATCTGGCCCGATGGCTCCAAGAGGTTCAGTCCGAGATTGTAGGTCAAGCGGCCGTTGGGGGCCCACGACGCCAAGCGTTCGTCCGTCTCGGCCAGATTGGCGGGAGAACCTCCGGCGAGACTGAGGGTCTGAATCAGTTTGCCCGCCTGAACGAGGATCGCGCTGCTGTCAGGAAGCCAGCGAGCGTTCAGGAAGTTCGCGCTGCCAGGCAGCTCAAGGCTGCTACCGGTTTCCAGCCTGTAGATCCAAAGTGGGCCGCGTGCGGCCTTCCGAAAGAGGATCTTCTCGCCATCCGGGGAGATATCAAGTAAGAGATCCATCGACTCAGCCAGCGGGAAGCGGACGACACGGCCGTTGTTCGTGGCGGGCGCGGATCCGCGCCCTGCGAGGTAGGCCGGGACGGCGAGCGCCGCACAAAGCGCCGCAGCGATCCAAGGCGCGCGCGTAAGCCAGGGTGACTGGCGAGGCGCTTGCGGGGCGGCATCGGGAGTGGCGCCGGCGATCCAGAGAAGTTCGTCACGCAGGTCGGAGGCGCTTTGCCAGCGGTCATCCGGATCCTTGGCAAGACACTTGCGGACGACGCGCTCGAGGGACTTGGGCAGCACGGAGAGAGACGGGATGGGCGGCGGCTCTTCCTTGAGGATGGAGGCGATGACGCTGGCGGTGTCGTTGGCGTCGAAGGCACGGCGTCCGCCGAGCAGTTCGTAGAGCACGCAGCCGAACGCGAAGATGTCGCTGCGGGCATCGGCGTCGCGGCCCTAGAGCTGTTCGGGCGCCATGTAATGGAGCGTGCCGGCGATGGTGCCTTCGCGGGAGACGGCGTCGATCACGGTGGCCTCATCGGCAGTGGCTATCACCGGCTTCATTTTGGCGAGGCCAAAATCGAGCAGTTTGACGCCGCCTTTGGTCATGAGGATGTTGGCGGGTTTCAGGTCGCGATGGGTAATGCCTTTGCGGTGGGCGGCGTCGAGGGCTCCGGCGATATCGGCGGAGATACGCAGTGCGCGATCGAGCGGCATGGGTCCGTGGAGCGGCTCGCCCTCGATACATTCCATCACGAGGTAGTCCGGGCCGACGTCGTACAGCGTGCAGATGTTGGGGTGGCTTAGGGCGGCGACGGCGCGAGCTTCGCGCTCGAAGCGTTCGGTGAACTGAACTTTGGGGACTTTGATGGCCACGTCGCGGCCGAGACGGGAATCGCGGGCGCGGTAGACGTCGCCCATACCCCCAGCGCCGATGGGCGAGAGTATTTCGTACGGCCCCAGCTTGGTCCCAGAAGAGAGGCTCATGGATCTGTTGATTGCACGCGAGCGGCGCAGATTCCGCGCCGGAAACTTACAGGAGGGCGATTCCGCTGGCGTTATAATCGACGGATGTTCAGAGCGGCGTTCCTCAGTATCCTGACCATCGCGACGGCCCAGGCCGAAGTCTACTGCTTCGGTTTTCTCAACGCGCATCCAGAGCGGAAGGAGATCCCCAAGGCCGAAGCGGAGGAGATCCAGAAAGCGCATTTGGGGCATATGGAGAAGATGGGATTGGCGGGGCGGCTGCTGGCCGCCGGGCCCATGGCCACCGCGGGACCGCACAGGGGCATCGTGCTCTACCGCTGCCAGTCGATTGCGGAGGCGGACGGCTGGACGGCTCTCGATCCGGCGGTGATCAACAAGCGCCTGACGACCGAGTTCTACCGCTGGCGCGGCCCGGACGGTTTTGGCGAACCGTTGATGACGCAGCTGAAGTCGGATCCGAAGACGAAGTACCAGATGGTCCGGCTGCCGCTGATTCTCTTTATGAAGACGGAGAAATGGAGCGGGGCGGGTCCCGCGGAGGTGCTGAAGGAGCACGGCGGGGTGGTCAGCAAGCTGAGGGGGGAAGGAAAGCTGCGCGCCGCCGGGACGGTCTTGGACGAGCAGGGCAAAGCGGGGCGAGTGACCGGCCGGGGTGGCCGGGGAGTGTTTCGAGGGAATCCGGCTGGCGAGGCGAAAGCGATTGCGGAGCAGGATCCGATGGTCCGGGAGGGCTATGCCCGGGTAGAGGCGCTGGAGTGGTTCGTGGCTGATGAGGTGATCCCGAAGGCGGCGGTTGCCGGAATTGGGAATTGAGTAGACCGTCCCCGAATTGATAGAGTTGGGCCGATGTTGCTTCCCCTGCTTGTCTTCCTCGCCTCGGAGTTGCCGCAATGGCGGGAGAGCACGGTAACGAGCGCCGTGAAGATGGGCTACCAGTTGGTGGCGGCGGACCTGAACCGGGACGGGCGGCCGGACCTGATCGTGGTGGACGAGCGCGGCACCGAACTGGCGTGGTTCGAGAATCCGAAGTGGGAGCGGCATGTCCTGATCAAGGATGTACCGCGCACCATCAATCTGGATGTGTATGACTACGACGGCGACGGCATACCTGAGATCGCGATGGGTCACCACTTTGAGACGGTGCCGGAGAAGAGCATCGGCAATGTGCTGATCCTCAAGAGCGGGCCGGATCCGCGGGAGTTGTGGACGGCGCGGGAGATCGACAGGGTCCCCACGGTGCACCGGCTGCGCTGGATCGACCTGGCGGGCGATGGAAAGAAGGTACTGCTGGTGGCGCCGATGATCGGGCTGAAAGCGCGTCCTCCGGAGTACGCCGATAACGTGCCGGTTTACATGTATCGTCCCGGCGAATGGAAACGCGAGCTATTCACGGACCAGACTCGCGGCATTCTGCACAGCATCACGCCGGTGCGGTGGAAGGGACGGGGCGAGCAGTTGATGACGGCGGATTTCCTGGGCATTCGGGTATTTCTGGACAAGGGGCCGGTGGAGATTGCGAAGGGTGATCTCCGGCCGTGTCCGCAGTGCGGGAGCAGTGAGATCAGGATCGGGCGTCTGGGGAAGCGGCGATTCATTGCGGCGATCGAGCCGTGGCACGGGAATCAAGTGGTCGTGTACACCCAGCAGGGGCGGACCTGGAAACGGCTGGGTATCGAGGATGCGATGATCAACGGGCATGCGCTGGCGGTGGCGGACCTGAATGGCGACGGGCGAGATGAGATCATCGCTGGGTTTCGTGGCAAGGGGTTTCAGCTTTACATTTTCAGCGCGGAGGACAAGGCTGGCTTGAAGTGGAGGCGGGATGTGCTGGACGCGGGGGGGATTGCGGCGGCAGACTGCAAGGTGGCGGATTTTCGCGGCAACGGCCGGCCCGCGATCGCGTGTTCCGGCGCATCCACGGCGAATGTGAAGATGTACAGTCCCCAGTGACGTTCGCGAAGCCACCGGCCCAACATTGACGTCAACATTGACGTCAACAGCGACAAATCGATCCGCCTGTACTATTCTTGTACCTATCCGTACAGTTAGAGCAGTGCAGGAGGGCCGTCAATGGCTGGAGCAGCGAAACTGAATCGGCGTCAGATGTTGGAACTTTGCATCTCGCGCGGCGTGCTGATGGGCAGCGTGGGAACCGCGATGTCGCAAACGCAATTGCTGGCCTTCTGGCAGCAGACCGAAGCGCAATCACTCAAGCCCACTTCCGCGGAAGTGCTGGGGCCGTTCTTCCGCAAGGGCGCTCCGGACCAGCGGGTGTTGCGGGCGCCGGGCGATCCGGGCTTTCCGTTGAAGGTAACGGGCCGCGTGAGGAACACCGTGGGGCAGTTGGTGGAAGGGGCGAAGGTAGATTTGTGGCACGCCGATCATGGCGGCCGGTATGACACTCGGGGCTACAGGTACCGCACGAAGATCTCACCGGACGCAAAGGGCGAGTATGGCGTGGATACGGTAATGCCGGGGCATTATCCGGACCGCCCGGCGCAGCACATCCACTACCTGATCACGGCACCGGGCCACAAGACGCTGATCACGCAGGCGTATTTCGCCACCGATCCGTTCTTTGAAGGCAATCCGGAGAAGAACTGGAATAAGCGCGGGATCGCCGATAACAAGGAACTGGTTCTTCCGGTGAGGCTGTTTGAGGGTGGCTCCGGCCCGAATGAACCAGCGCACGCCGAGGTCACATTCGACATCGTGTTGGAGAAGGTCTGAGCCGATGCGACGCTATTGGATGATGGCGGTGGCGGCGCTCAGCCTCTCGGCTGCGGATCGGACCTTGACCTCGGATGCACCGCTCTCGGCTGTCTATTACTCCGCGGATGGGAAGTCCATCAGCGGCCGATGCCGAGCCAACCACATTCACAGGTGGGATGCCGCGACCGGGAAGCCTCTGGGTGACAAGGCCGTTGCAGGAACGACCCGGCTGCTATCCGCGGATGTCTATTTCGACCGCGACGGGAAGGCCGGGACGATGCGGGTTTGGGATCTGACAGCCGAGCGACAACTGCAATTGATCAACGGTGCGCCGGCGGGACAGACGGCCGTGTCGCGGGACCGTCAGTTCATTGCGACCGCGAGTGCGGAGGAGCGGTCCATCCGGATCTGGAATCTGGCTACGGGTGAGCAAAGGCACAGTCTTCCGGATGGCATTGGAGGAGCGGCCGAACTGGTTTTCTCGCCGGATGGCGAAACGGTGGTGAGTGCGAACTTCGACAACGATATCCGGGTCTGGAAGACGAGGTCGGGCGAACTGGTCAAGAGAGTAGAAGACATGACGGGCGCCATGTTTGCGGCTGAGTTCACGCCGGACGGCAAGCAACTCATTATGGGGGGCCTTGATGAGACCGTGTATATCTGGGACGCCAAGACGTTCGCGCTGAGCCGGAAACTAACGGGACACGGGGAGACGATTGCGGCATTGGCGATCTCACCGGACGGCCGCACGCTGGTGACAGGGGGCTTCGATACGTTCACGGTGCGCAATCCGGTGAAAGTGGCGATCTGGGATCTGGCCAGCGGCAAGATCACGAGAACCATCCAAGCTCCGCATGTGGCGGCTTCGATTGCGTTCTCGCCGGATGGCCAGTGGATCGCGCTGAGCGCGGGGGAGAAAGAGGTCTCGCTCTGGAAGGTGGCGGGCGGGACGGAGTAGGAGTTGAGGGAGGTTCGCGAACGCCCAGCGGGGAACGGCCGCGGGCCGTTTATGCGATCGGCGCACGCGACAGGTCTTCGAGCTCACGCTCGGCGAGCTCAATCTCGCGGATGCGGAACTTCTGCACCTTGCCCGTGATCGTCATTGGGAACAACTCGACAAAACGGATTGACTCGGGAATCTTGAAATAGGCGATCTTGCCACGGCACCACGCGCGAAGTTCGTCCTCTGTGGCGGCCTCCCCGGGCTTCAGCCGAATCCAGGCCAGCACGGTTTCGCCGAGACGTTCATCAGGCATACCCACCACCTGG
>CAYVDY010000145.1:0-12771 GCA_964450255.1 uncultured Candidatus Solibacter sp. | reverse complement strand
CCGGGAGCGCCATCTGATCCACGGCGCCGTGGACTATTGGGCGCAACGCACGCCCGACGCCCTGGCGCTGATCAACCCGACCCGCGACACCACCACGGACTGGGCCACCTTACAGCTCATGTCGCGCCTGCTGGCGGCGGAGTTGCTACGGCTGGGATTCCGCAAGGGTGACTTTCTGGCGACGAGTCTGCCGCTGCTGACCGAGCACATCTTCCTGGAGTACGCATGCTTCCGGATCGGCGTGATTCACGTACCGCTGGATCTGCGGCTCTCCAAGGACGAGGTGGTGCGATGCCTCACCCTGGTGCGGCCGCGCGGCTACGTCACCGCGCTGGGACTGGACCCGCGTGCGGAGTGTCCTTGGATTGAGCATCACTGGGACGGTGCGGGCTTCGCGGCTCTCTGCCGGGCCGCGGCGGCGAACACTGGTCCGGTAACGTGGCCGGAGGTGACGCCCGCCGACGGGGCTCAGGTGATCTTCACCACCGGCTCCACGGGCCGCCCCAAGGCGGGGCTGCTGACGCACGGCTCGATCACCGCGCAGAACCTGTGCCTGGGCTCGGCGTTCGAATTCGAGGCTTCACGCGTCATGGTGAATCTGCCGTCGTCCCACGTGGGCGGGCAGGCCGAGTTACTCATGACGGCCTTGTTCTTCGGCGGCACAGCCGTGCTGCTGGAGATCTTCGACCCCGGTAAAACTTTGGAGGCCATCGAGAAGTACAAGGTCCGCCTGCTGGGCCAGATTCCGGCGATGTTCCTGATGGAGTGGCGCCACTCCGATTACGGCAAACGCGACCTGTCGAGCCTGGACATCGTGGTCTACGGTGGTCAAGCCGTGCCCCGGCCGTTCCTTGATAAGTTGAAGACCATGGCGCCCCGGATTGCGACAGGCCTCGGCCTGACGGAGGCATCGGGCTTCTGCACCTACACACCACCCACCTGCGAGATGGACGAGTTGGCGGCGGGAATTGGCCACGCCATGGAACTCTATCCGATGACGATCCGCGAGCCGATCCACGGCGACGGGCACGCCGGCGCGGAACTGCCGGCCGGACAGATCGGCCACGTCTGCTTCAAGGGTCCCCAGACTTTCGCCGGGTATGTGAACGACCCCGAGGCCACTGCCCGCACCATCTCCACGGATGGCTATCTCTACACCGGCGACATGGGGCACATGGACGCCGCAGGCCTCCACTTCTCCGGGCGCGCCGTCTGGGTGATCAAGCCGGCCGGATACCAGGTGTTCCCTGGCGACGTGGAAAACCACATCTGCGCGCTGTCGGAGAAGGTGGCTTCGTGCGGCGTGGTGGGCGTGGCGCATCCCATCTGGGTGGAAGCCATCGTCGCCTTCGTCGAAAAACGGCCCGGCGTGGAGTTGAGCGAGGCGGAGTTGCGCCGCCACGCACGCTCCCTCACCAGCTACATGAGACCGCTGCACTATGTGATTGTCGAGCCGGGGCAGTTGCCGCTGAACCGCGTCGCGAAGGTGGATTCGCTGCGGCTGAAAGAGATGGCCGAAGCGGAGGTTCAGGAATTGAAGGCGCGGGGACGTTGGCGGGATGAGGATATGAAAGAGTAGCTCCGAACTACGATAGATCCACTACCATCTTGCCGGTGTTGCGGCCTTCAAACAGACCGATGAAGGCGCCGGCTGCTTTGTCGATGCCTTTCACCACGGTTTCCGTGTTCTTCACCTTGCCCGCTTTTACATACTCGCCAACTTCCTTTTCAAAATCGGCCTGGCGAGCCAGCCAATCGCTGACGATGAATCCCTTCATCGTCAGCCGCTTTGCCGTGATGTTGAAGAGATTGGAGGGTCCGGGCCGGGGCGCTTCGGCATTGTAGCCGGAGATGCTGCCACACGCGATGATTCGGCCGTTCACCCGCAAGGCCGTCAGTGCGGCCTCCAATGAGTCACCGCCCACATTGTCGAAGTAGACGTCTATCCCGTCCGGCGCGGCCGCTTGCAGTTGCGTGAGGATGGCACCGTTTTTGTAGTTAAAAGCGTGATCAAACGCGCATACTTCGCGCAGGAATGTCACCTTCTCGGGCGAGCCTGCTGATCCGATCACAATGCACCCGCGACGTTTGGCCAACTGCCCGGCGACGTTGCCGACTGCTCCGGCGCCTCCCGAGATAAAGACCACCTCGCCTGACTGCACCGCCGCCAGGTCCAGTCCGATCCACGCGGTCATCCCCGTCATTCCGAGCGCGCCGAGGTAAACCGAGAGGGGCTGAACTGCGCAGCTGATTGCATGCAGTTCCCTTGGCGATGCGATGAAGTACTCCCGCCAGCCTCGACTGGAGGTGACAACATCACCGGCCTTGAATCCCGCCACACGCGATTCGACGACCTCGCCGACGGCGCCGCCTTCCAGCGGCTTGCCCAACTCAAAAGGCGCCACGTATGACTTTCTTTCGTTCATGCGGCCCCTCATGTAAGGGTCCACCGACATGTACAAGTTTCGGACCAGCACTTGCTGGTCTTGCAGCGGGTCCAGCGTTGTGGTTGCCAGTGTGAAGTTCTCGGGGGTGGGAATCCCGCGCGGTCGGGAGGCCAGGCGAATCTCCCGGCTGGTGATTCTGGACATAGGCTATTGTTCCGTCGTCCTTCCGTTGAAGTGCTCGTTGTCAGCCTCAGCGTCGGCACGGCTATGATGGACTACGCCGTCTCGATGATTGGGTGGAGCATAGAGCGTGTAGAGCTTCAATGGGCCGGTGCCGGTGTTGATTATATTGTGGTTCGTCCCGGCAGGAACGAGCACCGCGAAACCTGCGTGGATTGCCGTTCGAGCGCCATCGAGAACCGCCTCGCCCGTTCCTTCTTCAACGCGAAAGAACTGGTCGAGCTTATGCACTTCCGCCCCGATCTCCTCCTTCGGTCCCAACGCCATGACGACGAGCTGACAGTTCTTCGCTGTGTAAAGAACCCGGCGAAACTCCTCATTCTTGACTGCAATTCCTTCAATGTCCTGTACAAAACCTTTCATGCTGCTCCTTCCATGATGCCGATCCCTGCAACTTGACCACCAGATTCGGACGCAAGTCGGCGATAGGCGTGCCGCAGGCCCAGCAGGGACTCGATGCTATCTCGCGAAACCCCGATCCGTGACCGCAGGACGTCATGTGACCGCATACCGTTACCAGGGCAGGCCACTTCCCGCCAGCCGCCGCCTGCCTGCACTGTGGACCGTCGCGTGCACTAGCATCGACATGAATAAGCAAGAAGACAAGGGTCGCGGTCCGGCCTCGGCCGGCCAATCTGGAGACACGCAAGGACTGCCGGATCAAGCACCGGGAAGCTCTGAAAGCGTCGTCAAGCTAGTCCAGGAGGGCCAGATCCTTGAGGCCGAACTGCTGCTCGGCCTTGAGGAAGCGCGGGACGCAGGTGTGGCTGAGGTTCGCACCAAACAGGTCCCCGGGGACGGGGTGCCGGCCGCGGACCGCCGAAAACTGCAAACCGACTAGCCCTTCCGGGATGTCGTAATCGGCCTAGCTGACGTAGTTGCCGTAAGTCAGCAGCACCACCGCCGCGCACAGCACCGTGAGCCCGGCCGCCACGGCGAAGCGCGTGCGGTTCTGGCAGCCTGCCCATTCGCGAAACAACAGCGCCACCAGATTGCTGAACAGCACCAGCATAATCATGTGGATGGCCCAACTCGAAAACGCGTAGTCGCCCGCGAGGCGTACGTGGCCGAGGTTGTAGAAGAAAAACTGGCCGTACCAGAGCGTTCCTGTCGCCAGCGCTAGCAGGTGATTCCTGGGCAGCGTGCGCAACTGGCTGAACGTGCGGTTCTTCCGCGCCAGGAAAGCGCTGTAGACGAACGCCGTGACGAAGGCGCCCGAGTTCGCGAACAGGTACAGGACATTGCCCTTCCAAATGCCGGCGCCGTAGCGCTCGGCGATGTCGGCGACAGGTGCCGCCACATCCAGCGAGAAACCATACACGGCGGAGAATACGCCGGCGATCAGCGAAAGGGTGAGACCTCGGACCATCGAAAACCCGGCACGGTTGCCGCCCTGATCCAAATCCTGCTCCTTCCATCGCCCCGCCAGGCCGCACAGCGCGATGCCGGCCGCCCCTGCCGCAATGCCTGCCAGCAGCCATGGCGAGCCGGCGCTTTGCAGGATCCGCCCGAGCTCGCCCCGAACCAGCGGCGGCACCAGCGTGCCGAGAATACTCGACAGTCCCACCGCGATGGCATAGGTCAGCGAGAATCCGATATACCGGATCGACACGTTGAAAGCAGTGCCGCCGATGCCATACAGGATGCCCATCAGGAAGGCCAGCACCATGCGGTCCTTGGGCGCCTCGGCGAGCACTTGGCCGAGGTGCGGAATCGTCATGACCGCACCAATAATGGGCAGCAGCAGCCAGCACCAGGCCGCCTGCATCATCCAGAAGATCTCCCACGGCCACTGCTTGATGTACTTCTGCGGCGCGTAGCAGTTGGCGGAGAGCATCGCTCCGACGGCGTGGAAGCCGACGCCCAGGCCGAGATGTGGCGCGATCATCTGGACTCAGTCCGGACGGGCGGAAGGCCTCGCTCAATCTCGTCCATCTGGCTCGTCAGCGCGGCCATCTTCGCCTCTTCCGTTCGCAGCGAATTACTCAGTTCGTTGTGCCGCGACAGGCAACCCTGCATCTCCACGTTAGCTCGCTCCAATTCGGGCCTGGTCTTGGTGATCGTTTCCTCCCAGACGGCGCGCACCCCCATCCCCATCGCTGCCCCAAGCTCAACGATCTTGCCCTCCAGTGTGCGGATCGTCGCCAGCGCCTTCTCCCGATCGGCCGTCGCCACGTCCATCTGCCGCCGCACGTCGAACAGATCGCGCATGATCCGCTCCACTCGTTGATGCTGCATAACCAGTTTCTGCAGCGTGATCTGCGTGCGCGTCGTGACCGCGGTGTTGCGCTCCAGCGCCTCCCGCAAGGACTTCACCTCGCGGACCAGTGCCTGATCACTCGTCTGCGCCGCCAGCGGCGAGCACACTCCCAACAGCAGAGGGAGAATCCAGGACATACATCGGCGCGTGTGGCGAGGTTTCATCGCGCACCATTCTATCGTCCTCAGACGTCCAGCCCGATGGACCGCATCAACTCCAGCGCATTGCTCTTCGTCACCACGCCCGGTCGGATCTGATAATCAAACGTGATCCGCCCATCCTCGAAGTGATCCTCAAAATGGAGGTTCAGCCCCTCCATCTGCGTGAGCGCCAGATCGTGCGTTGTGATCACGCCAACGGCGGCGCGCTTCAATAGCCCCTGCACTACCGCAGTCGCCCCAATCCGCCGGTCGTGCGAGTTGGTCCCGCTGAGCAGTTCGTCCAGCAGGAACAGCAGCGGCGCGTCGCCGCCCGTGAGCTCCACCAGCTTGCCCAGCCGCGTGATCTCGGCAAAGAACCGCGACCGGCCCTCCTGCAGCGAATCGACAACCCGGATGGAAGCCCCCAGCGTCAGGCTCGACAATGTCAGTTGATCACCCCGCACGGGCGCGCCGGCCAGGGCAAGCACCGTGTTGACGCCAACCGTGCGCAGCATCGTGCTCTTGCCCGACATGTTGGAGCCGCTGACAATCACCAGCGGCTGATCCGCGCCGAACCGGATGCTGTTGGCCACGGCTCGCGACGCGGGCAGCAGCGGGTGCGCGAGGTTGATGCCATCA
This sequence comes from uncultured Candidatus Solibacter sp., assembly GCA_964450255.1. Taxonomy (GTDB): domain Bacteria; phylum Acidobacteriota; class Terriglobia; order Bryobacterales; family Bryobacteraceae; genus Paludibaculum. The sequence continues at coordinate 7,105 of CAYVDY010000145.1, read as the reverse complement.
AAGAGCGCCGGCCCCGCAACGATCCGCGGAAAAGTATCGGCGGGATGCTCGTAGGCGTACCCCGCCAGCGAGGTCAGCGCCTCAAATTCGCCCAGCGCCTCAATCCAGCGTTGAATGAAGGGTCCGTGCGCCAGACGCCACTTCTCGATGGCGATCGTGAAGTGAGTGCCCCAGAACAGCAGTGCGGCAATGGGAGCAAAGAACTGGTTGTGCCGCGATTCCAGTTGATTGAAAAGCCTCGCCAGCCGGGCGATCTGGCCCGAAGGCGGCAGCCCTTCGGAGGCGAGCGCGTCGAACAGTTTCGTCAGATGCGGGGACTGATAACGCTCCCGCTCGATACGCTCCAGCAGTCCGGCGATGAGATGCAGCTCATGCGCCGGCTTCTCCAGACCCTCGGCCGACTCGTTCACCAGCGGGCGCAGCCGGAATCCTACGATCGATTGCGCCAGCAGCGCAACGAGGAAAGGAATCCGCACGTCCCACACGCTCCACACGACAGCCCCGCTCAGCGTCAGCGCGGGCAGGACGAACGCCGCGGCCCGATACCAGGGCCGTTGCAGCAGGGCGGGCGCGGCGGCCCAGCGCGCAAGCTGATCCGGGTGGATTCCGGCGCGCACAGTCTCGCCGAGCAGTGCGAGGTCTTCCCGCAGATCCAGCTGCCCGCGCAACTCGCCGACGGCAGTCTGCCTGGACTCGATCACCTCCGGCGGCGCGGGCGCCAGGAGCCAATTGGCCAGGCACTCCTCGCCGGAATGTGTCCGTGCCGAGCAGATTAACTGGAAGAGCGACCCCTTGCCGAAGAGGTCCAACGAATCGGCGTAGGGATGATCGGGGATGTCGAACTGCGAGCCGTCCTCGCCCTGCCCCGGCCACGTCCCGTTGAGCCGGGCCAGGCCGCGCTCGCAAAAGACGACAGCCGCAAGCGCCGTCTGCAAACCGCGCAGGATGCGCTGGTGAATTACAACCAATGCAACAAATACGGCGACAGGCGCCAGTATCCACAGCGGATGCCCCGTGTGGTTGACAAAAATCAGCCAAAAGAGGAATACGCCAAAGACCCCGGCGCCCAGCCGGACGTATCCGAGAATGCCGTCCTGGCGCGAGAACCGCTCCACCTCTAAGCGGCGCTTCTGCAGCCGCCGCTGGTATTCGGACTCCGGTGTGCATGGGGTCTTCATTGCTGACTATGCAAGGTTATTCAAGATCTGCAGCAAACGCAGCATTGTAGAGCCGTTCCACTTCACGACAGCAGCGAGCGAACGAAGGAGAAACACGTGCTTCTGCAAGATCCATCGCGCCCGTGAGTTTTGGCTGGTCTATGGCAGGCGAATAGCTGTTTCCAGGATGCATGCGATGTGTCAGCCATTCTTTCGCTCCCCGGACGGATTCCGGGTCGGCTGGAGTGCTAAGGTCCTCAACTAGGCGTCGCCTGCCCCTAAGAGAGGCCGCTGCTGCGAGAAACCAGCATTCAAACTCAGCCTTGGCGATGACCACGGAAACCGGGCACCCCCTGGCGACAGGAACGGCTCTCGCCAGGAGTCTGGGGCCCAGTTCAGCGGGGCAGTCCTGATCAGCATCCAGAATGATGAGGATGGCGCCTGCGCCACCAATCCCCAAGCGCACCAATTCGATGGCTCGCTCCAATTCCGAATGTCTCACGATCCTGCTCTTGGTCACTCGGACCGGACGAAGGTATGACACTCCGGCAGCCGGGTCCAACTCTCCGATGATCCGCCGCACTAGCAGAGGGACAGCCTCAATTTCGCCCTCACCCTCCACTACAAACCCGAACCGGATCATGGCCTCGGCCCAGGTCTCAGCTGGTCCATGCGCAGAAGCTCGCCGGCTGTGAAAAGCTGCTTCTGGAGCGCCGCTTTTCCCTGGTCATCGAGATTTCCGATAACGGTATCGCCTTGCTCCATTGTTACTGCGAACAAGGACGCGATTGGCACATCGGGCCGATCGAGCAGATCTGGACTGTGACTGGTGGCGATGATCTGTACGTTACAACTCGCTTCCACCAGACTGTCGTACAACACACCCGCAGCCGCTGGATGCAGGCCAGCCTCCGGTTCCTCGAGGCACACCAGTGACGTATCGCTGCCGATCCCTGGCTGAAAGACCGCAACGAGAAGTGCGAGTGCTCGCAGCGTGCCGTCGGACATGTTTCGTGCGCGAAAATCAGCCGGTGGGATATCGAGTTCGCGCCTGAAGTGGATGGCGAAGTGAGATTCCACTTCCACTGCTTCGACCGCTGTGATGCCGGGACTGATACGGGTGAGGTATTCGATAATACGCTCCAACCGCTCCGGACTTGCGGTTCCGATTCGGCGAATCATCTCACCGAGATTGCTTGCCGTTCTGTCCAGGCTCTTGTAAGGCTTGGAAGGTTGAAGCGTCCGCATCTCATCGGGAGCCGGGTTGTAAGCACGGATTCCCGTAAGAACGCGATAGACTTCTTGGAATGGCGGTTTGCTTGCGGCGGCGGGCAGGTACTGCCGATCAATGCCGGTGAGAGCCTTCGATTCCGACGGTGTCGCGAGCACACCATTAGCCACCGTGAACCATTCGTGCTCCTCCGGCGACTGCACGTGGCAGGCTTCGAAGTGCACCCGAAGGCCCTTGTCATCGTCTCCCGAGAATTCCAACGTGTACATTCCGTTCCGCTGTTCACCGAGACGGAGGTACAACTGCATTCGAATCCACCCCTCTGGTGATTCGCGGTTGCGTAGGATTGTCTTAAAGCCAAAGCGAGTCTCGACCGCATGAGCGAGGGACGTGGTGAGGGAATATGACAGGAACCGGAAGGCTTCGAGAAAGTTGCTCTTACCCGAACCGTTTGGGCCGACCAGAAATGTCAGATGTCCCAACGAAACATCGCAATGCGCTATGCTCTTGAAGTTCTGAAAGACGGCCCGCTCAATGATTGGTTCCGTGGGCATCAGGTGCTTCTCCGCGTGCTCCTCAGGCTATCAGCGCTTCCCTCAGCGCAGAGAGTAGTAGCTGAATATTCTCGGCCGTTGACCCGTACCCCATGGTGCCGATTCGGAACACCCTCCCCGCCAGTGGCCCAAGTCCTCCCGCGATCTCGATGCCGTGATTGGCCATCAGATGCTTGCGGATCTTCATGTCATCCACGCCTGCGGGAATCAGCGGTGTGTTGAGCGTCCAGAGCCGTTCGCCCTCGGCCACCAGCATCCCCATGCCCAACTCGGCCAACCCGGCGACAAACGCCTCGTGGTTCTTCTCGTGCCGCGCAAAACGCTTCTCCAGACCCTCATCGGCGATGACGGCCAGCGACTCCCGAAGCGCGTAGAACATCGAGATCGGAGCCGTGTGGTGGTAGCGGTGCGCGCTCTCGTAGTAGTCGAGCAGCAGCTTGAGGTCCAGATACCAGCTCACAGAGGGCGTGGGACGAGCCCGCAGGTACTCCAGTGCTCGTGGCGAGCAAGTGACCGGCGCGAGCCCGGGAGGGCACCCCAGGGCCTTCTGTGTGCCGCTGTAGGCGATGTCGATGCCCGCCTCGTCCACGCGCACCGGCATGCCGCCGAGGCTCGTCACGCAGTCCGCAATCACCAGCGCGCCTGCGTCGTGCGCCGCCTTGCAGATGCCGTCGCCGGGCGTGTAGCAACCAGTGGAGGTCTCCGCCTGAACGTAGGCGACCAGCTTCGGCTTCTCCGCCTGAATAAAGGCCTGGGCTTCGGCGTCGGTATAGGTCTGGCCCCAGGGCTTTTCCAGCCGTGCGATCACAGCGCCGTGGCGCTTGGCCATCTCCGTCAGGCGGTCGCTGAAGTAACCGTTCGCGAAGATGCAGACCTTCATGCCCGGCTCGACGAAATTCGTCACGGCGCACTCCATACCCGCGCTGCCGGTGCCGGAGATCACCATCGTGAAATCGTTCGTGGTGCCGAAGCACTGCTTCAGCCAGCCGCGGATCTCCTCGTTCACCTGGAAGAAGAAGGGGTCGAGGTGTCCGACAATCGGTTGCCTCATTGCCTCATAGACACGCGGATGGACCGGAGACGGGCCGGGTCCGAAAAGATGGCGTACGGGAGCCTGTAGTGCCGGAATCATAGGTACAGTGTATACAGTGGTGAGCCTGCCAGTCGATGCGCTGCTTCCCGATTTGGTGAAGTCGCTGCGCTCCAACCCCAATTTGGTGCTCGAAGCTCCGCCCGGCGGGGGCAAGACCACCCGCGTGCCCCCGGCTCTACTGACCGCCGGATTCGGCGAAATCCTCGTACTCGAACCCCGCCGCCTCGCCGCCCGTCTCGCCGCCCGCCGCGTGGCGCTCGAGATGGGTGAGGCCGTTGGCGAGACCGTCGGTTACCAGGTCCGCTTTGAGTCCTTTGCCGGACCGACAACGCGGATCCGCTATTTCACCGAGGGTGTGTTGACGCGGCGGCTCCTGGCCGATCCCGAACTGCGCGGTGTCGGCGCCGTCGTTCTGGATGAGTTCCACGAGCGCCACCTCGAGGGCGACCTGGCCCTCGCGCTGCTGCGCCGTCTGCAGTTGCGCCGCCGGCCCGACCTCCGCCTCGTCGTCATGTCGGCGACCCTGGAAGGTGAGACCATCGCCCGTTATCTCGACGCCTGCCCCGTCCTGCGCAGCGAAGGGCGGTTGTTCGCCCTGACGGTCGCCTACACCCCCCATTCGGCTGATTCCCTCGAAACGCGCGTGGCCTCCGCCGTGGATCGCTTGCTGCGCGAAGAACCAACTGGCGATGTGCTCGTGTTTCTCCCCGGCGCTGCCGAGATCCGCCGCTGTCAACGCGCGGTCCGCGCCAACGCCCTGATCCTCCCACTCTACGGCGACCTACCGCCGGAAGAACAGGACCGCGCTGTGCAGCCATCCGTGCCCGGCCAACGCAAGGTAATCTTATCGACCAACGTCGCCGAGTCCTCCGTAACCATCGAAGGCGTCCGCGCCGTCGTCGATTCCGGCCTCGCTCGGGTCGCCAGGGACAACCCCTGGACCGGCCTGCCCCGCGTTGAGGTGCAGCGAGTCCCCCGCGCTTCGGCCATCCAGCGCGCAGGCCGCGCCGCGCGCACCGCCCCGGGACTCGTCATCCGCCTCTACACCGAAGAGGATTTCCTCCGCCGGCCCGAATACGACTCCCCCGAGATCTCGCGCCGCGAACTCGCCCAGCTCTGCCTGGATCTGCACGCCGCCGGACTTCGCGATCCCCACGCCCTGCCATGGCTCGACGCCCCGCCCGAGACGGCGTTGCAGTCCGCCGAGGAACTGCTACACCGCCTCGGCGCCCTCGACAAAGACGGAGCCATCACCAGATTCGGCAAGGAACTGGCTGCGCTGCCCCTGCATCCCCGCCTGGCTGCGCTTGCTCTACACGGGGGCGGGGAAGGCATCGCCGCCGCGGCCCGTCTCGCCTCCGGCAACCGGCCGAACGCGTCGCAGATCGAATCTCAGTTGCGGCGGCTGGTGCCACGCCGCCCCGCCCAGGATCTCCACAAGGCTTATCTGCTCGCGTTCCCGGATCGCGTCGGCCGACGGCGCAAGTCCACGGAGGTTGTACTCTCCGGCGGCGCGTCGGCGATCCTGGCCAACGACGCTGGGGTGGAGAAGGCCGAGTTCCTTGTCGCGCTCGATATCGAGGAGCGCCCGGAACAAGGACTCCCGCTCGTCCGGCAGGCCTCACCCGTGGAGCCGGACTGGCTGCTGGAGCTGTTCCCCGATCAGGTGACGGCCCGTGAAACAGTGGAGTGGAACCGTGCGGCCGAGCGCGTGGAAGCGGTCAGCGCGCTGGTCTACGATCAACTCGTCCTGGAGGAGAGTCGCGGCGCCATGCCCGATCCCTCTCTCGCCTCGCAGATGCTGGCGGCGAAGGCGGTGGAAGCCGGCCTCCACCGCTTCGCCGATCCCGCCTCCATCGACGCCCTTCTAAACCGAGCGGCTTTCGCCGGGCTCGACGGCCTCGATATCGCCGCTGCCCTGCGGGAACTCTGCTCCGGGCTGCGCAGCTTCGCCGAACTGGAGACCTACACCCGCGATGGCGGCTTGGAACGGGCGATGCTGGCTCTCGCCGGTCCCGGCGCCCAGCAGCGCCTCAGCCACCTGGCGCCGGAGTGGCTCACTCTGCCTTCCGGCCGCAAAACAAAGGTGAACTACACGCCGGGCCAGCCGCCTTGGGTAGCCTCGCGCCTCCAGGACTTCTTCGGTATGCGCGAAACGCCCCGCGTTGGCTCCGCCGCCGTGCCCCTCACCGTACACCTCCTCGCGCCAAACCGCCGTCCCGTGCAGATGACCCAGGATCTCGCCGGGTTCTGGGAACGCCTCTATCCCCAAGTCCGCAAAGAACTCTCGCGGCGTTATCCGCGGCATGCCTGGCCGGAGAATCCTTACAATATGGACAAGGACTAATTGATGCGATTCTTTGTGCTCGCTTTGATGCTCGCCGGCTCCTGCGCCGCGCAGGAACTCTCCCGTGGCCTGTGGGATGCGGTGCTCACCGTCGAAGACCGCCAGGTGCCTTTCAAGCTGGAACTGCAAGGCTCCGGTTCCGCTCTCAAGGGTGCCATCGTCGATGGCGAGCAGCGCATCTGGAGCACCACGGCAACCTTCCAGGGCGGCAATCTGCATCTGCGCTGGGCGTATTTCGACTCCGATCTCAAGGCCAAACTTGATGGTGGCGCACTGAACGGCTCCTACACCCGGCGGACCCGCGCCGGCCTCGTGCAACGAGGCTTCACAGCCAAGCCATTCGTGACACCCGCTACGCCCGCCGAGGGCGCCAGCTTTGCCCAGTTCGCCGGGGTCTGGCGCATCCAGACCGACGCCGAAAAGGGTGTCCGCGTCATGGACGGCCGCTTCCGCCAATCCGGCGACCAGGTGACCGGCACCATTCAGCGCGTCGACGGCGACTTCGGAACATTGTCCGGCTCGGTGCGCGGCTCTCGCGTCACCCTCTCCCATTTCGACGGGATTCGCGCCACTCTTATCGAAGCGGAACTTACCCCGGACGGCACCCTGAAAGGCCGCCTCGATGGCAAGACCGGCTTCCGCGCCCTGCGCATGGATCAGGCCAAAGCCGCCGGCATCCCGGAACCGCCCGACCCCACCCGCTACGTGGCCGTCAGGAACCCG
>CAYVDY010000144.1:0-12825 GCA_964450255.1 uncultured Candidatus Solibacter sp. | reverse complement strand
GTGCGGGCGCATCGTTGACGCCATCCCCGGTCATGGCCACCACCGCCCCGTCACGTTGCAGCGCTTCGACGATGCGCAGTTTGTGCTCGGGGTTCACGCGGGCATACACGGAGGTCGTCCGCACCGTCTCCAACAATTGCTCGTCCGATAGCTTACTGAGCTCCGCGCCCGTCGCCGTTAGTCCATTCTCGGCGATGCCGAGTTCCGCGGCCACCACAGCCGCGGTGATCGGGTGGTCCCCTGTGATCATGATCGGACGTATGCCGGCCGCTTTCGCGCGGGCGACCGCCTGTTTGGCCTCGTCGCGCGGCGGGTCGATCATTCCGACCAACCCGGCAAACACGAGATTCTGCTCAATCGTCTCGTCTTCCAGCGAATACTCCGGCGCATCCTTGGGGAAGGCGCGATAGGCGACTCCGAGCGTGCGCAGCGCCTCGCCGGCCAGTTGTTCGATGGTTTTCAGGATCTCCGCCCGCCGTTGCTCGCTCAGCGGTGCGATGTCCGGCGACACCACTTCATGGGAGCAACGCGCCAGCAGGACGTCCGGTGCTCCTTTGGTGAAGACCAGCGTGCGTTCCTCGCCGCCTGTCTCGTTGTGGATGGTGCTCATCAACTTCCGTTCAGAAGAGAATGGAATCTCGTCCACCCTGACGAAACGAGATTCGAGTAACTCAGGGTCCAGCCCGGCTTTCCGTGCCGCCACCAGCAAAGCTCCTTCCGTGGGATCCCCCTGCACTGTCCAGAGATCGTCATGCTCCTGCAGGATGGCGTTGTTGGCGCGGTCAGCCACGGTCAGCGCACGCTTCAATTCGAACTTCAGAGCCTCACTCAGTGCCCCTCCAGCTTGGCCGCTCACAGCGCCCTCGGGGTCATAGCCTGTACCTGCAAAACTGACAGCACCGCCGGCGGTGACCACCTTTCGAACCGTCATCTCATTTCTGGTTAAGGTCCCTGTTTTGTCCGAGGCGATGATATTCGCGGAGCCCAGCGTCTCCACGGCGGCCAGGCGCCGAACCAGGGCATTCCGCTTTGCCATGCGCTGCACGCCCATCGAAAGCACCGCGGTCACGATGGTCGGCAATCCTTCGGGTACGGCCGCGACAGCCAGCGCTACACCGAGAATCAGGACATTCATGATTGCCGAAAAACCTGTCACATGCTCCGTGAAAACGATGGTGGCGATCATCGCGATCGCGATCGCGATGACGATCAGCCCCAGCAGCTTGCCGGTGCGGTCGAGTTGAACTTGAAGAGGTGTACTCTCGTCCTGCGTCCGCTTCAGCAACCCGGCGATATGCCCCATCTCGGTCTGCATTCCCGTAGCGACGGCGACCGCCGTACCCCGGCCGTAGGTGACCACCGTCCCGCTGAAGATCATGTTGTGCCGGTCGCCGAGCGGTGTTTCGGCGCTGATAGTGGCGATGTCTTTCGAGACCTGTTGGCTTTCCCCCGTCAGGGCCGCTTCTGCTGCCCGTAGCGAAGTCGAATGGATCAAACGCGCGTCGGCGGGTATTGTGTCGCCCTCTTCCATCAACAAAATATCCCCGGGGACAACTTCGGCGGCGGGAATCATCATCCGTTCCCCGTCGCGGAGGACGGCCGTCTCCGCGGGCGACATCGCCTTCAGCGAAGCGATCGCCTCTTCCGCGCGCGCGGTCTGGACATAGCCCATGATTGCGTTGAGCAGCACGATCGAGAGGATCGCGATGGCTTCGTACGGCAGCGCGGAGTCTCGCTCGTAGAGCCAGACGATGGCTGAGATCACTGTCGCGATCAGCAATAGGATGACAAGCACGTCCTGAAACTGACGCAGGAACTTCCGCCAGGCAGGCTCCGGTTTCTCAGCCGCCAGCTCATTCCGGCCGTACTGCTCACGTCTTGCCAGAACTTCGTCGCCGCTCAAGCCTCGATTGAGGTCGGTCCCAAACGAAGCCAGAACGTCGCTCGCGGATCGCCTGTACGCTGGAATCGAACTGTCCTGCAAAGCCATCGTCGCTTGCACTCCTTCGCCCCTGCGTTGCCTGCGATCTAAGCATACTCCGCGCGGAGGGGCCGCGGCACTGTTCTGAGCGCGTGGCCACACCGCTCCGGTGCAGCATGGATGCCATGACGGAAGGGTTTCGTCGCACCTCTAAGCGCGATGAACTTCGACCGATTCCTTCCCCGGTTCGGGGGAGCACCTGGCAACCTCCCCCTCGACCGGATCGTCGGAAGCACGGCCTTCGGTAACGGCAAGCGCTACCCGCCTTTCTCAAATATATAGTGGAAGAGACCCTGGAGGGCAGGGCTTCCGATCTCAAAGAGCGCACGCTGGGCATCGCCGTCTTCGAGCGGGATCCGGACTACGACACCAGCGATGATCACATCGTGAGGAGTGCGGCCGCCGAGGTTCCCATCGGCTCATACGTGCCGCATTCCCGAATCCCACCCAAAAACAGCGAATCGCGGGCGATGGAGCAGGTCCCCGCCGCTGGGGCCGGAGCGGCGGTTGCGCAGCCCGATCGGCCGGTCGCGCGTATCAGTTGGGTTCGGAAACGCGTCGCCTTGCTCCCCGCTCCGCTGACCACTGTCGCGGCACTGAGCCAGGCGAGAACGGCGTGCGGGTCAAGGTGACCAACAGCCGGGTGTCGCGAAGAAGTGCACCTTCACTGCGATGCAATTCTATAACGCGAAATCGCCGCTGCTGCCGTCGGGTCTATTGGGGCCGGTGAGGGTCATCCGGAAGGAGTCGAAGTAAGGCTCCGTTGGCGGCCTGCGGCCGTAAGGCGTTCACCGACGTCAAACGGTCCATATCTCCATGTAAACAAACGATTGTCCATAAGTCCCTAAGCCAGGTTTCTTGACTTCCCGGGGTACACTCCTTTCGGGAGCTCGAACTATGGCCTTCGTCCGCGTGACCGAAAAAGAACTCGCAGCCAACCGCGCCAATGCCCGCCGCCAATGCGCGCGCCAGCCGGAGCGCCGGCGTACATCACCTGTACGCCCAAACGCTCAAACTCCCGTTCAACTGGAACTCCCGCGTCCGGCAGGTTGCCGCTCTTTGCGTAGCCGCCGTCGAAGAACTCGTAGAACGAGCCTTCCGTATCTGATTTTCGCTCTCGAAACGCGCTACTTTGACCCACGCATCGCCCGCCGCCTGCCTGCCACCGTTCCTCCCTTCGACGTCAGGGAGTTCCATTCGGCCCCAGGCCAAAAGGCCAATCGCGGCCTCCCAAAAACCGCACCAGCACGAGCGACCCCATATGGTACTGAAAAGAAGCTAGTTACGGCCGGCCTGAAAACACCTGCAATGGCCGCCCGAGCCGCAGCCGGCGGCTCCTCCGCCACCCCGCATGTGCCATTACTGAGCCCGGCGGCCAGTGGACGGAGCACACATGGCGGGGCAATCGGAGATTTCCGGACGGTGAGTGACTTGCACGCGCCGGCCTACGGCGAGGCGCGTAATTCAGCCGAACCCAAGTCAACGGATAGACAAGACCTAAATTGTCTTGACATTTGTTACTTGTCTGGATATGCTGGCGCAATACCAAAAGATGTCTCGGAAGTGCTGTCTTCAGGGAGCGTTACAGGGCGCTTGCGAAACGCGGGCCCGTATTGCTCTCAATCGGCCGCCGTTTGGGTGCTCAGCGGTTAGCGGGGAGTTTTCAACAGTTCTCTCGGCTGCGGACTTGGTGGCTCGGCGCGCCCGCCTGTATTCGTGCTGAGCCTTGGCCTCGGTCGCTTTCGGTGATCTTGTGATCGTGTTAACATTTGACTAACCTCTCGGCACACACTGCAGAGAGAGCTCTTCAGGGGTAAATTGACGATGAAAAACCTCCGCACAGGGGCCATCGGCCTCCTGTTCTTTGCTGTATCCCTTTTCGCCCAGAACACCGGCCGCATCTCTGGCACGGTTCAAGACGGCACCGGTGCCGCTGTCCCGGGCGCAATTGTCAACGTTTATATGCCTGGTGGCGCCTCACCTATCCTCACCACCGTTACGTCGAACGACGGCAACTATTTCTTTGCTGGCGTTCAGCCCGTCACCTACGACCTCAGCATCGAGGCGAAGGGCTTCCGCAAGGAAATCTATCGCAACATCAAGGTCGATGCCGGCCTCGAACTCTCGCTGAAGGTCAGCAAGCTGGAAGTCTCCGCCCAGGCCGAAGTTGTCGAGGTCTCTGCCCAGGTCACGTCGGTGCAGACCTCCAACGCGGAAGTCGCTTCCACCATTACGAATGAACAGGTCCGCCGCTTGCCCACACTGAACCGCAGCCCGCTGGGCCTCATTTCCACGCAGGCAGGCGTCTCCTACAACGGCAGAACCAACACTACCATCAATGGTCTGCGCCCCTCCTACGCCAACGTCACCATTGACGGCGTCAATCTTCAGGACAACTTCATCCGCACCAATTCGCTGGATTTTCAGCCCAATATGTTGCTGCTGGATCAGGTTGGCGAGTTCACCATTGCAACGTCGAACACCAACGCGTCGGCAGGCAGCGGGGCTGCTCAACTGTCATTCGTCACGCCTTCCGGCACCAACGACTATCACGGCGCGTTGTACTGGTATAACCGCAACAACGTCACCAGCGCCAATACCTGGTTCAACAACCGCAATAACGTCAAACGTCCGTTCCTGAACCAGAACCAGATTGGCGGCACTTTCTCCGGTAAGATCATCAAGGACAAGCTGTTCTTCTACACCAACTACGAATTGCTGCGCCTCCGCCAGCAGTCAGCAGCCACTCGCACCATCCTGACCAGCGATGCGCGCAACGGCATCCTCACCTACCGCGATACCGGCGGCAATCTCCAGAAGTACAACGTCCTGACCGGCGCCGGATTTGCGGCTGATCCCCAGATGAGGACCTTGCTCGGTACGGTGCCCGGACCGGAGTTCGCCAATCGTGCCGATCTCGGCGACGGACTGAACACCATCGGCTACGGCTTCAACATCAGGAACAACCGCACGCGCGATAACGTTACCGGCAAAGCTGATTACGTCCTCTCCACCAAACACGTCTTCACGGGCTCCTACCTTTGGAACCGTGACATTGTAGACCGCCCCGATCAATCCAACGACTTCCGCGCTTTCCCCATGGTGACCAACTCCGGCAAAGTCAATCTGGCTTCCGGCACCTGGCGCTGGAGCCCCAAAGCGAACTTCACCAATGAACTGCGCGGCGGATTCAACTTTGCCCCGGCTAACTTCCTTACCGACGAGGAGTTCGGCAACGCCATTATCGGAGTGCCACTGATCTCCAACCCGGTGAACACGTTCCGCGCACAGGGCCGCTACACCGATACTTACAACCTGCAGAATAACTCCAACTGGTTCCTCGGCAAGCACACGCTCTCATTCGGAGTCCAGTACCAGAATGTGCACGCCGATCCGTATAACGATGCCGGCATCACCGCCACGCACAACCTGGGCATCAACGGCGTCAACTACGCAGGATTCAACACCACAGTCATTCCCGGCGCCCGCGCCGCCGACGTCACCACTGCCAACTCGCTCCTGGCCCTTCACGCCGGTCTGGTCAGCAACGCGACGCAGACTTTTAACGTGACGGACCGCACCTCCGGCTACACTCCTGGCGCCACGAACTTCCGCCAGATGCGCCAGCAGAACTACAGCCTGTACTTCAGTGACACCTGGCGGGTCAGCCAGCGCCTCACCCTGACTTTGGGAACCCGTTGGGAATATTACACGCCCGTGGATGAGGTCAACGCGCTCTTCCTCCTGCCCCAGGGCGCCAACTACGTGACGTCCCTGCTCTCCAACTCCACCCTGGACTTCGCAGGCAAGGCCGTCGGCCGCCCCTGGTACAAGAACGACTACAACAACTTCTCGCCCAATCTCGGCTTGGCTTGGCAGCCCTTCGCGGATAATGGCAAGACCGTGATTCGCGCCGGGTACTCGATCAACTACCCGAACGACGAGTTCATCGTCGGCATCCGCAACAGCGTCAACACCAATGCCGGCCTGCAGCAAAACGTCGCGCCAATCCTGCTGACCAACAGGGTCTCCGGCGGTCTGGCCACGATAGCGCCGCCTACCTTCAAGGTCCCCCGCACCTTCTCCGACAACTACTCGATCGACCGTGCGGGCGCTGCCTTTGCTACAGTCGATCCCAATCTCGTCACCCCCTACGTTCAGCAATGGTCGTTCAGCGTCCAGCGCGAGGTCCTGAAGGGAGTCGTCGAAGTCCGCTATGTGGGGAACCGTTCCACCAAACAGTTCCGCGCGTTCGACCTCAACCAAGTCTTGATCAATGTTCCTGGCGGCGGGACATCCTTCCTCGATGACTTCCGCCGGGCCCACTCGAACGGACTGGCTTCCCAGGCTGCCGGCCGCGGCTTCAATCCGACTTACAACAGCGCCGTTCCCGGAAGCGTTCCGCTGCCGTTCTTCAGCTCCATGAGCAACAACGGCCGCCTCGGCACGGACGGCAATGTCACCGCGCACATCCAGCAGCAGGCGGTTGGCGAACTCGCCCAGTACTACCAGGTGAATAACTTCGCCGGTGGGTACAATTTCTTGAGGAATCCGTTCTCCAACGGTACCAACGTCATGACCAACTACTCGAACGCGAATTACAACGCGCTCCAGGTTGACTACCGCCGCGTCTTCTCCAAGGGGTTCCAGGTCCAGGCCAACTACACCTACTCCAAGGTGATGAGCGATTCCGCTGGCGATGGCCAAACTCGCTTCGAGCCCTTCCTCGACAACGACAACTCTGCCATCGAGCGCGCCCGAACCCCGTTCGATCTCACGCACGCCTTCAAACTCAACGGCGTTTGGGATCTGCCGATCGGCAGGGGCCGCATGCTCAACATCAATAACACGGTCCTCGATAAGATCGTGGGCGGTTGGTCGGTCTCAGGCCTCATGACCTGGACCACCGGCGCTCCGTTCTCCATCAACTCCAACCGCGGCACCCTCAACCGTGCCGGCCGCTCCAACGGCCTGAACACGGCGGTCAGCCTTCTCAACAAAGAGCAGTTGGATCAGGTGGTCAACTTCCGCCAGACCGGTAATGGTCCCTACTTCGTCAGCGCCAGCGCCATCGGCGCCGACAACCGCGGCGTCAATGCCGACGGCGGCGCACCTTTCGCCGGCCAGGCGTTCTATAACCCCAATTCCGGGAGACTCGGCACCCTTCAGCGCCGCATGTTCTCAGGGCCGAATTTCTGGAACACAGATCTCGCCATCCTGAAGACCATCAACATCACCGAAAAGCATCGTCTCGAACTGAAGAGCGAGTGGTTCAACATGACCAATACGCCGAGCTTCTACATCGGCGATCAGGACATCAACTCCGCCAACTTCGGCCGCATTACCTCCACGCTGAGCGGCCGCCGAATTATCCAGTTCGGTATGTACTACCGCTTCTAGCGCGGGCCTTCAGCCCGTACCCCAAAACGCCCCGAGGCCCAATCGGCCCCGGGGCGTTTTTGCATGCGGTGAACACACTTCGATCTGGTTGTCTAAATATGAGTCACTGACAATCAAATAGACTTGACAACGTAAGAGGCATATTGTACAGTGGAGTTGTCGGAGTTACCCGATTCAAGGAGACTAACCATGAGCAACATCATTCGTCGCAACGCATTCCCGGGCTTCGAGCCCTTCCCCACCGGTTCTCTCTCCCTCTTCGAGGACACCCTGAACCGCTTCTTCAGCGAGGGACCGACGGCCCGGCCCTGGAGTCCCTCCGTGGACATCTCCGAGGACGAGAACGAACTCACCCTGACGGCTGACATTCCCGGCGTTAAGCTGGAAGAGATCGACCTGAAGATCGAAGATGGCACGCTGACGTTCAGCGGCAAGCGCGAGTTCGAGAAGAGGGAAGACAAGGGCGCCTACCACCGCATCGAGCGCAACTATGGCGCATTCCAACGCGCATTCTCGCTGCCGGACACGGTGGATGTGGACAAGGTCGCTGCCGCCTACGACAGCGGCGTGCTGAAGGTCACGCTGCCCAAGAAAGAGGCCGCCAAACCGAAGTCCATCAAGGTGGAAATCTCCCGCTAGCCTGGAGTTGCGGGGCCCGTGCTGCGGGCCCCGCCCCATTCAGTGTTGAATTCCGACCGTTTGCACCCCGGCTTACTCAATTGGCATCGTTACGTTGACGCTACAAAAATCCCTCCGCTAGACTAAGAGGGAGTCAAAAGCCCGTGGTCTGCGCACGCCGTCCCCGAGCCCTCTATCCCATTCCCAGGAGGGAATCGAGTTGCCCGACGTTAGCCGTCACATTTTCACGTCGGAGTCCGTCACCGAAGGACATCCCGATAAGATTGCCGATCAGGTCAGTGATGCCGTACTGGACGCCATCCTGAAAGCAGACCCGACGGGCCGAGTGGCCTGCGAAACCCTGGTCACCACCGGCACCTGCATTGTCGCCGGCGAAATCACGACCACGGATCTGAAGTTCTTCAAGGACATTCCGGACCTGGCTCGCGAAGTCATTAAAGACATTGGATTTACCAGTTCCGAGTACGGGTTCGATTACAAGTCCTGCTCCGTGATGAGCCTCATTCACGGGCAGTCTCCGCACATCGCCATGGGCGTGGATACCGGCGGCGCCGGCGACCAGGGCCTGATGTTTGGTTATGCCTGCGACGAGACCGAAGAGTTGATGCCGCTGCCGATCATGCTGGCCCACAAACTGGTGCAGCGTCTTTCGGAAGCCCGCAACAAGGGCGAGGTTGCGCACCTCCGGCCCGACGGCAAGAGCCAGGTTAGCGTTGAGTATGTCAACGGCAAGCCCGCGCGCATCGATGCCATCGTGGTTTCCACACAGCACGATCCGCACCCCAGCAAGCCCAACACCATGCCGGATGATCTGGTGGAAGCGATCCGCCGCGACATCATCGGCAAGGTGGTGCCCGCCAACATGGTGGACGCCGATACCAAGTACCACATCAACCCGACCGGTTGTTTCGAAGTGGGTGGTCCGCACGGTGATACGGGCCTGACCGGCCGCAAGATCATCGTCGACACCTACGGCGGCATGGGCCGTCACGGCGGCGGCGCCTTCTCGGGCAAGGATCCGACGAAGGTGGACCGCTCGGCCTGCTACATGGCCCGCCACATCGCCAAGAACATCGTGGCTGCCGGCCTGGCTTCGCGCTGCGAAGTGCAGTTGGCATACGCGATCGGCGTGGCTGAGCCGGTGAGCGTCCTGGTTTCGACCTTCGGTACCGGCGTGGTGGACGAAGAGCGGATGACTGAGATCGTCCGCAACAACTTCCCGCTGAACCCCAAGGGCATCATCGACTATCTCAACCTGCGCCGGCCGATCTTCCGCGCCACCGCCGCGTTCGGCCACTTCGGCCGCACCGGTGAGGGCTTCACGTGGGAGCTGACCAACAAGGCTTCCGCGCTGCGCAGCGACGCTCGCGTCGCCTAGTGTTGGGTGCTCGCGTCGCCTAGTTTGGGCGCCCGGTTCGCAACCTGGCCTGAAACCATGCGAAGATAGTGGTTTCAGGCTCAAACGTCCACAAGTAGATCGCATCAAAAGCGGGCCTCGGACGGCCCGCTTTTTGGTGTGCGGAGGTTCTCAAATTGGCACTCATTGAAGGCTGCAAGCACGCACTCGACATCCACATCCCAGCCGACGCTGTCTCGGCTGAAGTCGAGAAGGTGGTCGAGAAGGTTCGCGCGAAGGCGCACATTCAGGGCTTTCGCCCGGGTAAGGCGCCCGCCAGCATTGTGCGCACGCGTTACGCGGCCGATATTCGCCAGGAAGCGATCGAGAACCTCATCCCCAAGTACCTCGACAAGGAATGTGAGAAGGAGAACCTGCGCGTGGTGAGCCGCCCGCAGATCAAGGACCTGCACTTCCATGACGGCGAAGCGGTGCACTTCAAGGCCGAGTTTGAAGTGGCGCCCGAGTTCGAACTGAAAGAGACACGCGGCCTTGAAGTGGAGTACGCCGAGCCTGTCGTTACCGACGAAGACGTCGACGGCCGGATCAACGACATCCGCGAATCCAAGTCCCAGTTTGTGAACGTGGATCCGCGGCCGGCCGTGGATGGCGATAACTGCCTGGTCTCGCTGGAATCGCTCGACGGGATCGAGGGCGAGCCGATGAAGCAGGATGACATCAACATCGAGATCGGCGGCAAGGACACGTTCCAGTCTTTCTCGGAGGCGCTGCGCGACGCCGAGCCGGGCGATGTCCGCCAGGCCGAGATCCCCTATCCCGAAGACTATGCCGCCGAGAAGCTGGCGGGCAAGACCGTGAAGTTCAACGTCACGCTGAAGCAGATCCGCCTCAAGGAGATGCCGGAGCTGAACGACGACTTCGCCAAGGATCTGGGTGATTTCCAGAGCATGGACGAGCTGCGCGACGAAGTCCGCAAGTCCATCTTCCGCGAGCGTGAGCACGCCGCCCAGAGCGAGGCCAAGAACAAGCTGATCGACAAGCTGGTGGACCTGCACGACTTCCCCGTGCCCGAAACCTATGTCGACAACCAGATTGAGAGCACCATCCAGGGCCAGCTCCGCCAGTGGCAGGCGCAGGGCATGGATGTCAGCAAGCTGAAGCTGGATTGGAACAAGCTCCGCGAGACGCAGCACGACCGCGCTAAGCGCGACGTGACGGCATCGCTTCTACTCGGCAAACTCGCTACGGTAGAAAGCCTCAACGTGACAGAGGATGAGCTGGATGGCGAGTTGCAGCGCATCGCGCGGCAGCGCCGCGAGCCGGTGGCCGCCGTACGCATGAGCATGCAGAAGGACGGCTCCCTTGAACGGATCGCCAACCGTATCCTGACCGAGAAGACGCTGACCTTCCTGTTCGATCACGCCGTCAAGGTAGCGCCCGCGACCGAATAGCCGGTCCGCCTGCCCGCTGTCGCCAAGACACTTCTTGACGCCGAAGCCCGTGCCATCGCGCGGGCTTCAGCGCGTTTGGCCGCCCCAGACTCAGCGCCCGGCGGTCCACAGAATCGTGCGGTGGACGAGGGTGCGGAACCACGGCAGTTCATGGGACTCGCGTCCGTGGCCGGGCTGCAGATAGACCACGCGCGACTTTGCGTAGGGGCTCACCCAGCCGATGTCGAGATCGCTGGTGGCGTGGTCCGTGGTCAACAGCACCTGCACGTCGGGGCGATGCCACACCTGTTTGTAGGTCTCGTCGTAGAGCCGCATCTGGGGCAGTCCCTTGGTGATGGGATGGCCGGCCTTCGGCGTCACCACCATCTCCACGTCGTGCAGGTACTTCGAGGCGGGGTATTCCGGCTCAGCCTTGAGCACATACCGCCCGCCGACCACTTCTTTCCACCACCAGTCCCAGGCGGAGAAATCGACGATGGCGTGGTGCAGCACCACCAGGCCTTTGCCCGCCTCGACGAAATCCTTCAGGTTCTGGCGCGCCTTCTCCGGCAGTTGGTCCACCTGAATGGTGTCGTAGAGCACCAGAACGTCGTAGTCCTTGCGTAGATCTTTGCGGAAAGCCACGGGATGCGGATCGACGTTGACGCGCACGTCGCGCCACTTCTCGAACACGCCGTAGAACGACGATTCGTGATCGTGGCCGCCGCTCACCAGCAACACGCGGACTGCGTTGGCGTTCTTGGGATTGGTGTCGATCTTCGCGGGCAGCGTCACCGCTCCCGTCGCCGCCCACTCCGTGCCGCGGGCGTAGGTCGCCACAAAGCCGGGAGTTTGCATGGCATCCAGATCGTGGCCGAGCGCCGTGTGGAAGACGCGTCCCTTGCCGTAGGCGGTGGTCCAGATCAGCGGCTTTTCACGGCCCTGCGCCAGCACATGGATGCCGGGCTTCAGGCGGAAATTGCGATAGAGCTCATCGGACGTCACAAAGCGCTCGGCGAGCCCGGCTGTGACGGGATGCGCTTTGTCCTCGATCACCACGTCGAAGGCATCGCGCGGGCCATGGCCGGTCTTCGGTTCAGCGTCGGACCATGTCGCGCCCACCATCAAGCCCCACTCATGCCACGGCTTTTGATAGACGCCCGTGCGGCCCATGCGCTCGCTCAATACAGCGGTTTCACCAAACGGGTAGCTGCCGGCGTGGACCACCACCAGACCATTGCCGCCCTTGACGAAATCGGCGACGGCCTTCTCCGCCTGGACACCCCAGCGCGGGCCGCAGTAGTTGGAGATCAGCACGTCGTAGGGACGCAGCGTCTCGGCGGTCAGGCCGGAGGGTTCTTCGGTGACGCGGACGTCGAAGCGGCCCGTCCCTTGCAGCACCTCGCGCAGAAACGGATTGGTGACCCGCCAGTCGTGGTTGTTCCGTCCGGTGAGGATCAGAACGCGCACCTTGCCTTCGTCGAAAAAGAACTTATCGGGCACGGGCGCGATCTGCGCTGCCAGCGGCAGGGCCAGCAGGAGGGCCAACTTATGCATGAGCGAGAACCTCGTTGAGATGGGCCAGCGAGCGCACGGCTTGTGCCGGTGTACCGCACTCCACGGACAGGACGCCGTCGAAGCCTGCGTCCTTGAGGATGCGGACCACGCGAGTCCAATCGATCACGCCGTCACCGCAGGCGCAGCCGACAGGCGTTCCGGTCACCTTGCCCTTCTCGGCTTCGGCGTGCTGGACGGAGATATCTTTGGCGTGCATGTGAATGACCCGTGGCGCGACAGCCGTGAGTCCATCATACGGGTCGGCGCCGCCCAGAAAGGCATTGCCGGTATCGTAGTTCACTTTGAGCATGGGTGAATCGACCAGCGTGGCGATGCGGAGCAGACCGTCTGTCGTCTTGGAGAGCGACTGATGCGGTTCGATGCCCACATAGATGCCGTAGCGTTCGGCGACGAATGCGCTGAATGCCGGAATGGCGTCGTGTCGGTCAAAGCGCGCGGTC
>CAYVDY010000143.1:4042-12828 GCA_964450255.1 uncultured Candidatus Solibacter sp. | reverse complement strand
CGGACGGAAACCTGTGGTTCTCGATGACCAGTTTTCACAACATCGGCCGCATCATCTCGGCGCTGCTCCACGGCAAGGCGCCCCACCAGGTTTCGCCGGAATTGGAAGCGGGCAGCGAGGAATCCATGGGCATGCCCCGCGCCGCCACCATCGCCGCCGCCACGCTCTTCATCCTGTGGGTCGCCACCCTGCCGGCACCGGCGCGCTAACCTAAGCATTATGCGGCTCGGCATCGATTTCGGCACCACCCGCATCGTCGTTTCCGCAGCCGACCGGGGCAACTACCCGGTTGTCTGTTTCGAATGCGCCGATGGCGCTGCCCGCGACTGGATCCCGCCACTGATCGCGACCCGCGACGATGGCCAGCGGCTGTACGGCTGGGCGGCGTGGCATTCGCTCGGCACTGGCGGAACCACTGTGATCCGGTCTATCAAGCGGGTGCTCGGCGACGCCGGACCCGGAACGCTGATCGACTTGGGCGGCATCGCGCTGCCGCTCGGCCAGATCCTCAGTGAGCTCGCCGCCCACATCCGGCAGGAGATGCTGCCATACGGCGGTTCAGAGCCGATGGAAGTTCTGCTGGGCGTGCCGGCCAACGCGAATTCCAACCAACGCTTCCTCACGCTGGAGGCCTTCCATGCGGCGGGCTTCGAGGTGCTGGGTCTGCTCAACGAGCCTTCGGCCGCGAGCATCGAATACGCCCACCGGCTGCAGGATCTCGACACGGCGCCGCCGGAGTTGATCCTGGTGTACGACCTCGGCGGCGGCACCTTCGACGCCTCGCTGGTGCGCCGCGCCGATGGCGGCTACACGGTGACGGCCAATGAGAGCATCCCGACTCTGGGAGGCGACGATTTTGACGAGATCCTGGCTACGCTCGCACTGGCCCACGCCGGCCTGGCCGACGCGCGCCACGCGATGACGCAGGCAGAGGAGTTTCTGCTGCTGGAGGAGTGCCGCGAGAAGAAGGAATCGCTGCACCCGAACACACGGCGCATCCTCGTCGATCTCGACCGGGTGCGGTCCGGCTGGCCGCAGACAGCCGTGCCCGTGGCTGAGTTCTACGAGCACTGCCAGCCGATGGTGGACGAGACGCTGGACGTCACCGAATCTCTGCTTGCCACATTGCCCGAGACGGCGCAGATAGCTCTCTACGTCACGGGCGGAGCCAGCGAGCTTCCGCTGATCGGGCGGCTGCTTCGCGAGCGTTTCGGCCGGCGTGTGAAGCGCTCGGCATATACGCGCGCCGCCACTGCGATTGGCCTGGCGATTCAGGCGGCGGGTCATTCCAGCTATCAACTGCGCGAGCGCTTCACCCGGCACTTCGGCGTGTGGCGCGAAGGCGAGGGCGGGCGGCTGATGGTGTTCGATCCGTTGTTCGAGCGCGGCATGCAGTTGCCCGCGCCCGGCACTCCGCCGCTGATCCGCACGCGCGCTTACTCGCCCGTGCACAACATCGGACACTTCCGGTACCTGGAGTGTTCCCAACGCGGCGCGGCGGGAGAGCCGACGGGCGACGTTTCGGCGTGGGACGAGATCCGCTTCCCGTTCGATCCTGAACTGGCGGAGGTGGAGGAACTCGCCGCAACGCCCGTGGCCCACAACGACGCGGCCGCACGCCAGGTGATTGAAGAACGCTACTCGGCCGATTCCGGCGGAGCCGTCCGCGTCACAATTTCCCACCGCACCGGCGGCTACCAGCGGGTATACCGGCTGGCTCGCTGGGCCGCGGATGAAATAAGCGCCCCGGTCCGGCCTCGGCGAACGAGCCGCCACCGCTCCGCCAAACGAACATGAAACTCAAACTATCACTCGACTGGCTGTTGATCTTCGTGCCGGCCGCGGCCATCGCGCACTACGCGCAGCCGGATCAGCACGTGACGATTTTCGTTCTCGCGGCGCTCGCCATCATCCCACTGGCGGGTTGGATGGGCCACGCCACGGAGCATCTCGCCGAGCACACCGGCGAAGGAGTGGGCGGGCTGCTGAACGCCACGTTCGGCAACGCCGCCGAGCTGATTATCGCCGTGGCAGCCTTGCAGAAGGGGCTCTACGATGTGGTGAAGGCGTCGCTCACGGGCTCGATCATCGGCAATATCCTGCTGGTCGCGGGTCTCTCCATCTTCGCTGGCGGCATCAAGTATCCGATTCAACTCTTTCAGGCCGTCGCCGCTCGGACGCAATCGACTCTGCTGACGCTGGGCGGCATCGCGCTGATCGTGCCTGCCGTGTTCCACTACCTGGCGGGCGCCGGCCCCATCGGACACAAGCTGGAAGTGGACCTCAGTCTGGAGATCTCGCTGGTCCTGCTGGCTGTGTATGCCGGCCACCTGTTCTTCTCGCTGGTGACCCATAAGAAGCTCTTCACCGGTCTACCATCGACTTCTGAGACGGAAAGCCCGGGAGCGCACGCCCCCAAGTGGAGCATTACGCGCTCCGTCACGGTCCTGGCCATCGCCACCGGCTTCATCGCCTGGATGAGCGAGATCCTGGTGGGCAGCGTGGAACAGGCGGCACACAGCTTCGGCATGACGAGCCTGTTTGTCGGCGTCATCGTCGTTGCCATCATCGGCAACGCCGCCGAGCACTCCACGGCCATTGTCATGGCGATGAAGAACCGCATGGATTTGAGCCTGTCCATCGCCATCGGATCCAGCATTCAAATCGTCCTGTTTGTGGCGCCGCTGCTCATCATCCTCAGCTATTTCATCGGGCCCAAGCCGATGGACCTGGTGTTCTCGCCGGCGGAGGTGGTAGCCGTGGTGCTGGCCGTGTTGATTGTCGGCGAGATCGCCGCCGACGGCGAATCGAACTGGATGGAAGGCGCGATGCTGCTGGCCGTCTACATCATTCTCGGAATGTGCTTTTACTTTTTGCCGGAGGCCGCCGCCCATGCAAGCACTGCTGGAACAGCTGTCCCAGTCGCGGGTCATTGATCTCGCGCAGCCGTGGTTTGTGGGAATGCCCCACTGGCCGACGCACCCGCCCTTCGCCATGGCGCTGACCAAGGCGCACGGCGAGTTCATGCTGCCTGGCGGGGTATCGAGTTCAGCGGAGCTGATCGCGCTGGGGACCCACGTCGGAACACACATCGACGGTCTCGGCCACTTCTCGTGCAACGGAGTCCTTCATCAGGGGAAGACTCTAGCGGAGGCGGGCATCGATCTGGTGCCGCCCATCGTGCGGCGCGGCGTACTGTTCGACATCCCCTGCGAAGCCGAGGACACGGGCATCACAGCGGATGTTCTGCAGGCGGCGCAGCGCGCACAAGTGCAGGCCGGCGATGTGGTGCTGATCCGCACCGGATGGGGCCGCCGCTGGCAGGACGCCCGCGCGTTCGTCAATGAGCAGCGCCAGCCGGGCATTACACTTGAGGCCGCGCAGTGGCTTTCCGCGCAAGGCGTTTACGCCATCGGCGCGGACAACGTAGCACTGGAGCGCATTCCCTCGCCATCTATGGAGGTCCACGTCCACCTGCTGGTGGAACAGGGCATCCACATCATCGAGTGCCTGAACCTGGAGCAGCTCGCCGCCGAGGGGATCTACGAGTTCGCCTTCGTGGCCGCGCCGCTGAAGATAACGGGCGCCACCGGAGCGCCCCTCCGGCCGTTCGCGCTAGTGAAACAATAGGACCATGTCCCAGGAGTTCCACGGAAAAACCGCCCTCGTTACCGGCGCGTCCCGCGGCATCGGCGCCGCCACCGCTGTCGCACTGGCCAAGGCCGGCTGCGCCAAGGTCATTCTTCACTACGGCTCATACAAGTCCGGCGCGGAAGAGGCAGCCGCGGAGGTCCGCGCCGCCGGCGCCGAGGCCATCCTGCTGCCGGGCGAGCTCTCCACGGAGGAGGGCATTCAGACTTTTCTCACCACGCTGGCGCCGTTCGCCGCGTCGATAGACATCCTCATCAACAACGCCGGATCGCTGCTGCAGCGGGCCAAGCTGGCCGACATGACCTTCGAGCTGTACAACCGAGTAATGGACCTAAACGCCAAGAGCGCCTGGTTCATCGCGCAGGCCGTCGCCGCGCCCATGTCGGCGCGCGGCAGCGGCGTGATCGTCAATCTCAGTTCCATCGCCGCGCGCAACGGCGGCGGGCCGGGGGCGACGATCTACGCCGCCTCCAAAGCCGCCGTGGCCTGCATGACCAAAGGGATGGCGAAAGAACTGGCGCCGTTCGGAGTGCGCGTGAACGCCATTAGCCCTGGCACGGTAGACAATGACTTCCACGCCAAGTTCTCCACGCGCGAGATCCTGGACAACGTGGTGCGGCTGACACCGCAGGGCAGGCTGTCGTCCAACGAAGACATGGCCGCGGTGGCGCTGTTCCTGTGCTCGGACGCGGCGGCGAATATCATCGGCCAGACCATTGAGGTCAATGGCGGCATGCTCATGGTGTAACCACCCTATAAGGTCTTTTTCTCTCTCAAGCAGTGCGGCTGCGCCGATGAGCAGCGCATATGCAAAATCAGTGGGCCCTTCGGGCACTTCTCCTCCTCGTCGCGACGGGTCCGCTGACTGCACAGACCGGCCAGCCGCCCCTTCGGCTCCGTTCGGGACCCGTCCCGGACAACCTTCTGAGCGTCGAACCATCCAGGGTGCATGCAACCCGGGCAGCCCGGACCACTTTCGCGAATCCGGGCCGGAGCCATCTAATCCTGCAGTTCGCGGAGCCGCTGGCGGAGAGCGTGCGGAGCGAATTGGAGGCGCGTCAGTTTTTGGTGCTGGCTTACATGCCGGACAACGCGCTGCTTGTTTCCGCGCCGCTTGACGTTCCACTTGGCGCTCCGCTGGAAGGGCTCGGTGTGGTCTACGCGGGCGTGCTGAGCCTGGAGAACAAGTTCAGTCCGCTGCTGGGCCGGAGTTCGCCTGACGACATCCGGATCGCTGTCGTGGAACTGCACGCCGACGTGGAGGCGGCGGATGGCAGGCGGGTCGCGGTGGCTGAGGGTCTGACGATCCTCGAGAACCCCGACCTGCCGGCTCAATCTCTTATGGTGCGCGGATCGGTCCGGCAGTTGGAAGCGCTGGCGAGTAGAGATGATGTCGCCAGCGTGTATCCGGCGTCGGAGAGCCTAATGGAGGGCAGGCCGACGGCAGCGTGCCGCGGGGGCCTGTTCGCGATGTCCAGTGCCGGCCACTCCGGAGCGCTGGCGGCGGGCGCCAATCTGGCATCGAGTTTCGGGGATGGCTGGGATGGCCCCGGGCTGGGCTCCGCGGCTCTCACCTACAATCTCGGGCGCGTGACGCCGGCGCTGGATGCAGCGCTCACGCGGGCGGAAATCGTTCGCGCCATCATGGCTTGGTCAGCGGCGGTGCGGGTCTCTTTCAGGGAATCGTCCTTGCCCCACCTGAACCGGCAGTTCGACATCTCGTTCATGGACCGCGCTCACGGCGACAACCTCGACTTCGACGGACGCGGCGGCGTGCTTGCGCACACGTTCTATCCTCCACCCAATGCGGAATCGATCGCAGGCGACGTTCACTTCGACATGGAAGAGCAGTGGCGCATCGGGAATGATGTGGATGTGTTCTCAGTAGCCTTGCACGAACTCGGCCACGCGTTGGGGCTTGGACACAGCGACGATCCCGACGCCGTGATGTACCCGTACTACCGCCGGGCGACGATGCTCCACGAGCCTGACGTCCGGGAGATTAGAAAGCTCTATGCCGCTGCTGCGGAGGCGCCCACGACTCCCCCCGTCCCGGCGACGCCGGCAGCGCCGACAACTCCCACCGTCCCCGCGCCGGTTCCCTCGCCGGGCGCCGACATCAAGCCGCCCGCCTTGGTCATCACAGCGCCAGCGGTGTCCTCAATCACCACAAGGAGCGCCACCTACAGCATTCGAGGAAGGGCCAGCGATGACGTGCAGGTGGCGAGCGTGACTTGGGCGAATGGCAGCGGAGCCAGCGGACAGGCAATTGGGCTCAATACGTTCGCCACCGGCCCCGTCCCACTGATCCTGGGACAGAATCGCATCCGCATCGCCGCCAGCGACGCAGCGGGCAACACCACATGGCGCACCGTCACCATCACACGCCGCTGATCTAAGCCAGCAACCTCTCCATCTTGGAGCCCGCACGCACGATCGTCTGATTGCGCTCCGGACCCGTTGACACACAACCGATCTCGACGCCGGTCTTTTCTTCCAGATACGCGATGTAGTCGCGAGCCTGCTGCGGCAGCGCCTCGTAACTGGTCAGCCCGGCAGTGGGTGCGTCCGGCCAACCCGGCACCGTCTCGTAGATGGCCTCCACCTTTTCCATCAGCGCGTTCTCGGCCGGCATCATGTCGGTGATCTGACCGTGCACACGATAGCCCGTGCACACTCTGATCCCGGCCAGGCCGTCGAGAACATCCAACTTGGTGACAATGAGCGAATCGAATCCGTTCACCATGGCGGTGTAGCGCAGCAGCGGCACATCGAACCAACCGCATCGCCGCGGCCGACCAGTGACTGAACCGAACTCGCGGCCCGCCTGCCGGATGCGTTCGCCCTCCTCACCGAAGTCCTCGGAAGGAAACGGTCCTGCACCCACACGCGTAATGTAAGCCTTCGAAACACCCAGGATGCCATCGATCTTCGTGGGCGCCACACCGGTACCCGTGCAGGCGCCGCCGGCGGCCGCACTGGAGCTGGTAACGAACGGGTAAGTGCCGTGGTCGATATCCAGCATGGTGCCCTGCGCACCTTCAAACATCACGCGCTGGCCCTTGCCGATGGCGTCGTTCAGCAACTTCGCGGTATCGCACACCAATGGGCGGATCCGTTCCGCCATCTGCTTGTAGGACGCACGGATCTCTTCGAGGTGAAGGTCGTTCTGGATGCCAAACGCCTTGGCAGTAGTCGCCTTGTCTTCGGCCAGCATGTCGTAGAGCGCGTCGAAGATCGGCGTATTCAGCAGATCGCCCATGCGGATTCCGCGGCGGCCGATCTTGTCCTCGTAGCACGGTCCGATGCCGCGCGACGTCGTGCCGATAGCCTGCCGGTCCTCGCGGCCTTCGCTCACCTTCTCCACCATGCGGTGGAAGGGGAAGATCACGTGGCAACGGTTGGAGATGGCGATCTGGCCGCGCACGTCCACGCCTGCCTTCTCCAGCATCGCGATCTCTTCCAGCAGCGCCAGCGGGTCAACCACCACGCCGTTGCCGATCACCACTTTCACGCCCGGATGCAGCACACCGCTGGGAATCAGCTTCAAGACGAAGCGTTGATCCCCCACGATGACCGTATGCCCGGCGTTGTGACCGCCCTGGTAGCGCGCCACCACGTCGAACTTCTCCGAGAACAGGTCAACGATCTTGCCCTTGCCCTCATCGCCCCATTGCGAGCCCAAAACAATCAGATTGCTCATCGAGTTATGCCCAAACCCGCTATTGTATCGCAGCGCCCGGCAGCCAATCTGCCTGGCCCTCATGGTACCCTCGTTTTTGTGATGCAGTTGTGCGATGTTTTTCTCTCCCAGGGCGAGAGTGGGTTCGGCGATCTCCTGCGCCGGATCTCCATTAGCCGGCTCAGGACGTACCAGATCTATGAGCACATCAAGCTCCGGACCCGCCTCAGCAAGCTGAACGGCGAGAGTCTGCGCAAGTATGGCTACAAGCTCTGGGAACGCCTCGTTGCGCGCGACGAGGACCTGGCTACCGACCTTTCTCAGGCCATTCTTGTCTCTCAGCTCGAGATGATCATTGCCGCGCTGGACTTTCTGGGCATCCCTCATCAGGACGGTTTCTTCGCCAAGGACGCCGACATCAGCCAGCACCTGACCGAAGGCTGGCAACAGCGCGTAGTGGATCAGTTCAAGGACAAGTATCCGTTGAGCGTCCTGGTGTTCTACGTCAATCACCTGGGCGTGGAGACGGCCCATGCGGACACGCTCTTCACTCCAGCAACCTGATCACTGAGGTTCGATGACGATCATCGAGGCGATTCAGCAAGGCGACCTGGCCGCGCTCAAGCTGGCCATCGCTGAGAAACCCGCGTGCGTCAACGACCGTGATCCGAGCGGGACTCCCGCTTTACTGCTGGCCCTGTACTATCGCCGGACCGACTGCGTGCACCGCCTGCTGGATGCCGGCGCCGAACTGGATTTCCACCTCGCCTGCGCCCTGGACCGTTCGGAGGAAGTCACCCGGTTCCTGGACGCAGACCCCACGCTGGTCTCAAGGCACACCCCGGACGGCTGGACCGGCCTGCACCTGGCCGCGTTTTTCGGAGGCGCGGACGCTGCCCGCCTGTTGCTCTCGCGTGGCGCGGACCCCACGCTGCGGTCCTCCAATCAGATGGCGAATCTGCCCATCCACAGCGCCGCCGCATCCCGGCAGGCGAACATCGTGGAGATGCTCCTGGCGGCCGGCAGTCCGGTGGACGACAAACAGCACGGCGGCTACAACGCCATGGATTCGGCCGTCCAGAACAGCGATCAGGCGACAATCGACGTGCTGGTGCGGCACGGCGCCAAACCACCCTCGAAATAGCCGGTGCGCGCCCCGCGCGTTACACTGGAAGTTTCACCCCACATGCTCGATTCCAAGCTTTCCGAACTCGAATCGCGCGCCGTCTCTCTGATCGACAGCGCCCCAGACGCCGAAGCCCTCGAAACGGCCCGCGTCGAGTTTCTCGGCCGCAAAGGCTCGCTCGCCACCATCGGCAAGGACATGGGCAAGCTCGCGGCGGAGGATCGCGGCCGCATCGGCAAGCTGCTGAACGCCGTCAAGCAGAATCTGGAGGCACGCTACGAATCGCGCAAGGCCGGCTTCGAACTGGCTGCGCTGAACCGCCGCCCC
>CAYVDY010000143.1:0-4032 GCA_964450255.1 uncultured Candidatus Solibacter sp. | reverse complement strand
GCCAGGTGGAGACCAGGCCCACCCGGCCCCCCTGCTCGCTCCACCCGCTCACGCTGATCCAGCGCGAGTTGGAGGAGCTGTTCACGTCTCTCGGATTCGCTGTTGTGGACGGCCCCGAAGTGGAAACAGAGTGGCATAACTTCGACGCCCTGAACATTCCGCCCGCCCATCCCGCGCGCGATGCGCAAGACACCTTCTGGCTGAGCGACGGCCACCTGCTGCGCACCCACACGTCACCCGTGCAGGTGCGGGCCATGGAGAAGTTCGGCGCTCCGCTCCGCATCATCGCGCCGGGCCGCGTGTTTCGCAATGAAGAGGTGGACGCCAGCCACGAGCACACCTTTTATCAACTGGAAGGCATGATGATCGATCGCGATGTGAGCATCGCGCACATGCTGTATTTCATGAAGTCGCTGCTGACGGCGATCTTCCACCGCGATGTCACGGTGCGCCTGCGGCCCGGCTTCTTTCCCTTTGTCGAGCCGGGCTTTGAGCTCGACATCCAATGCCTGATCTGCGGCGGCACAGGCTGCCCGGTGTGCAAGCAGAGCGGCTGGGTGGAACTGCTGCCCTGCGGCCTGGTGCACCCCAACGTGCTGCGCTCCGGCGGCATCGACCCCGACCACTGGAACGGTTTTGCTTTCGGCCTCGGGCTGACGCGGCTCGTGATGATGCGCTACGCCATCGACGACATCCGCCACCTGGCCGCCGGCGACCTCCGTTTCCTGCAACAGTTCTGAAGGATCATCTCCTGTGAAGTTCTCCTATAACTGGATTCGCGAGCTTGTCCCCGGTCTCGACGCCGCGCCGGACGAGCTGATGAAGCTCATCACGATGAAGACCGCCGAATGCGAGGGCGTGGAAGAGTATGCGCCGTGGCTCAGCCAGGTGTGCGCCGCGCGCGTGCTCTCGGTGGAGGCCATTGAGGGCAGCCACAATGTGAAGGCGAGCGTGGACGCAGGCCCTGCGCACGGCGTCAAGACAGTCGTGTGCGGTGCCCCCAACTGCCGCGCCGGCATCGTCACCGCCTACGTGCCCGATGGCGTAACCGTGGCCGGCGGCAAGGCAATCCGCAAGGCCGTCATCGGCGGCGTGGAGAGCGACGGCATGCTGGCCTCCGGCGACGAGCTGGGGCTGAACCGGGATCACGAGGGCATCCTCGAACTGACGGGCGTGGAGCCCGGCGGCGCGATCCCCGGCTGCACGCCGGACGCAGTCATCGAAGTCGACAACAAGAGCCTGACGCATCGCCCGGACCTCTGGGGCCATCACGGCATGGCGCGCGAAGTGGCTGCGATCACGGGCCACGCTCTGCGCGAGCCGGCCGACCTGGCGCTGATCCCGGATGCGCCCCCCGCCTGGCACGTCGAAATCAAGGACTTTGAGCTGTGTCCGCGTTACTCCGCGCTGGTGTTTGAGAACGTGAAGGTGGGCCCATCGCCACTGTGGCTGCAGGAGCGGCTGGAGGCGGTGGACCTGAACCCGATCTCCAACGTCGTGGACGTGACCAACTTCATCATGGCCGAGCTCGCTCAGCCGATGCACGCGTTCGACGCCGATTGGCTGCAGGGCAACACCATCATCGTGAGGCGCGCGGCGGAGGGCGAAATCTTCCACGCGCTGAACAACGAAGAGTACGCGCTGAGCGATTCGAATCTGGTGATCGCCGACGCGCGCGGCGCCGTGGCGCTGGCTGGCGTGATTGGCGGCGCGGGTTCCGCCATCAACGGGAACACGACGCGGATCGTGCTGGAATCGGCCAATTTTCAAGCCACCAACATCCGCAAGACATCGTCGGCCCGGAAGCTGCGCACGGATGCGTCAATGCGGTTCGAGAAGGCTCAGGACCCCATCAACACGGTGCGCGCGCTGGCTCGCGCCGTAGAGCTTCTCAGAGAAGTGTGTCCGGGCATCAAGCTCGTCGGCGGCCTGGTGGATAGCTGGCAACCCGCGCCCACTCCCGCCCCGATAGAACTCCCTATGGAATGGCTGATCCGCAAACTCGGCCGCACCATCGAGCCGGCCGAAGTCCGCCGGATTCTGGAATCGCTCCAGTTCGGCGTGGACGAACCGGCGCCCGGCACCTTTTCCGTCTCCGTGCCCTCGTGGCGCGCCACCAAGGACATCACGATCAAGGATGACCTACTGGAAGAAGTGGGCCGCGTCATCGGCTACGCGACCATTCCTCCGCAGGCGCCGCTGCAGCCGGTGAAGCAGCCCTGGGTCAACTACGAGCGGCAGTTCCATCACAAGCTGCGCGAGAATTGCGCCGCGCAGGGCTTCACAGAGAGCTACAACTACTCGTTCATCAGCGAGGACATGGCGCTGCGCTTCGGATTCGCGCCGGACTCGCATCTGCGCGTGGACAACCCGATCTCGGTGGAGCAGGGCCTGATGCGGCTGAGCCTCCTGCCTGGACTGCACAAGAACCTTCTCGACAATGCCCGCTACAGCCAGGAGTTCCGCCTGTTCGAGATCGGCAACGAGATCCACAAGCGCCCGGGCGAACTGCCCAACGAGATTCCGCACCTGATGGCCGCGCTCTACACCAAGACCGACGGCCGCGCGGCGCTGCTGGAGATGAAGCGGCTGGCCGAGTGCCTGATGCCCGGCTGCACCGTCACGCCGGCCGAGGCGGCGCCGTACGAGCATCCCGCGCGCACGGCAGTGATCTCCTGGCGCGGCGTGCAGTTGGGCCGGATCTTCGAGCTGCATCCGTCACTGACCGAGGCGGGACGCGCCGCGATGCTCGACATCGATCTGCGCGCCATGTTCGACCTTGGCCCCGAAGTGAAGAAGTACACGCCGCTGCGGCGATTCCCTTCCAGCGAATTCGATCTCTCCGTGGTGGCTGGCCTGCGCGACCTCTGCGGCGACATCGCCGCCGGCATACAGCAGGCCGCTGGGGCCTCGTGCGAGAAGGTCACGTTCCTCTACGCCTACCAGGGCAAACCGCTGCCGGAGGACAAGCAGAGCTTGAGCTTCCGCGTAACGGTTTCCGCCGCGGATCACACGCTGGCCAACGACGAGCTGACCGCGCTACGTGGCGCGATCATCGAGTCGTTGAAGTTGAAGGGCTTCGAACTGCGGGCCTGAGTTACTGCACCGTCAGCACGGTAAGCGAACTCGGCGCCTGCTGCGAGCGGTAAACTCGCTGCGTGGCCTTGACGTAGTCTTCGGACTTCGCCTCGTGGATCGGCATGAACTTCTGCGGATTGCGGTCCGCCAGCGGATACCAGGAGCTCTGCACCTGCACCATGATCCGATGACCGCGCCGGAACGTGTGCATCACGTCGGGCAGTTCAAATTCCACCTTCTCCATGCGGCCCGGCGTGAAAGCCTCCGGCTTATCGAACCCCTTGCGGAACTTGCCGCGGAAGGGCTCGCCGCGCACCAGCATCTGGTAGCCGCCCATGGGCGTGGGAGCATCCCCGGGGAACATATCGACGAGCTTCACCACCCAGTCCGAATCCGTGCCCGTGGTGGAAACGTATAGCGTCGCCTTAAGCGGACCGGCCACGCGGAAGTCTTCCTCCAACGGTTCGGTCTCGTACACCAGCACGTCCGTCCGGCCGGCGGCGAAGCGCTGGTCGTCGGTCATGTAGTTGTAGTCCATCCGGTTCGTGATGTAGGGCGTGAACGGCACGGGCTTTCTTGGATCGCTGATGTACTCGTCGAACGCTTCGCCTGATGCCGCCGGCGCGCTCATCGCGAGCTTGCCCGACTCGTGGAAGTAGAGCGTCTTCGGCTTGGCTTCCTTGGGTGGCCAGGCGTCGAACTTGTTCCACTCGTTCCGCCCGGTCTCGAACACGTACGCCTCCGGCAGCTTGCCGCCCTCGCCTTTGCCCTTGAGATGGAAGAGGAAGAACGGGTACTCGATCTCGTCCTGATAGAACTTCGAGGTGTTCTGGCCAAAGCTCACGTTGCCAAGCTTCGAGCCATCGGGCCGCGCCCATCCGCCGTGGCTCCAGGGACCTTGCACCAGGATATTGGTGGCGCCGGGGCTCTGCTTCTCAGCGGCCTCGTAAAGCC
>CAYVDY010000142.1:0-12846 GCA_964450255.1 uncultured Candidatus Solibacter sp. | reverse complement strand
GCCGGAGTGGATCCCGCCGGGGGCTGTCTCCCACGGCGGCTACCCGTTCAGGTCGACGGCATACAAGCCCTCGGAGCCGAACCACGCCACCCCGCGCTTGCCGTCTACTGCGGGTGAAGGCGAGGACTGGCTCGCCTTGGGGTGCCGCTTGGTTTTCGGCACGCCTTTGAAGGCGACCTGCTCCCACGGCACGCGGCCGGATTTCAGGTCCAGGCAGAGCACCTTCCAGGTGTGCTCGCTGTTGTCCTTGGCTGGCTCGGTGTCGCCGTAGAGTCCGCTGCGGAACTCGGATTTCGGGTCGGACGAGACGGAGGTGACCAGGAATACCTTGTCGCCCCAGATCACCGGACTCGACACGGAAATGCCCGCCACCGGCGTCTTCCAGGCCACATTAGTGCCCTTTTCGGCATCCCATTGCACGGGTGCCGCCATGCCGTCGGAGATCCCCGACGCCATCGGACCGCGGAAGGCGGGCCAGTTCTGTGCGAACGCCGATATGGCGCCGACGGTCATAAAAAGTACTGCGCGTTTCATTGCCCCTCCACGCGTTTCATAGGAATAGACTGTGCGCCCCGCTGGAACGTCACAACGGTAGCCTTGCCGCCCTCCACCGTGAACTTCCACGTGGCTCCGGGCTGCACCTTTAGTGCGAAAGTGGTGTCATCGAACGCGCCCATCTCCAGGGTTTGGCCCTGAATGCCGAGGAACAGTTTGTTCTCTCGCAGCGTGATAGCCACCTCGCCGATGGGGTCGCCTTTATACGTGCCCACGTACCTCTTAAGAATCTCAGCGTCGATCTGGGCGGTGGGCGCCGGCGCCGGTTTCGCGCCGGCCTTGGTGAGCAGCTCCACCACCTCCGGCTTCTTCACCTGCTCGGCGGCGGTAAGGGCCTTGGTGAGATCGGCCGGCGTGGCCTTACCGGTGGCGAGCACCATCGCAACCATCTCAGTGGATCCCCGCTCCGCGCCCGCCTCCAACGCATCGCCGGCGCCGGAAGAGCCGGCGTCGAGCAGGGCCTTGACGATGCCCGTGTAGCCTTTGTCGGCAGCGGCGGCGATCAACGACATCTTGTAGAACGTGTCATTGACGTTCGTTGACGCGCCCTTGGTCAGCAGGAACTTCACGATCTCCTCGTGGCCGTTGCGCGCCGCGAAGAACAGCGGAGTCTGGCCGTAACGGCTCTTCGCCTCCAGTGACGCGCCCTTTTCCAGCAGCGCCTTCACGCCGGGCAAATCGCCTTTTCGCGCAGCCGTCAGCAGATCTTCATCCAGCGCCGGCGTCTGGCCGAATGCCGCCGCGCACAGTAGTATCGCCAGCCATCTCATGGGAAGCCCTCCTGTCCTTTGGTCCATTTTACAGGTCCTGTCCCGAACTGAGCGTAAAATAAGAGAATGTTCACGAGGGGACTGCTCTGCGCCGTAATGGCGTTTTCACTACCGCTTCCGGGTGCCGACTGGCCCGAATGGCGCGGCCCGTCCCGGGACGGGCGCTGACTCGAAAAGAACCTGTCGGAGAAATTGTCTCTCGGCGGCGAGAATCTGTTTTGGAAGGCGCCCTACGGCTCGCGTTCCACGCCGGTGGTCCTGGGCAACCACGTCTACATGGTGAACGGCGCCGGCAAGGGTGAGACGCTGCAGGAGCGCCTGCTCTGTCTGGACCTCGACACCGGCAAGCTGCTCTGGGAGCATCGCTGGAACCTGTATCTCAGCGACGTGCCGCCGCACCGCATCGCCTGGTCGTCGCCGGCCGTTGATACCGAGACCGCCAACGTCTACGCGTTTGGCGGAAATGGCACGCTCATTGCGCTTTCGAAGGACGGCAAGGTGGTTTGGCAGCGGTCACTGGTGGAAGACTACGGTCTGTTCACCACACATGGCGGCCGCACGGTTTCACCCATCGTGGATGGCGACCTCGTCATCGTCTCGGCCATCGCCTCCACGTGGGGCGCCATGGCGAACCGCTCGCACCGCATCATGGCTTTCGACAAGCGCACCGGCGCCACTGTCTATGTTTCGACGCCCGGCGGACGGCCTTACGACACCAGCTACTCGAACCCGATCATCACCGAGGTGAACGGCACGCGGCTGTTGATCACCGGACTCGGCGACGGTTCCGTGGTGGCTGTGAAGCCGCAGACGGGCGAGCCGGTGTGGCGGTTCGAGATCGCCAAGCGCGGGATCAACACGGCCGTCGTGATGGCGGGCAAGTACGCCATCGTTTCGCACGGTGACGAGAATCTCGAAGGCAACGTGATGGGCATGATCGCGGCTGTGGACGCCGGCTCCAAGGGAGCGGTGACTGTGCCGAACGCCAAGTGGGCCAACAAGGGTTTTGAGGGCGGCTACTCCTCGCCGATCTCTGACGGCGACCGCGTCTACCAGATCGACAACAACTCCAACCTGGAGGCGTTCGACGCCGAGACCGGCCGGACACTCTACAAGAAGAGTCTCGGCGCCAATCAGAAAGCGTCGCTCGTGCAGGCTGATGGCAAGCTGTATGTCGGCACCGAGAGCGGTCACGTTTTCATCCTGAAGCCACGCGGTGACGGAGTTGACGTGCTCAGCGACGTGACGCTGCCGGTCAGCCAGGCGGGCCTCTACTCGGCGGGTACGCCGGAGCCTGTGCTGGCCAGCGCCGCGGTGGCGCACGGCCGCGTGATCTTCGCGTCCGTGGACAATATGTACTGCATTGGCCGCAAGACGCCTGTGGCGGCTGCCGTGAAACAGGCTCCCCTGCCGCCGGGCGAGGGCGCCGTGGCCTGGGTGCAGGTGCGTCCGGCCGAGGCGCTGCTGAAGCCGGGTCAGTCCGCGACGTTTCGCGCGTTTTCCTACGACGCGCAGGGACGCCTGCTGCGCGAGGAAAAGGCAACCTGGGCAGCGGACAAGATCACCGGAGCTTTGGATGGCGCGCGCTACACCGCGCCCGCGGTCAACGCCGGCCAGGCTGGTTTGATCAAGGCGACGGTGGGCGGCGTGACCGGTGAGGCGCGCGTGCGCGTGGCGCCGGTGCCGGAATGGTCAGAGGACTTCGAGTCCATGCCTGTCAGCGCGGTTCCCGGCAACTGGATCAGCGCCGTGGCAGGCAAGTTCGAGGTGCAGGATCTGGAGGGCAGCAAAGTGATCGCAAAGCTGCCCAACGAAACGCTCTTCAAGCGCATGCGCATTTTCTTCGGCCCAAACGATCTGCACGACTACACGATGGAGGCTGACGTTCGCGCCCCCGAGAAGCGCCGCCAGCTAGGCGACGCCGGCGTGTTTGCGCAGCGCTACGGGCTGGTGCTGTTCGGCAACGCGCAGAGGCTGGAACTGCTGCCCTGGCAGCCGGAAACCGCGCGCACCGTCGCTGTTCCTTTCGCCTGGGTCAAGGACACCTGGTACCGGCTGAAGCTGCGTGTCGAGAACCTGCCAGACGGCAAAGTGCGCGCCCTGGCCAAAGCCTGGAAAAAAGGCGAACCCGAACCGGCTGGTTGGCTCATCGAAAAGGTGGATCCCATCGGCAACCGCGAAGGCAGCCCGGGACTCTTTGGTGACGCCCAGTTCGGCGTCCTCTACGACAATCTGAAAGTGACGGCGAACCGATGAAACACAAACTGCTCTCCCTGCTACTGGCGGCTCCGGCCGCGCTCTTCGCCGGTGACCCGGGCACCGCGGATTGGCCCATGTGGGGCGGCACCGCGGACCGCAACATGGTCTCGGCGCAGAAGGGCATCGCCACCAGTTGGGATCTCGAAAAGAAGACCAACATCAAGTGGGTGGCCACGCTTGGTTCGCAGTCCTATGGCAATCCTGTGGTCGCCAGCGGGGTCATCCTCGTTGGAACGAACAATGAGGGCATGAAGGATCCGAAGATCAAGGGCGACAAGGGCGTCCTGATGGCCTTCCGCGAGTCCGATGGCCAGTTTCTCTACCAGATCGTCTCCGACAAGCTGCCCGCCGGACGTGTGAACGATTGGCCGTATCAGGGAGTAGCGTCAAGCCCGCTCATTGAGGGCGACCTCGCCTACTACGTCAACAACCGCGCCGAACTGGTTTGCTTCCAGGTGAAGGACGGCAAGGTCGTTTGGAAGTTCGACATGATGGACGAGGTTGGCTCGCAGCCGCACAACCTGGCGAACTCTTCGCCCGTGGTGTGGGGCGATCTGATCTATGTCTCCACGTCGAACGGCCAGGACGAGAGCCATGTGAACATCCCGTCGCCGAAAGCGCCTTCGATCATTGCGCTGAACAAGAAGACCGGCAAGCTGGTTTGGGAAGCTGCCTGGGTCGGCGAGAAGATCCTGCACGGGCAGTGGTCGTCGCCGGCGGTGGGCAAGATCGGCGACGTGGTTCAGGTGGTGAGCGCCGAGGGTGATGGCTGGGTGCGCGGCTACGAAGCGGCCACCGGCAAGAAGCTGTGGGAGTTCAACACCAACCCCGCCGATTCCGTCTGGCCCAAGACGCGCAACGAACTAATCGCGACGCCCATCATCCACAACAACCGCGTCTACATCGCCAACGGCCAGGATCCCGAGCACGGCGAAGGTGTGGGCCATCTTTATGCGATCGACGCCACCAAGCGCGGCGACCTGACAGAGTCCGGGCGTCTCTGGCACTTCGACAAGATCCGCCGGTCTATCTCGACGGGCGCGATCTACAACGGGATTTTGTTCTACTCCGACTTCTCCGGCTTCGTCCACGCCATCGACCCGGATACCGGCAAGGAACTCTGGGTGCACGACATGCTGGCGGCCATCTGGGGCTCGACGATGGTGATCGACGGCAAGATCTATATCGGGGACGAGGACGGCGACGTCACGATCCTTGAGGCTTCCAAGACGAAGAAGCAGATCGCCGAGATGAATATGGGCAGCTCTGTGTATTGCACGCCGGTGGCTGCCAACGGCGTGCTCTACGTGGTGAACCGCAACCAACTGTTCGCGATCAAGTAAACGCGATCGCTTCGATTTCGACCTTCACGTCGCGGGGCAGGCGCGCAGCCTGCACCGTGGCGCGGGCCGGCGGGTTGACGGGGAAGTAGCGTCCGTAAACCTCGTTTACCACCGCAAAATCGTTCAAATCCTGCACGAAAATCGTCGTTTTGAGCACTGTTTCGTACGATGCGCCGGCGGCCGCGAGAACGGCCCCGAGGCTCTCCAGTACGCGGACTGTCTGCGCCTCAATGCCGCCCTCGATCAGTTGGCCGGTGGCTGGATCGAGCGGGATCTGGCCGCTGCAGAAGACCAGTCCGTTATGTTTGACCGCCTGTGAATAAGGGCCGATGGCTTTGGGCGCGAGGTCGGTGGAGATGATCTCTTTCATGGTCTCTACCGGTTCAGCACGTTTTGCAGGCGCTGGGCGTGCAGTTCGTGCAGCGTGCGCATGACGTTGTAGGCACTGAGCTCGACGAGCAGGCGAGTGACGGCGGCGTGCTGAGTGTCAGAGAGCTGCCCTTCCACTTCCTTCATCACCGCGACCAGAGTCTGCTCCTGGCGCTCCACTTCCTGCTTCTCGATGATGCCGTCGGCCATCGCCGCGGCGAAGGACTCCAGCTTGCCCACCTGCTCGTCGATGATGGGGTGGTCCGTGTTTTCGTCAAACCAATTCATGCGTGACATAGGTTCTCCTAATTGATTTCCAAGTAGCGGCGCAGTGCGGCATAGCGTTCCTGCAAAGCCGGACGGCCGCCAGCGGCATCGATGCGCGCCTGCACGGCGGGGGGCAGAAACTGCTTATCGGTGCACTCCAGAATCGCGGCGATCTCCTGCATCTCTTTCTCCATGCCGCTGGTGGATGGCAGGAACTGCGAGACCGCTTCGGCGAGAGCTTCGCGCGTGATGACGGACGAGCCGGCCAGCAGCGATGTGCGCTGCGCGCGGCCTACCAGGCCTTCGACATCGGCGCCAGACAACTGGCCCAGGTGCGGAATGTCGGGGATGTCTTCGGCGGTCAAGGTCGCACCGGACTTGCGCGCCATCGCTACAAACATGGCGCGCAGTTCGTCCATCTCCGTCGGATAGAACAGCGGGATGTGGACCTCGGCGCGGCCCTGGCGTTTGAGATCGATGGGCAGCAGATCCGGCCTCGCCGTGAGCAGCATCCACAGGATCTTACCGCGATAACGGGTGTCGCCCATCTGCGTGGCGATCATCGAAAACACGCGGCTCGACGTGCCGGAATCGCCGGATTGATCGCGATCGCCCAGCGCGGCGTCGGCCTCATCGACCACTACCACCACGGGCCCAAGAGCCCGCAGCAAATTCAGCAGGTGCTCGAGATTGCCCTCGGTTTCGCCGACATACTTCGAGCGGAAGTTGCGCAGCACGACGCACGGAATGCCGATCTCTCCGGCCAGGCACTGCGCCAGAAAACTCTTGCCGGTGCCGACCGCGCCGCACACCAGGTAGCCCATCGGCAGAGACTGCAACTGGCCGCGCTTCAGCAGCGAAGCGTCGTCGCGCAGTCGCTGCTTGATGGGCGGATGGCCGATCCAGACGTCGAAGTTCCAGCGCGGCTCGATGAACTCCAGAAGGCCCTGGGACTGGCGTTCGATCAGCTCCTTCTTCAGCTTGCGAAGGCGGGGCGGATCGAGACGCTGATTGCCGTCGAGCGCGGAGCGCAGCATGACGTTGAGATCGATTAGCGAAATGCCGGCGGTGTTGGCTGCGAGCTCGGCGGCGGCGTAGTCGGAAACGTCCGACAGCGGCTTATCGGTGGTGCTGAATTCAATGTAGGCGCGGCGCGCGTCCGCATCGGGCAGAGGGATCTCGATGGATGCCGTGTGCGGGCTAGCTACCAATCGCTCGCTCAAGGCGGAGAGCTTTTCGTCGATCAGAACGAACGCCATGTTCAGGCGCTTCAGGTGTGGGCTGGATGCCCAATTGAGCAACGTGACGATCTGCGTGGAAGCCGGTACGGACAGGCGTCCGGGCTCGCCGGCGGGCAACAGAAAGCTGGCGTGATCGATGATGATCGCAGCGGATACGCGGTCGCTCTCGCTGGCCATGATGTTGTTCTGCACAAAGCGATCGAGCATGGCGAAGGCCATGGCCGGATCGCGGCGGGCCTGCGTGAGGTCGCCGACCTTGCGATTGGCGAGAACCACCATCTCCTTCAGCCGCGCGGAGTCGGCGCCGGC
Source organism: uncultured Candidatus Solibacter sp. (assembly GCA_964450255.1). Classification (GTDB taxonomy): domain Bacteria; phylum Acidobacteriota; class Terriglobia; order Bryobacterales; family Bryobacteraceae; genus Paludibaculum. Next base: position 5,733 of record CAYVDY010000142.1, on the reverse strand, counting down.
AAAAGCGCGCAGGCCGCGGGCGAGGTCGTAGTGGAGCACGAGATCCCAGCGGCCGAAGATCTGGCCCGTGAGATAGTCCGCAAGGGTCGTGTAGCCGGAGTCGCCGGCGATGAGATCCTGCACGTTGCCATGCAGCGCGAAGAGCGCGGTGGTGCGGGAGAAGTAGAGCTCGGAGAGGCGGGTGGCCCACGCGGGCATAGCGGTGGTCACTGTTTCACCTTTGTGAAGTCTGCGCCGAGAATCACGGGTGGCTGCTGCATCTCTTCGACGAAACCGGTGATTTCCTGAAGCTCGCTGATGGCCTTCTCGGTGGAGTGCATGCTGGCGGTGACGGAATCGATCTGGCTGGTGAGGAAGTTGGGATCCTGCCGGTTCACGGCGGACTCCGTGATGGCCTGAATCTTGGCCTCGATGCGATCGAGCTCGACGCGCACAAACTCGGCGTTCTTTTGCGCGTTGTTGTAGTTCTCTAGCCGCTGCTCCTGTACGGCGACCGAATCCTGAAGCGAGCGCAGAATGCGCTCATCGCCTCCGGCCTGGGCCTGCATCTGCTGGCGGGCGGAATCCAGCTTCGCCTGAATGTCGCGCACGTCGGTGCGTTGCAGGAAACGCGTCATGGCCTGTTGCGAGATGAGCAGACGGAGGAAGACCCACAGGAGCCGGTCGAGCGCCGCGGTGTTGGGGTCTTCCCCGGTGGATTCCTGCTTGCCTCGCACGCCAAGCGCAATGGAGCGCATCTCCAGGCAGCGGGCGCGCAACTGGTCGAAGCGCTGGCGATCCTGCATGGGAAACTGCGCCACGATATCCTGCACGGAGCGCTGGCCGGCGACCTCCGCCTGGGTGCGCGTCTCCTGATGATGCTGCGCGTCGATGGCGTCGCGGAATCTGGGGTGCGAGATGAGGGCCGTGAGGTAGACGATTTCGGCGGCGGCCACCAGCGGCAGCATCACGTCGGGCAGCGGACTGATCACGGCTGCCGCCGCGGTGCCGAGAAACATGAGCATGTTCCAGCGATAGAAGAACGCGCGCTTGAGGTAGACGCCGGGTCCGGGGCGCTGGATGTTCGGGTTGGGCGGCGTGGGCGTCATCCAGCGTTCTCCGGGCGTGCCGAAGCCTCCAGCTTCTCAATGATGTCGCGGATGTCCATCGCGATGCTGACGAACTCCTTCTCGCGCTGCATGACACGGGCAGGGCGATCCGGCGGCGGCACTTCCAACTGGTGGAGGATGGTGCCGGGCGCGGGGGAAAAGATATGCACCCGGTCGCCCAGGTAGACCGCCTCGTTCACATCGTGAGTGACGAAGAAGACCGTGGCCTGGAGTTCGCGCCAGAGCTCGACCAGGAGATCCTGCATGTTGAGCCGGGTTGCCGGATCGAGCGCGCCGAAGGGCTCGTCCATCAGAATGATGCGCGGCTTGAGGATCAGCGTCCGTGCGATGGCCACGCGCTGGCGCATTCCGCCGGAAAGCTGATGGGGATACTTCGATGAGTCCCGGCTGATGTTCAGCCCCACCTTGCCAATCCACTCACGAGCCTGCTCCTCGCGCACGCGGCGCGGCACGCCGGCGCACTCCAGACCGAACGCCACGTTATCGAGCACGGTGCGGTTGTCGAAGGAAGTGTAGTCCTGAAACACCATGCCGCGGTCCGGACCCGCGCTCTCGATGGGCTTGCCGAAGACGGTCACCGTGCCGGTGGTGGCGGGGAAGTGCGGACGCAGGCCCGCGATCAGCCGCAGCACCGTAGACTTGCCACAGCCGGAAGGACCCAGGATGCCGATGAACTCGCCCCGATCCTGGTTGTCGTGCACCGTGAACGTCACGTCCTTGATGGCTGTGTAGGCAGCCGCGGTGCCCTCGTGAAAGGTCTTGCTCACCTTCTGAAAGTCGACGACGATGTGCTCTCCCGATGGTCCGCTCATTTGGACTCCGTCAGGTAGGGGAACAGACCGCGCTGCATCCACTGCAGGAAGCGATCAATCAGGAACGCGATGATCCCGATGATGAACAGGATCAGGATGATGTGTTCGGAGAGGCCGCGCCGCTGGCTGGTGGAAAGCAGGTAGCCGAGCCCGTGCTCGGCGTTGATCAGCTCCGCCAGCATGATGTAGCCGAACGCCATGCCGAACAGCGCGCGCAGGCTGGAGTAGATATCGGGCAGCGCCAGCGTGATGAGAACCTTGCGCACGATCTGCCACTGGGAGGCGCCCAGGGTCTGCGCGGTTTCCACGTAGCGATCCGGCACGGACGTGATGGCGCGCACCGAATCTGAGAAGACAAACGGTACGCAGGCCACAAACAGGAACATCACCTTCTGCGTTTCCTCGATGCCGAACCACAGGATGGTGAGCGGGATCAGCGCGGCGACGGGCACGTTGCGTCCGAAGATGGCCACCGGCGCGCTGGCGGCGTCGAACACGCGCCAGGATCCGGCCAGAATTCCGAGCGGCACTCCCACCAGTGCCGCCAGGCCGAAGCCGAGCAGCACGCGCTGGAGCGTCGCCACGATGGAAGCCACCAGCGCGCGCTCATTGACCAGCGAATTGAAGCTGCGCACCACCTCCAGCGGCGCAGGCAGGATGACAGGCGAGATCAGCCGCGCTTCCGGCGTCGCGCCCAGCGTGGCCAGCCACCACAAGGCCAGCAGCAGCGCTACGGTGCCCAGGCCGAGCAGTTTCGCAGCGAATGGCGGGGGCGCCACGCGGATTTCGAACAATGCGCGCAGCGCCCCTGGAGTGCCTCTGGCCATGGCTACTTGGTAGCCTCGAGCGGATACACCTTGATCTCCACGCGGCGGTTCTTGGCGTGGTTTACCGGATCGCCCGGATCCGCCGGACGCTGCCAGCCCATGCCGCTCGCCGTGAACTGATTCGGCTGCAGAGTGGGGAACTTGCGTACGAGAGACTCCTTCACCGCGTTGGCGCGATTGAATGAGAGTTCTTCCACCGCCGTCTCCGGCACCTGCCCCTTCATCGAGGAATCCGTATGGCCTTCGACGATGATGCGGGCCGCGCCGAACTGTCCGGCCAGCTTGGCGACCTCTTCAATCACGAAGTTGACGTTGGGGTCGTAGAGTTCGTCCACCGTCTTGCCGCCTTCCGTCTTAGTGACCTTCTTCATGACGTCGTGCGAGTTGGGGTAGAAGTGAATGACGATGGTCTTCGTCAGAATCTCCTCGCTCTCGCCCTTGATGCTCGACGCCGTTGCCGGCACGAACTGCACTGCGTACTCATCCTTCTGGTTGGCGTACTTGGGCTCCTTGCCAAGCTTGGCGATCAGGGAGAAGTCCATCACCTGATCGAAATCCACCTTCTCTCCGGCCACACCGATGCGCTTGTAGAGGTAGTAGGCAGTGTTCCACGTGCGCTCGAAGTTCGTGGGGTTGTTCTGGTTCAGGAAGAACTCCCGATTCTCGGCGTGGTTGGTGCTGTGCGCGTCGCCCAGCATGCCGAGCGCGTCGGTTTCAGGAATGGAATACCCGGCGGCCATCAGTTTGGCGACTGCCTGCTTTTTGGGCTGTTCCTTCAACTCTTCCATGGCGTCGAAGATGCCGCGTACCAGGCCTTCGATGACGTCCGGGTTGTCCTTGGCAAAGTCGGCGCGGGCGAACCAGACGTCGGCGATCAGCTTGTTGGCGGTGGCCGTCGAGACCAGCAGCCGGTTGCCCTTCACCTTGGACAGGTTGTAGATATCGGGCGCCCAGGAGACCGCGCCGGCAATGGACTTATCGGCGTTGAACGCGGCCGCAGCCTGGAAGGCGTCCTGCGTGAACTTGAAGTTGACCTCGGAGGGCTGCACGCCGGCATTGATCAGGGCGTTCAGGGCGAAGTAGTGGGAAGGCGAGTTCTGGGCCAGGACCAGCGTCTTGCCTCGCAGATCGCCAACGGTTTTGATGTTGTCGCGGACCACGATGCCATCGCCGCCATTGGAGAAATCCACCTGCTGGTAAATACGCGGCATCACGCGTGAATCGCGCCGCAGGCTCTCCAGCAGCAGCGGTACCATGTCGAGAGTGCCCCAGCCGATGTGCACGTTGCCGGCGGCATAGGCGTCGCGCATGGCGACGGGGTCGTCGATCAGCGTGAGCTCGACTTTGAAATCCTTGCCCGACGGCGTCTTCCACAGCTTGCCGGGCTTCATGCCGTTGTTGGCGAGGATGATGGGCGCCCAGCCGGCCCACACGTTCAGGGCGAAGCGCACAGTGCGGTCGTTCATCGGCTTGTAGCTGGAGATGCCCTGCACGGGCGGCAGCTTGGCGGCCGGAACGTAGTTGTACTCCTTCGCGGTGGTGACGCTTTGGGTGTCGGGCGCTTCCACACCTTTGCCGAGTTCGTCCTTGCTGAAGATGCCGCCGGGTGTGCCGTCGGCGGCCTTGTAGCGCCAGAGCCCGTATCCGACGAGCCCGGCGACGACGGCGAATACTGCCAGATAGAATGCGGGTTTCGGTTGTGCCATGGTTACTGCTGTTCCTCACTCGTTGCCTTGGGCGCACTCACCGCGGGCCCAAGGTCTTTGGTGGATTCGGGCAATTTCGTTGTCTCCGGGGAGCGCAGGCCCAGTTCGGCCTGGGACAACTGCTGCTTGAAGCGTTCCTGGTCCAGGGTCACCAGCAGGTCGCCGGCCTTCACCCACTGGCCGTCCTTGACGTGGATCTGGATGATCTCGGCGGTCACCGAGGTGCCGACGTTCACCCGCGTCCGCGCCTGGATCTCGCCGTTGCCGTTGATGGTCTCGCGAAGGTCCTGGCGGCGCGCCTTGTCCACGGTGAAAATCACCTCTTCCTTGGCGAGCAGCACCTTGGCGGAAACCCCGCCGGCGGCCAGCACGACCAGCGAAGGCCACAGGATCCAATGGGTGCGTTTGTTCATGCGCAAAGCTCCGTGATCTGGGTTTTACCAATCATCCAGATTCCCACGCCGAGGGTGGCGCTGAAACCATGGAGCCGATAGTCGTGCCGTGGGTCACGCAGGGATGAACCATGGCCTCCACACCTGGTCATGAAGTCTCATGCCAAGTCGGGTTCAAAAAACAAGATCAACCACCAAGGGCACCAAGAACACCAAGGCCACCAAGAAATGCAAGCACCGGGGGATCAATGGGCCTCGGTGCCCAAGGCACCGACCCCGCGCTTCTGCGCGCGGGGCAGGTCGGGCGGCAGGCGCAAGGGCGCCTGAACGTCCCTGTGCCTGCCGCCCGACCGTGGGCCCATGGCGCTGAATTGAGCCTGCTTTCCTTGGTGGAGGCCCGCAGGGCCGCTTGGTGTCCTTGGTGTCCTCCCGGCAATCGGCTTTGCCGATTCCGGGGCCAAAAAGCGGCTGGTGGTAAAGCTTTTTCACTTGCTCTTCAGAAAACCAAAAAGGGCGGAGCATGAGCGAAGCATCAACCCACGTCCAGGAACACTCTGAACACGGGCACCCGACCTACGCCACCTTTATCAAGGTCTGGGTGGTGCTGCTCATCCTCACCGGCTGTCTGGTGGGGCTCAGCCACCTCGGCCAGACCGCGGCCGTCTGGGGGCTGCTGACCCTCACCCCGATCAAGGCCGGCCGGGTCGTCGAGTTCTTCATGCACCTGCGAGATGAGGGTTCCCTGCTGAAGGCGGTGGTGCTGGTGACCATCGGGACCCTGCGGATCTTCTTCGCACTTCTCTCCTCCGACGTTGCATTCAGGTAGGGCCACCCCATGGAATGGATGAATCAAGCGCGAGTCTCGACGCAGAAGTCCGACGCGGGGT
>CAYVDY010000141.1:0-12854 GCA_964450255.1 uncultured Candidatus Solibacter sp. | reverse complement strand
GGCCACTTGCCGCACCGCGCTGCCGTCGTCGCCGGCCAGCAGCGCGCGGAGAGTCTCCGGCGCGGACTTGCCGGTGCGGAGCATCTCCAGGCCAATCTTGCCGTAGCTGGGATCGACGAACGACTGGGTGGCGATGGCGCCAACTCCGGCCTCGGCCCACGGCACAATAGCGCCGACGGAAAACCAGTGGGACTGCACGGCGACGCCGATCTGGCCGGTGGCGGCGTCACGCGCCACGATGGAATAGGTGTGGACCGGGCGCCGCAGCGAAGGTCCGGGTTGAGCCAGCACCGACGCGCCGATGAGAAATAGTGCGAGCCGCATGAGATTTAGAATACGGCGGAATGTGCCTCAGGGGTGCCCTTCCGATACAATGTTGGTTTCTAGCCAGTGACTGATTCCAACCCCAGCCTCCCAGTGGAGCAGCCGCCTGTTCCCCCATTCCGGATCGCCATCGGCGCGAGTTTCACCGCCGAGCCGATTCGGGCGGCCCTGCAGTTCTGGGGGCGGGAACTGAATCGCAACTTCGAGATCCGCTTCGCCCCCTACAATCAGATCCTGCAGTCGCTGCTGGACCCGGCGGGCGAGTTCGCGCAGAACACGCATGGCGTCAACCTGGTGCTGCTGCGCTATGAGGACCTCGGACAGTTCGAAGAACTGGATGCAGCGGCGCTCAGCCAGTTGGAGTTCAACATGGCGGAGTTGGCGTCTGCATTGCGGGCGGCGCCCGTTCGGCTCAAAGAACCGCTGATTGTCTGTTTGTGCCCATCGGCGCCTTCGTTCACGGAGAACCCCGCTTGCGCGGCCAGCCTGACGCGTGCGCGGTCCACGCTGGAGCACTCCCTGGCCGGCGTCCCCGGACTGCAGTATCTGGATGAATTCGAAATCGGGCGGTCGTATCCGGTGGAGGACTGTTACGACGCCGGCGCGGAACAGCTTGGCCGGATTCCCTACACAGAGCTTTACTTTGCCGCGCTGGGGACGGCGCTCATCCGCCGCACACAAGCGCTGTACATGCCGCCCTTCAAAGTAATCGCGGTGGATTGCGACAACACACTTTGGCGCGGGATCTGCGGCGAGGACGGGCCGGCGGGTGTGTCTCTGGATCCCGCGCGGCGGCGGCTGCATGAGTTTCTGCTGCGGCAGCGCGATGCCGGAATGATTCTGGCGCTGGCCAGCAAGAACAACCAGCAGGATGTTTTTGACACGTTTGCCGCGCATCCGGAGTTTCCCCTGCAGTTGTCCCACTTCACGACATGGCGGCTGGACTGGTCATCCAAGGCCGCCAACCTGGCCTCTCTCAGCGCGGAGCTCAACGTGGGCCTGGACACATTCCTGTTCCTCGACGACAACCCGAAGGAGTGCGCGGAAGTCGCCGACGGAGCGCCGGAAGTGCTGCCGCTGACGCTGCCGGAGAACATCGACGACCTGCCGCAGTTTCTGGACCACGTGTGGGCCTTCGACCGCCTGGGGGTGACGGAAGAGGACCGGCAGCGCGGGGCGATGATGGCGCAGACGCTGGAGTTCGGACGCGAGGTCAGAAAGGCCGCAAGCCTGGAAGAGTTCATCGCGGGCTTGAATCTCCGCGTGGATATTCAGCCGATGGCGCAGGAGCGGCTCGGGCGCGTGGCCCAGTTGACGCAGCGCACCAATCAGTTCAATTGCACCACAATCCGGCGGAGCGAAGCCGAGATCCAGGCGTTGCTGGCGGAAGGCCGGCACGAGATTTTCACGGCTGAGGTGGCGGATCGCTTCGGCGAGTACGGTCTGGTGGGTGTGCTGATCGTGGAGCGCGGCGAGGGCGAGTTGGCCGTAGACACGTTCCTGCTGAGCTGCCGGGCGTTGGGACGCGGCGTGGAGCACCGGATGCTATCGGCTCTGGCCGAGCACGCATTGGACCATGGCATTTACTCGGTGACGGTACGCTTCCGCGAGACGGCGAAAAATCTGCCGGCGGGCCAGTTCCTGCGCAACGTGGGAGCGGATTCTGTACTATTGCGGGACGACGGCAGCGTGTACAGATTCAAGGCCACCGAACTGCAGGCCCTGCGCTGGAAACCCGACGCGGAAGCCGTGGCCGCTCCCATAACGAAACCGCGCAGCACTCCCAACGCTGCACACCGGTTCGTTGCGTTTGAGCACATCGCGCGGGATTTGCGGACGCCCGCGCAGATCCTGACGGCGATTCGCAAACAGGCCCAGGCGCCTCTGAAGCCATCGAGCGCGGCGGACGCTCCGGCTACCGCCGTAGAGTTGAAACTGGCGGCCATCTGGACCGAACTGCTGCAGAGGCCTGTCGTATCGAACACGGCGAACTTCTTCGACCTCGGCGGGCACTCGCTGCTGGCCGTCCTGCTGTTGATGCGCGTGAAAGAGGAGTTCGCCATCGAACTGACGGTGGACGACGTCTACTCGGGATCGTTGACGCTCAGCGAACTGGCGCGCACGATTGAAGCGCGGCAGTTGGGCGAGATCGACCCTGACGAATACCATGCGCTACTGGCGGAAATTGAAGGGCTGAGCGACGAAGAGGTGCGGGCGCTGCTCGAAGAGGAGGAGCAGGCCGGCGCCGACGGTGGAGGGCGCTGATGCGCATCCTGCTGACGTCGAACGCATCCTACGATCCGCCGCGCGGAGGATCCACGCGTTCGAATCTGAAGTGGCTGGCGCATCTGGCATCACAGGGGCATGCCTGCCTGGTGGTGGCGCCCACGGCCGACGGCGCGGAAGACCGGGAGAGCACGGTGGACGGCATCACGGTGCGCGGCGTGAAGCGCCTGTCTTTCCGCACGGCCGTGCTGAGCGAGAACGTTCGAGAGTGGCAGCCGGATTGGGTGCTGGTTTCCAGCGAGGACGTAGGACACGTGCTGTTGCGCGAGGCGGGCGCATCGGCGCCGGGACGGATCGTCTATCTGGCGCACACTCCGCAGTTCTATCCGTTCGGCCCCGAGAGCTGGCACAAGGACGAGCGGGGCGCGGCGGCGGTGCGTGAAGCGGCTGCTGTGGTGGTGATTGGCGAGCACATGGCCGGGTACGTGCGAACGCACCTCGGCCGCGAGGCACGAGTGATTCATCCGCCGATGTACGGGCAGCCGCCTTACCCACAGTTCGGGCGGTTCGGGTCCGGCTATGTGCTGATGGTGAATCCATGCGCGGTGAAGGGCCTGGGAATTTTCCTGTCGCTGGCGGACCGGTTCCGTGAGATCAACTTCGCGGCATTGAACGGCTGGGGCACGACGGCCGCGGACCGCGCGTCGCTGGCGTCGCGGCCCAATACGAAACTGCTCCAGAATGTTCCAAACATCGATGAGGTTCTGCGTGAGGCGCGGTTATTGCTCATGCCTTCGGTCTGGTACGAGGGATTCGGGCTGATCACCATGGAGGCGATGCTGCGCGGACTGCCCGTGATCGCCAGCGATTCGGGAGGCCTGGCCGAGGCCAAGGCAGGCACCGGCTACGTGGTTCCCGTGCAGCCGGTGGAACGCTATGAACGTGAGTTCGACGACACGTTGATGCCGCGGGCAGTAGTGCCGCCGCAGGACCTGGAGCCATGGGCAAAGGCGTTGCGGGAGTTGCTGGCGGATGAGCCGGCTTACTGGGCGGAGGCGGAGCGATCGCGCCATGCCGCATTGCGTTTCGTCAGCGGGCTGGACGTGGCGGACTTCGAGAAGATGCTGCTCTCGCTGGAGCCGGCACGGGAACCGCTCCGGGCGGCGGCGAAGAACCTGGATGCGGCGAAACGCGCGCTGTTGCTTGCGCGGCTGCGGCAGAAGAGGGAATCGTCGTGAGGATCCTGCTGGCGCACAACTCGACGTATTTCCCTTCCATCGGCGGCGGCGACAAATCGAACCGGCTGTTGATGGAGGCACTGGTGGCGCGCGGGCACGCGGTCCGCGTGGTGACGCGTGTGGAGAAGTTCGGGCCGGAAGGGCACGAACGGATGCTGGGTGATCTGGCTACGCGCAATGTGCCGGTGGACGCCGCCGACGGGGTATGCATCCGCTTCCGGCTGGGCGGGGTCGATGTGCGCGCACTGTCGCAAAACCCGCACTTAAGGGGCTTTTTTCAGTCACAAATCGACGATTTTGACCCCGATATCATCATCACCTCAACGGACGACCCCGGGCAGTTGCTGTTCGATCTGGCAGTGAAAGCGCCGCGGGCGCGGGTGGTGTATCTGGTGCGCGCCACCATCGCCGTTCCCTTCGGACCGGACAGCTCCATGGTGAGCGCCGCGAAGACCGAGACACTGAAGCGCGCCGACGGCGTGGTGGGAGTCAGCCACTATGTCGCCGGCTACGTGCGCGAGTGGAGCGGCCTGGACGCGATCCACGTGCCGATCTCACTTCTGGAACGGGCGGAGGGGTTTCCCTTGTTAGGGCGCTTCGAGAACCCCTACATCGCGATGGTGAACCCTTGCGCGGTGAAGGGCATCTCGATCTTCCTGGAGTTGGCCCGGCGGATGCCGCACTTGCGCTTTGCGGCGATCCCGACATGGGGCACCTTGGCCGCCGAGATTGCGGAGATGGAGGCCGAGCCCAACATCACGCTGCTGCCGCAGGTGGACAACATCGATGGCCTGCTGAAGCTGACAAAAGTGATGCTGGTGCCCTCCGTGTGGGCCGAAGCGCGCTCGCGAATCGTGCTGGAGGCGATGTCGCGCGGCGTGCCGGTGGTGGGCAGCGACGTCGGCGGATTGCACGAAGCGAAGCTCGGCGTACCGTATCTGGTGCGCGTCAATCCCATCGCGAAGTACAAGCCATCCGTGGATGCCAGCATGGTTCCGGTGGCAGAGGTGCCTCCGCAGGACGTGGATCCGTGGCAGCGGATTCTCGAGCGGCTCACCACGGACCGGGCACATTGGGAGGAGATTGCTGCGGCGTCGCGAAAGGCTGCGCTGGAGTACGCCGCCAATCTCAACGTGCTCCCGTTTGAATCGTTCCTGCTCAAGCTGGTGGCGCAGCCGAAGAAGCAGCCGCCGGCCCCGCCGAAGCCGGGGTTGAGCGAGGAGAAGAAACGGCTGCTGGCATTGCGTCTGAGGCAGCGGGCCACGACGGTGAAACCGGAGACGAGCCAGTGGTTTCCGGGCATCGAGGAGGCGCAGGCGGGCAAGCCGCGGCTGTTCTGCCTGCCGTGGGCGGGCGGCGGCGCGCTGCCGTCCCGGGCCTGGCGGGAGCCGCTGTCTCAGTTGGTCGCCGTGGCGCCGGTGCGTCTGCCAGGCCGCGAGACGCGCGCCGGGGAACCGGCGTTCGAGCGCATGGAGCCTCTGATCGAGGCGCTCCTCGCGGCGATCCGGCCGTTTCTCGACACGCCGTTTCTGCTGTTCGGACATAGCATGGGCGCCGGCATAGCATTTGAACTGACGCGGGCGCTGCGCAGTGCTGGCTTGCGACAGCCGGTGTCGCTGCACGTTTCAGGCGCGCGGGCGCCGCAATGCCGCCTGAATCACGTGCCGCCGCCGGAGCCTTCGCTGCGCGATTTCATCGAGGAGTTGCGGCGCCTGGAGGGCTTTCCTCCGAGCGTACTGAACAACCCCGAGTTGCTGAAGCTGGCGCTGCCGGCGCTGCTTTCCGACGCACGGCTCTATCGCCACTATGCGTACGCGCCGGGGGAACCGCTCGACGTGCCGCTGTTCGCCTACGGGGGCGAGGCCGATCCGAACGTCACCACGCAACATCTGGATGCCTGGGCCGCGCAGACTACCGGGCCGTTCCAGCGGCGTGATTTCCACGGTGGGCACTTTTACCTGGAGCCGTCGCAGGCAGCGCTGCTGGCGACGCTGAAGGCCGACATCACCCTGGCGTCACAGGCTCGGTAAACTCGCGCTCCGGTTCGCGCGGGTCCGCCGCGGGTTCGGGCAGCTTTCCGGCGGCGTTGGCCCAGGCCCAGAAGATGGCTGTGGACGCGCTGAGCGCGCCGGCGACAAAGCCGATCTGACGAGGTGTGTAGATCGTCGACGCCCCGCCGGCGGCGCCCATCGAGAGCATCATCACTGCGTTCGCCATCGTCTCCACTGTCGTGAACACTCGGCCGCGCAAACCGTCCGGCACGTGCAGCAGCAGCATGGTGCGGTTCAGCACCGAATTCATGCCAATGGCGACGCGGGAGAGCGCGATGAAAACGATGGCGCCCCAGATCTCCGGCGCCAGGCTGAACAGGGCGTAACAGAGCCCATGGAGAAAAAACGCAACGGTCACAACGTGTTTGTATTGCTTGAAGCCCAGGCGCGTGCCGACGCGGTGGCCGATGATGCCGCCGATGACAAGTCCGACGCCCGCGAAGCTCCAGATGAGACCGATGCCGGCCGGACCGCGCTGGAAGACCACTTCGCCGAAGAGCGTGAACAGCACCTGCGCCGCGCCGCCGCCTGTGGACCAGCCGACGCCGAGCAAGCCGATGCCGAGGATCAGCGGGCGGGCGGTCATGTAGCGCAGGCCCTCGCGGAACTCCTCGTAGTTGGAGCCGCGGACCTTCGCCACGCCGCTGCGGTCCGGCCGGAAGTGTCCTTCCTTCGAACGCAGGCTGCCGATGGCGATGGCGCTGAACAGGAAACTGAGGGCGTTGACGAAGAAGGCCCACTTGTAGCCGAACTGCATGGTGGCCACTCCGCCGAGCGCCGTGCCGATGGAGAGCGTCAGCCAGGACGTCGTCTGCGTCAGAGCGTTGGCCGTGTGCAGTTCATCACGGCTGGCGATCCGCGGAAGAATCGCCGAGCGGCCGCTGTTGAAGAAGGGCGAGGCGAACATCAGCAGTCCGCTCAGCGAATAGAGCAGCCAGGTCTCGCGGTAGGTAAGAAGCAGAATGTGGAGCAGCGCGACAACGCAGCGCAGGATATCGGAGGCGATCATCACCTTGCGGCGGTCGAAACGATCCAGCACGACCCCGGCGACCGGGCCCGCGAGAACTGCCGGTAAGACGCGCGCGATCATCACGGCGCCCACCGTAAAGCCGCTGCCCGTCAGATGCAGGGCAAGGCTCAGCACGGCGACCGAATTAAAGTGGTCGCCGATCTCGCTGACCGTCTGGCCCAGCCAGCAGTTGCGATAGTTGCGGTTGTGGCGCAGGAGGTCGAGAAAGCCGCTCACTCGTACCAGAGTACGAAAGACGGGCAATCGGGCGCGAATTGCGATAGATTGCTGCGTGAGGATTCCATCCATGTCAGTCGCGATCCACAGCCGTCGAGCTCTGTTGCGGGCGTTGGCCGCTCTGCCGGCCGCCACGCTGTTTCCGAAACTCCGCGCCTTCGCCGCGCCGGATCGCGGCAAGGTCAAGATCACGGCCATCCGCGCGATGGCCATCAAGAACATCGCCAACAACTCGCTGGTGCGCATCGATACCGACGCGGGCGTCAGCGGATTCGGCGAGGCCGGCGCATCGGGGCCGATGGCGCGGGCGCGCATCGAGACGATGAAGCAGTATCTGATCGGCAAGGACCCGCTGGCCATCGAAGTGCACTTCCACCAGATGACTTCGATCATGCACACCTACATGGCGCAGATCGGCGTGATCTCCGGCATCGACATGGCGTTGTGGGATCTCGCCGGCAAACTGCTGAACAAGCGCGTGTGCGATCTGATGGGCGGGCCCTTCCGCGAAGAGATCGCGATGTACTCGCACGGCATCGGCGTGAAGATGCTGGACCCGGGTTCGTGCAAAGAGTGGGCGGCGCGCATCAAGGCGATGCCGGAAGGGTTCAACGCGTTCAAGAACGGCATCGATCCGGTGCTGGGCGTGCCTTCGGCGCGGTTCGCCAATACGCTGGACAGCAGCGACCTGCGCAAGGTCCGGCGCGCGTATCAGAACGCCCGCGATGCGGTGGGCGAGGAGATCGACATCGCGGTGCACTGTCATAACGAGTTCGACACCCCCAGCGCGATCGCCGTGGCGAAGGCCGTGGAGCCAATGAGTCCGCTTTTCCTCGAAGACCCGTTAAACGTGACCTTCCACGATGGCTGGGCGGCCGTGAAGCGCTCGACGCGAATCCCCATCCTCACGGGCGAGAAGCTGGAGCTGGTGCGCGGCTTCAAGCCGTTCCTCGATACCCAGACGGCCGACATCATCCATCCGGACCTGGCGTTCGCCGGCGGCATGACGGGCACGAAGAAGATTGCCGATTATGCCGCGCTGACCCGCACGCCGGTGGCGCTGCACAACGTAGGCTCGCTCATCCTGTGTTACGCCAACGCGCATTTCGGAGCGGCCATCCAGAATTTCTATCGCAGCGAGAGCGCTCTGGGGCGGCCCACCCGGCATGTCGAGAAAATGGCGGCCGGCAGTGCTCCAGTGGTGTTGAACAGCCGGCTGAAGGTACCCGACGGGCCCGGGCTGGGCCTGGATTTGAACATGGAGTACTTGAAGGCTAATCTCGTGGATGGAGAGCCGTTCTGGTCATGAGAACATTACTTGCGTTTTTGATTTTCCTGCAGGCGCTGGGCGCGGCGGAAGCAGTGAAGCCGCATCCGGCCAATCCGAACTACTTCCTGTTCCGCGGCAAGCCCATGATCATCGTGAGTTCGGCGGAGCACTACGGCGCCGTATTGAACCTGGATTTCGACTGGAAGAAGTACCTCGACACGATGGCGCGCGACGGGATGAACTACGTGCGGATCTTCTCGGGCTCGTACCGGGAGGTGCCGGGCGATTTCGGAATTGAGCGCAACACACTGGCTCCGGCGCCCGGCCGCTTCATCGCGCCGTGGGTGCAGAAGGATGGCAAGTTCGATCTCTCGCAGTTCGATCCAACCTACTTCACGCGGCTGAAGGAGTTTGTCGCGGGGGCCAGCGAGCGCGGGCTGATCGTGGAGATGACCCTGTTCTGCTCCACCTACTCCGGCAAGCAGTGGGCGGTAAGCCCGTTCAATCCCGCGAACAACACCAACCAGACGACGGTTCGCGAGTACAAGGAGCTCAACACAAAGAACAACGGAAATGTTCTGGCGATCCAGGAGGCAATGACGCGCCGCATCGTGCGTGAGTTGAACGGATTCGACAACGTGATCTACGAGATTCAGAACGAACCGTGGGCCGACCGTGGTGTCCCCGTGGAGGCGATCAACCGCTATCAGCCGAAGAAGTGGCCGAACTCGGTGGACCTTGCCGATGAAGCGTCGCTGGAGTGGCAGCGGCTGGTGATCTCGTGGATCCGCAGCGAGGAAGCGGCACTACCCGTGAAGCACATCGTCGCCTGGAACGTCTGCAATTTCCTGCACTCGCTGAAGGAGGTGCTGGCCGGCGCCGACGTGGTCAATTTCCATTACGCCTACCCGGAGGCGGCCTTGTGGAACACGGGGCTGAACGTGCCCATCGCCTATGACGAGACGGGCTTCATTGGTCGCGCCGACGCAACTTACCGTCGCGAAGCGTGGCGTTTTCTGCTGGCAGGCGGCGGTGCGTTCAATCATCTCGACTACTCATTCAGCGTGGGGCATGAGGACGGCGCGGACTCGCAGGAGAAGAGCCCGGGCGGCGGCAGTCCGGCACTGCGGCGCCAGTTCCGAGTCGTCAGCGAATTCCTGCATGGACTGCCCTTCCTGCGCATGAAGGCGGACCAATCGACCGTTCGGCACGCACCGGGCGTCGAGTGGCAGGCGTTCAGTTCACCGGGTGAAGCATACGCGATCTACCTGAACGGCAAAGGTCCCGCCGAGCTCACTCTGCAGATGGGCGCGGGCCGGTACTCAGTGGAGTGGGTCAGCACGCTCGATGGCAAGGTCGTCGAGATGAGACCGCTGGCGCATCGCGGCGGCACAGTGAAGCTGCGCAGCCCGGCGTTCGCGGAAGACATCGCGCTGCGGATCAGGAAATAAAGCGGGATACATCCACCGGCACGAACTCAGCTCGGCGGAAGCGTTCCTTCAGGTGATAGGGCACGGTGCAGTCGAAGACCGTCTTGCAGGAGATGCCTGGCGCCGGGATGGATGGGCTGAAATCGGGTGACTGCGACGGGTCCAGCGGGTGACAGCGGACCCCGGGGATGAACATCGTGCTGACGTCTCCCTGATAGCGTGTGGTCATGGCCCAAAGGACATCATTGGTGTCGAAGAGGTTCACGTCCTCGTCGATCAGGATGACGTGCTTGAGTTCCGAGAACGCGGCGAACGCGGTGAGCGCAGCCTGCCGCTGACGGCCTTCATCACTGGCTGCAGCCTTCTTGAATTGCATGATGGCCAGATACTTGCCGCCGCCGGCAGAGTGACAGTAGACGTTCACCAGCCTGCCCGGCATGCTGTTCTCGACCAGCCGAATTACACTGGCCTCCGTCGGGATGCCGGCGAGATTCACATGCTCCTCGCCAGGCCCGATAATCGTCTGCAGAATCGGATCGCGGCGGTGCGTGATGGCCTTGATGCGGATGACCGGCAGCGCCGGCTGGGCTTTGCCGAGATAGCCGGGGAACTCCGGCATGCAGTAGCCGGTGTTGGTCTGCACGTCTTCGCGGATGCGCTCGCCGGGCAGGATCTCACCTTCCAGAACGATCTCCGCGCGGGCGATGGCCTTGGCTGCGACGGTGAGGCAATCGACGAGTTCAACGGGGCGACGGCGCAGACCGCCCGCGATGGTGAGCTCATCGAAGCCGAGCGGCGTCGTGGGCGGCTCGAAGCAGGCGGCCAGGTAGATCGCGGGATCGAGGCCCATGCTGATCGAGATGGGCAGCGCGCGGCCCGCCTTCTCGGCCTTGATGCGGAACTGATCGATGTGGCGTCCCGGCACGAAGTAGACGCTCAGCAGATCCGGACCCTGCAAACACAGGCGATGGATGGTGACGTCGCTCTCGCCGGTCTCGGGATCCTCGGCGCGGATGAGGCCCATGTTGAAGTAGGGGCCGGCGTCGAGCAGCGTGTTGGTAGGCGCGGGAATGAGCGTGCGCAGATCGAACGGCGGACGAATGACCACCTGCTGGCAGGGGGCTTCGGCGCCAGGAATGGTGACCGGCTGGCGCGGGTGGTTCAGGGCTTCGAGAAGATCGAACGGCAGGCGCTCGACGGTGCTGCCGAGCAGTAGCGCGGTCCGCTCGCGGCTGGCAAGAACACCCGTGACGACGGGCATTGCATAGCCTTTGACCGACTCGAAGAGCATGGCAGGTCCGATGCGCGTGGGCGGCGCCACGGGCGTGCCCGCACCGATGTGGCGGTACACTCCGGCCAGTTCGGCTACGGGATCGACCGGCGTGCGCGTGGAGATCAACTGGCCGGGAATGGAGGAGAGAAACTCCAGCGCGGAACGCAGGTCGCGAATGGCAGCGGCGGTGGGTGCTGTGGTCATGGGCGTCCCCTCTATTTTTGCTTCAGGTGCTGGTCGAAGAATGCGAGCACCATCGCGCGAACCACCGGCGTATCAAACTGAGGCCCGCCGTGGCCGGCGCCGATAATCTTGTGAAAGGTGACTGGCACACCGGCCTGCTTCAGCGCGGCGTGAAGCAACTCGCTTTGATGGACAGGCACGAGCGGGTCCTGATCGCCGTGGAGAATCAGGAAGGGCGGGGCCTGCGGAGTCACGTAGGTGACGGGGTTGGCGCGCGCGACTTTCTCCTTGTTCTCCTGGATGGCGCCGCCGACCAGTTGGGACTCAGGCGAATCTGCTGGATTGTGGCGCTGGCCCGTGGGCAGGGCGTGTGCGTCCATCTGTAGGAAGTCCGTAGGGCCGAAGAAATCGACCACGGCTCGAACGCGGCTGGGGTCGTTGGGTCCGGCGGTCAGGCCGACCATCGAGACGAGATGGCCGCCGGCCGAGGGCCCCCACGCCCCGATGCGCGCCGGATCCAGGCCATATTCCGCGGCGTGCGCGCGGAGCCAAACCACGGCGGCCTGGCAATCCTGAATCTGCGCGGGGAAGATTGCTTCCTGGCTAAGCCGGTAGTTGATGGAGACGACAGCGTAGCCGTGCTCAGTGAGCCAGGTGGCGGAACCGGCCTGGTTCTTGCTGCCAGCGCGAAACGCTCCGCCATGGATCCAGACGACTGTGGGTAGCAGTCCCTGCGGCTTCGCGGGGCGGTAAATATCGAGCAGTTGCTTGCTGCCCGCCGGGCTGGCATAGACGATGTCGCGATCCACTTGTGGGGCGGCGAGAAACAGAAATGCGGCTAGCGCGGGAATCAACATGGCGTCTTCTTTGAGATCAGCATATCCGTTTCGGTGAGCATAATGGCATTCTGTTGGTGAGGAGTTCCCAAATGGCGGCAAAGGACCTTCATGAGAATTTCGATGGCGAGGCGCCGGACAAGCGGCTTCGCTGGCACTGCGAACCGTCGCACTGGCTGATCGACCGCGAGAAGCGAGTACTCGCCGTGGAGCCGGATTCGCCCACTGATTTCTGGCAGAGAACGCACAACGGGCGCAGTGCGGACGACGGTCATTTTTTCGGCATGGAAGTGACCGGCGATTTTGTCATGACGACGCACGTCAGCTTCGATCCGGTGAACCGCTACGACCAGGCGGGCCTGATGGTGCGCGTGTCGCCGGAGTGCTGGCTGAAGACATCAGTGGAGTTCGAGCCAGGCAGTGACAGTGCGCTGGGCGCCGTGGTGACGAACTTCGGCTATGCCGATTGGTCCACGCAGCCCTATGCGCCGGGCGCGGGCGAGGTGTGGCTGCGCGTGCGTCGCGAGGGCGACGACTACATCGTGGATAGCTCGCAGGACGGCCGCGCGTGGACACAGATCCGCCTGGCGCATCTGCATCAGGGACGAGGGAAGGCCGTATCGTGCGGCCTGTATGCGTGCAGCCCGATCGGCGCCGGATTCAGCGCGGAGTTCAGCCGTCTGACGATCAAAGGCGGGCGCGTCTAAGTTCTGCGGAGTTCGTCCTTCATTCCGCCAAAGAACGAAAGCGTCTCATCGAAACGCCGGCCCGCGGTAG
>CAYVDY010000140.1:0-12931 GCA_964450255.1 uncultured Candidatus Solibacter sp. | reverse complement strand
GGCGCGTGCTGACTTCCAAACCAAAGCGGTAGCCAGGCGCCATCCGGCCGCTGCTCCTCTTCGAGGAATGCGACAGCACGGGTGATGGCAACGTCCACGCGCCTCTTGTCAGCCAGATTGAGCGACGGCCGCCAAGCCGACCACGCCAGCAGCGCATGCGCCGTGATATCAGCGGAACTGCGGTCAAACGGCAGTGTTCCCCATCCACGGCAGAAAGTGGGAACGCCGCCGTCGCGGTTCTGAAGATCGAGAAGCCAGCGGATACCTGCTGTAACGGACGCGATGACTTCTGGGTTGTGCAGGCCAAGGGTGTGCAGGGCGACTAGAGTGCCCGCCGTATCGTCAGCGTCGGGCACTCCACCCGGCAGATCCGTCCAGGCCCAACCTCCAGGGGCGGCTCCCGTGTATGGATGGACGTCGCGGTACTGCTGGTGCAGCAGCCAGTTGGCGATGACTGCACGATCCGCCTCGGGCAGACGATCCCGAAGAGCGTTCACTGATAGCGTCGTGAGCCACGTCGCCAGATTCGTATCGATGGGCCAGCTTCCGCTCGGGCGAACCGATCCGCGAAGGAACTCGATGCCGCGGGTGAGAACCGGAGTGTTGCGAACACCCGCCGCCAATAAGCTAATGCAAACGAAACTGGTGAGTGGCGTAGCTTCCAGGTAGCCGCCATTGACCGGCTGGATACATACCAGAACGCGCAGCGCCCTTGGCGTTAGCAGAGTACGAATCAGTCGCGCCACCGGATTCCACGATGGCTGCCTGCTGTGCCGCGCATGGCCGATCGCGATCAACGCCGGAAGCGCATAGCTGACTACCGGCAACCCCAGAGCGGCGAACCAGGAACCCGGACAGGCTGCCAGTTCAAAGGGGAGTTGCGGCACAAGGCTCCAGGGCACAATCCGTGCTACAGCCAACACCGTCAGGATCGGCGCCGAGAAAGTGCGGTCGCTACCGTATCGCGACTGGAGCGCCTTGGAAAGGACGGTCGGTTCCAGGCCGCCCGCCGCCTCGCGGACCCACTCCATCACGCGGCGCTCGGACTCGCATTTCCGGCCGGCGATCGAGAAGGCGGCCCAACATAGCGCGCTGGTGCTCAGATTGCTCTTGCTCTGGATGGTGTCGCCAAAACCGCCATCGGCGTTTTGGTTGCGCTCCAGCCAGTCCAGGCCAGCACCCACACACGGGTCGTCACTGTCGGCGAGATGCAGCGCGATGATGGCGGTGGCCGTCGAGAGTGCGCTCTCTGAAAGTTCGCCAGTCCAGTGGACGCTTTGCTGGCGGACCGCCAGAAGCCGCTCACTCAATCGCCTCAGTGTGGAGTCGACGTCGAAGGCTTTCATATGCTGAGATGTCCGAGCGCGAGCAAGCCGTAGTATGTGTACTCGCAATCTGGCGTTGGGTCCGCCCAGCTTCCGGCAAACGCCCCGCCACCAGTCCAGAGGGAGCCGACGAAATCGAGGCACGGTTCGCGAAACGAGTCGAATGGGACGCCCAATCGCGACAAGGCATGAAGGGCTGTCGCCGTGGAGAGCAGGTCCGGAATCGGCGCAGCGGGAACGGCGTAGAATCCGCTCTCCGGATGACGTCTGGAGAGAAGCCAGGAGTGAATGTCGGCAGGACTACCTTCACCCAAAGCCTGCAGAACCGCAACAACCGCGGCTGTGGAAGGGGTCAACCCAACGAACTGATTCGGCTGATTCGAGAATCCTCCATCGGCTGCCTGCAGCCCCTTCAGTGACACAACGGCCTTGTCCACCGACGGAATCCTGTGGCCGAGGTCCTCGTACGCCATAGCAACCAGGAAGCATCCATAAGCCGACCCGGTGGAATCGGCCCGGTCCGGACTGTAGCCGCCATCGGAAGTCCGATAGCACTCCAACCGCGAGATTAGAGCCTGCGTCTCAGTATCGGACGTGAGTATTCCGGCGCTTGCGCGGCACCGGATAAGGCAACACAAGTGCACCAAGTCCAGTCCTTCGCCGAGACCGAAGCTGCGCAGGTAATGGGTAATCTGAAGCGGTAACAGCGAGCCCATGGCGAGCAGAGATTCCACTCCAAACACCGTGTAGTAAAGGTCAGCATGTCCGGCGCGGTCGCAGAACCCACCCTCCCGACTCATTTGAGAACGCAGATATGCCTCTACCAGAGCCGAGGATTCACCGAGATGTTTGAGCGACAGACGCAGGGCCTGTAGCATTTCGAGTCTCACACTCACTGCACCAACCTTTCATTTCCGTCTGGAAGATCTTCCCCGCAACACGCCGCAACAAGCCCTTGAGACTGGGATTGGACAAGGCCAGAAGCGAGCGCAGCGCTCGCTCGCGGTGGGAGTCGAGCAGGTTCCGGCAACGCTCGTCGGCCAGGCTCCCAATCAGTTCCGTGGGCGGCGGCGCTTCCCTTCGCCAGACCCGTTCGAGCACGCATCGATCCTCGCCCTTGGCCCGCTCATACGCAATCGCCAAAGGCAACGAGGGACGCACGTCGATGGTGACAAGATCGTCCAGATCGTCGCGGATCTGGTATGCCACCCCTAGAGCGTCGCTGAAGGTCGCCAACACGCTCAGCAGGTCCTCATCAGCGCCGGCCAACGCCGCCCCCATCTGGAGCGCGACGTCGAAGGCCGGCACCGTCTTCTGCCGGAAAATCTGCAGCACCTCAATCGGGCTCATAGGTTGGGGCGTTCGCATCCAGCACAACTCCGCGCCTTGCCCCAGGCAAAGCGTACGGTGTCCGCGCGCGGCGATCCGCATTAGCGACGCAACTATCTCAGCGCTGGCGCCCGAGGCGGCAACCAGACGATATCCTTCGCCCACCAGCAGGTCGCCGCAGTTCAGGGCCACCGGCACTCCCAACTCCGAATGGAGAGTCTTCTCGCCGTATCGCAACTCGTCGCCGTCCTCGATGTCATCGTGAATGAGCGATGCTTTGTGAAAACACTCCACTGCAACAGCTAACCGCTTGAGCGACTCGGGGACCACCGCGTGAGGGTCGTCCTGGAGCGCCTTCCACGCGCAAACGGTCAGGAAAGGGCGCCAACGCTTTCCGCCCCGGGCCAACCAGTCCCGGGAGATGCGCTCCGTCTCGCTGTCAGCCTCCGCCCCCAGCAATCCGCGAAGCACGTCAGGCTTGAACCAGGATTGAACCTCCGTACGCAAGCCATCCAGATCCAGCCGCATTGTGCGATCGGCGCGGCTAAGATGAATGGCATCCAGGACCCAGTCCAGATCCACTGAGGTATCCTTGCAACCATCGTGAAGCAGTGGAATGGCGACGCCAGGAATTGAGGCCGCCTCCATAAAGGGAAATGCTTTTTCCAGCACCGATAGGCAGCTCACCCCGAGGATTGCGCTGATCTTCCCGGTTTGAATAATCGAGGTGACCAGATTCGATCCCTCGGCGGCCAGAACGGCATAGCCGAGACTCTCGGCCTCTTCCTGCAACTCACTAATCGAACACCGGCCACACTTCTGGCACACCAAGCCAAACTCATCCATGGGCGCCGGACATTCGTCGAAACGCCGAAGACATTTGGGCAACAGCAGCAGGCGTCGGTTGTACGGTACGCCAGCGAAGTGCTCCTTCCAAACCTCATTGCTCAACAGAACCACGGCGAAATCAGTGTAAATCGGATCGATCTCGGCGGAGCGAACCAGGTCACGCGCCGCCGAGCGCAACTGATCAAGGACAAGCGGTGGCACGAGACGCGCCGAGTTTGCGACTGCAAAATTCTCGGCCAACCGTCGCAGGCCTTCTCGCTCGGCGCGCGTCCGCGGTACTTCGTTCTGGGGAGCGGGTTCGAGAGTGCGCCGTGGAAAAGGGAGAATCGCCATAGTCGCTCCTGCCTCGTTAAAGGTAAGCTCCAAATCCAAAGAACCAGTGCTTCTTGGCGAAGCGATACGCCCAGTGTTCTTCGGGCACTTCGTTTCCGGGGTTGTGCTGGCTGCAACGCGGCGTGGACTCGCGCAACTCCAGCAAGGCGCGCTGCCTGTGCGTGGTGTCGTGAGCGCCATGGCGGGCGACGATCTCCGCAACCAGATCGGGCCTCTCCACAAGGACACATCCGCGCGTCGCAGCCGCTGCGGTCTTTCGGAAATCACGTAGGAACTCAGATTGAGTCAGCAACTCAAATACGCTGCGGTTGTCGTGAATGCTCTCTTTGGCAAACTGAATCACCGGGCATGGTTCGATGTCGCCTGCCGGCCCGATGTGGTGACTGATCCCCGTCACCATGGGGCACAGCGCCGCTCCCTGAGCGTCCCAATACGCGTCGATGATGCCGATGGGGAGTCGTCTTCGCAAGCCGACAATCCGTCGGCGGACTTCGAGCATCTGCTCCGGCGTCAACGCAAGGTGTGGCGCCGGATTCGGGCCCACCGGCCGGTAGGTGTAATACCACGCGTAGTGAACGCCGAGCGAGATGAGCTTGCGGAGCCACGCCTCTGACACCAGTTCGGAGTTGGACTGGCAGACACTGGTGGCCACGCCGGTGATCAACTTGTGGCGACGGCAGTTCTCGATTCCCGTCATCGAGCGTGAGTAGGCGTCGGGACGTCCACGCCGTTCCTCGCTGGCTAGCTCGCCGCCCTCGATACTGATCAGCGGCGAGACATTGCCCAACCGACGGAGGCGCGCGGCTACTTCATCGGTAATGAAGTGCCCATTGGTGAACAGCAGGAAGTAGCAATCCGGGTTCGCTTCGAGCACGTCAAAGAGACCCGGATGCAGAAACGGCTCGCCACCGAGGATGCCGAAGAAGCAGTTGCCGTGCGCTTTGGCTTGCGCGATCACGCGGTTGATGTCGTCTGTTTCGAGCCGTCTGCCAGGGCCCTCCACATCCACCCAACAACCTTGGCAGCGCAGATTGCAGCTTGAAGTAATGGAGAGGAACAGAAATGGAGGGAAGTGCTCGTCTCTCTTCAGACGTTGCTTGTGTCGCTCGACGGAACGGATTCCCTTCACCCCACAGGTGTAGGCGAACTTCGCCAGCAGCCGCGGATCCATCTCCGTCATCGCACGTAGGGCGAAGCGCGCGATCATACCGGCTCCGTCTTCGCCGGTGGCGTCGCGATCAGCGCACTCAGCGGAACATCGGGCGGACGCTGCGAACGGACAACAGCAGCGAGCCGCTCCTGAACCGCTTGCACCTGATCCGGCCGAGCAGCGAACCGGCCTCCGTCCTTTCCACGATCCTGCAACACCTTGAGAACGTCACCATTTAGCAGGGTTGCCTTGTCGACCTGCACCGGCTCGCCCGCCGGAGCGTCATCGCGAACTTCGCCGCCGTTGATGGGAGCGCTTAGGTACTTGGGGAAGATGATCGCTGCCGAGGGACAAACACGCGCGCAGGCGGGACAACCGGTTTTGCAGTTGGTCGGACTGCTCACTCGCACCATTCCCTCGGCGTCGGCGGTGTATACGCCAAACAAGCAGAAACCGAGGCATTGCTGGCAGTTTTCGCAACGCCCGTAATCGATCACGGGGAACCATGGGTTCCAACCTTGCACTTTCTCACCTGCGGTATCACGATGTGGAGTCGAGCTTGGCATGCTGCCAGCCGTCTCGCGGATTGAGTACAGGATCTTCTCTGCGGGAGTCGCGCGCATATCGAGGTACGTGACGGCATCGTCCCGCAGCGGGGCTTCCCCAGCGGCGAACAACCACTTGATCGCACGCCGATGGCAGGCGACGACTGTGAGCCGCGCGGCGCCCGCCAGTTCTGCCAGAAGCGGAGATTTCCGCGCCGCCAGCTCGCACAAATCGGGAACCGACTCGTGAGGGAAACCCGAGCCGTCCAGTCTCTGACGCACCTGCTCCACCGTGTCCGGCGGTACAGTTGCGGAGTATGCGCACTGGCACAGTACCAGACGCGAATCAGCACTCATCGGCACTCGCAGGCCCTCCTTGTTCGTATCGCCAGCGCTCCGGTCGGGCAGGCGTCGGCGCACTGCCGGGCAGTTGTCGTGAGCGCATCTGAGAGCGGCCTGCCGAACGGAGCACCGACTCTCACATCAAATCCGCGCCCGATCATCGTCATGCCCAACGCTTCACCTGCCGCCGCCGCGATGCGCACGCACGCGTCACAACTGATGCACTTGCCTGGTTCGAAGACGATGTCGGGGTGAGAAGTGTCCTCGGAGAAGCGACGCCGCTCGCCGGCATAGCGGTTGACGTCAGCGGCGTACTCCGTGGCAAGGCTGCGGATGGTGCAGCAATCGCACTTGCGGCAACCGCAAGTCATGCAGCGGCGCGCCTCGGCCACCGCGGCGGCTGCGGGCAGGCGGCCTTCGATCTCGTCGAAGCTCGCAAGCCGACGCTCCATGGGGATCTCAGGGAGGCGGACTCTTGGAGCTTTTTCGATGGCGCGAAAAATAGCGGCGCGCTCGGCGTCATCCACCGGGGTCATCACAACGGCGGCGCTGACCGGCTCTCCGGTAACTGGCTCGCTTGAGAGGTATTGATGAATGGAGGCCGCTGCCATCCTTCCGGCGGCGACGGCACGGACGGCGAGATCGGCGCCAAGCACAGCATCACCACCGGCAAAGACACCCGGCACGCTGGTGGCCATGGTCTGCGAGTCCGCGGCAATGCCCCATGCGGTCACAGGCAAGCCTTCGCGCTCGACCAGCGTGCGAGCCACGGACTGGCCGATGGCCGCGATGACGGCGGAACAGGGAATCGAAAAGTCGGAGCCGTCTACAGGCACGGGGCTACGGCGCCCGGAAGCATCGGGTTCGCCCAGCACCATGCGGCGGCAGGTGAGGCTCAACCCTGCGACAGTGTTTTCGAGCCGAACGGGCGCGACCAGATACTCGATGTGGACGCCCTCTGCTTCAGCACCCTCTACTTCCTCCATGAGACACGGCATCTCCTGGCGTGTGCGGCGATACAGCACGCGGACACGCGCGCCGAGCCGTAACGCTGTCCGCGCGCAATCCATGGCGGTATTGCCGCCGCCCACGACGAGGACGTCCTCACCCATCCGGGGTGTCTCACCGCTGGCCACCTGCTCCAGGAACCCAATCCCGGGAACCGCAAGCTCTTCACCCGGACAGCGCAATCCCTGCGCCCCTTGCGCGCCGATCGCCACAAATACTGCCTGATACTCTGCGCGGAGCTCGGCCAGCGTGAAATCCGCGCCCCAGCGCAGGTTCATGCGGAACTCCGCACCAAGCTGGCGGACGGAGTCGATCTCGGCGTCGAGTGCCTGCTTGGGCAGACGATACGCAGGGATTCCGTAGCGCAGCATTCCGCCGGGCAACTGGTGAGCGTCGAAGATCGTACAGACGTGCCCATTCTGCTGCAGGTAGTAGGCGGCGGAGAGCCCTGCGGGTCCTGCGCCGATGATGGCGACACGGTTCCCGGTGAGACGGTCAGCGCACGGCAGGAACGGCTCCGAACTCTCCAGATCGACATCGGCAACGTAGCGGTGTAGAGCGCCAATGCTGAGGGCTTGATCGAACCCACAGCGCCTGCAGTTCTGCTCACAAAGGCGCGGGCAGACGCGACCAAGGGACCCGGCGAGCGCCAGGCGGCCGGCGATGACCTTCATCGCACCGCGCGCGTCGCCGCCGCCGAGGTACCGCGTGAAGCCAGGGATGTCGAGGCTCGCCGGACAACGTGCAGCGCAGGGAGCTTCACACTCCCCGGCGTGATCGGAGAGCAACAACTCCATCGCCATCTTGCGCGCTTTCCGAACGTCCGCGCTGTTTGTCGTGACCACCATGCCTTCCGAGGCCGGCAACGCACAGGACGGCGAGAAACCCTTCCGTCCCGCAATCTGCACCGAGCAAACGAAGCACGAGGCCACCGGCTCCAGCCCTTGCACGTGGCACAGGGTGGGTATCCGAATCCCCAATCGCCGCGCCGCCTCCCGCACCGTCGTACCCTGCTCGACGCTCACCTGCCGGTTGTCAATGGTCAGCGTCAACACGGGCTCACCACTTCAACTGCGTCATCCTCGCAGACCTTCCGGCATTCGTCGCAGCGCGTACACAGCGCATCGTCAATCTCGTGCCTCTCGTAGGGCTTGTATGCTATTGCCCCCACCGGGCATGCTTGCGCGCACAGAGTGCAGCCGATGCACTTATCGGTCACATGGTACCGGATCAGCGCCGTGCAGCGGCCGGAAGGACAACGCTTCTCGTTGATGTGCGCTTCATACTCATCGCGGAAATACTTGAGCGTTGTCGCCACCGGATTCGGAGCCGTTTGACCAAGCCCGCACAGGCTCCCCCTGCTGACGAAGTCGACCAATTCCTCCAAGGTCTCCAGGTCGCCGCGCCGTCCATTGCCCGCGCACATCCGCTCCAGAATCTCCAACATTCGCTTGGTCCCGATGCGGCAGAACGTGCATTTCCCGCACGACTCCGCCTGCGTAAATCGCAGGAAAAAGCGCGCCATGTCCACCATGCAGTCGCGCTCATCCAGCACCACCATTCCGCCCGAGCCCATAATCGCGCCCGTCTTCGGAATCTCGTCGTAGTCCACCGGCGTGTCCGCCAGGCGCTCCGGGATGCACCCGCCCGATGGCCCGCCCATCTGCACCGCTTTGAACTTCCGCCCGCCTTGAATCCCGCCGCCGATCTCCTCCACAATCTCGCGAATTGTGATGCCCATCGGCACCTCGATCAGGCCGCCGCGCCGGATCTTCCCCGCCAGCGCAAACACCTTCGTGCCCTTGCTGCCAGCCGTTCCCATGGCCGCGAAGGCCGCCGCGCCCTTACGCAGGATCCACGGCACACAAGCCAGCGTCTCGACGTTATTGATCAGTGTCGGCGCCCCATGCAATCCCCGCTCCACCGGATAGGGAGGTCGAAGCTTCGGCATACCCCGCCCGCCCTCCAACGATTGAATCAGGGCCGTCTCTTCACCACACACAAACGCCCCCGCGCCCTCCCGTACTTCCAGCTTCAGCTTGTCTCCCAGGAGCCCGCGCTCCTCCGCCTGTCGAATCGCTTCACGCACATTCCGCACTGCCAGCGGGTACTCCGCGCGGATATACAAGATGCCCGCCGACGCACCAATTGCGTATGCCGCAATTGCCAATCCCTCCAGCACGCGGTGCGGATCGGCCTCCAGCACCAGACGATCCATGAACGCTCCCGGATCGCCTTCGTCGCCATTGCAGATGACGTACTTCACCGCACCCGGCTGACTCCGCGCTATCCCCCACTTCCGCCCCGTGGGGAACCCAGCGCCGCCTCGTCCTCGCAGCCCCGATTCCGTGATCTGCGTGACGACCGCTTCGGACCCCATCGACTCACAAGCGCGCAGAGCCTTGTAGCCGTCCCGAGCCAGATACTCAGCGATCTGCCCGGGATCGATCTCTCCGCAATTCTCCAGCACGATCCGTTTCTGCTTGCCCAGATACTCCGACGATTCCACCGCCGCCGCTTCCGCCGCCGCGCCCCCGCGTCTCCGCGTGTGCCTCCGCGCAATCGCCCGGGCCGTCTCCGCCGTGACCTTCCCATACAGCGCCATCGGTCGGCCCGCCTCGATCACCTGAACGATCGGCTCGCAGTGGCACATGCCATTGCAGCCCACTGACTTCACTACGGCGCGCCCATCCACTTCCTTCAGCAGCGCGTCCCGTACCGCCAGGCCCCCGCTCGCCACGCCGCACGAACTCAGTCCCACCCGGATCTCCACCTCGCCGTTCATACCCGCTCTCCCAGCGCATCCCGCGCCGTCGCCGGAGTCAGATTTCCGGCCGTGTGCTCATCCACCATCACCACGGGAGCCAGGCTGCAACACCCCAGACACGCCACTTCCTCGATGGTGAACTTCCGCGACGGATCCGTATCGCCGCCCTCGGGAATGTTTAACTCGCGCCGCAGCTCATCGGTGATCTGCCGCGCGCCGGCCACGTGGCAAGCCGTGCCATGGCAGACGCGCACGATGTGCTCACCTACTGGCGTCCGCCGGAACCGCGAGTAAAACGACGACGTGCCGGCGATCTGTGCCGGAGTGATCTCCGTCAATTCACAGACGCGCCATAGCGCCTCATCCGGCAGGTAACGGTAGTGCGCCTGAATCGCTTGCAGGATCGGGATCGCCGCCTCCGGACCGCGACCTTCACGCTTCACCACGTCGTCGACAAACGCCAGGTCGATGGGTGGGGCAACCGCCGCCACCGCACCAGAAGCCACAGGCCGCTTGGCCGCAGGCGCGGCGCCCGCCCGCTTCCGCTCGGGCTTCGCAGCCGGAATCCGCGGCTTTTCACCCAACGTCTTCTTCGCACCAGCAAGGAACCCTACCGCCGCCCCAATCAGCACCAACGATAACCAATTGATCCGCGTTCTCCGGGCCAGATTGAAATCCGCGATCCTCTTCTGCTCCTCCGCCAGTAGAGGAGCGAGCGTGGCATCGCGATGCACTTGAATCTGGATCGCCGCCGTTCTTGCATCGCTGGCGGCGGTCCACGTGCGTTTCAGCACATAGTCCACAGTCAACGCCACCACACACACCAGCCCCAGAACGCCTGCGCCGATGGTCGCGCTCCGCCACGTCATCGCACGTCCTCCACCGCCACGAATCCTTTGCTCTTAGCCAACGGACCTTCCCTCGGACACGCCGCATAACACCGTGCGCAATAGAGGCAGTTTTCCTTCACCGCCCGCATCTCCTCAATCGCGCCATACGGGCAGGCCTCGGTACACAGCCCGCAGTCCAACTCCTTGTCGGGAGTGATGCTCACCCCTCGTGCGGCCAGCCGCGAGCACAACGACAGCAGTCCGCCATACGGGCACAGATACCGGCAGTAGGGCCGCCCCACGAACATTCCGAGAACGAGAAACCCTGCCCCCAGCGCCAGCATGTGTGCGAACCCGGAGCGCCTGAATAGACTCACAAACGGACCGAACCTGCAGATCACAAAATCCCGCTGCGCCAGTGGCAATACTGCAAATCCGATCGCCGCAGCCAGGTAGACATACTTCAACCACCCCAACACGCGATCCAGCTTTTTTGGCACCTGCACCGGTTTCAGCAGCACCAACTCTTGCAGGCTCCCCAGTGCGCACACGCCTCCGCAGAAGGCCCGTCCATAGAACACCGCCACCACCAAGGGCAGAAAGAACGTCGCGATCACCACCATCGGTATGTGATAGTGCGTGTCTGTCAGCGCCACCGTCACGTTCTGAATGGACCCGATGGGGCACACGCACCCTACGCGATAGAACCCGAAATACGCGACGCTCGCCACGCTCAGCCCCACCAGCCACCGCCTGCTCCGCCGGTGTACGACGATCCATACTGAGGCGCCCAATGCCGCCGCCAACAGGCCCACGTCCAGAATCTCCAGCCACGCTCTTCGCGGCAGCGGCTTCTGCACGTCCGGTGTCTTATACCCGCCGCCGATGCTCTTTTCCTGCGGAGCCCGATCCACCGGCCGTTCATACGGCAACGCCTGCGCCCACGCGGTTCCTGCCAGGCAAAGCGCCAACGCCATTGTCGCCGCCCAGCGCCCCATCATGCCGGCTCGCTCTGCCCCAGTACCGCCCTCAACGTGGGCCACTGGCTGATGGCGTCCTTGGGGCACACCTGCGAAATCGCGCAGCTATTGCAGTTCGTGCAAAGGTCGTGTCGAACTCGCAGCACGATGGAACCCAACCCCGCAGGCTCCTTGCATGCCATCACGCACTTGCCACACCCGTCGCATTTCTTCTCGTCGATGACGTACTCGTAGAAGTTATTCGCCGGATCGTTCCGATCCACCTCTCCAATTGGCTTCCGCGAAATCGCGTCGCGCGGGCACAGCTTCTCGCTTGGTAGCCCATCCCGCCCCACCGCGCTTTTCACACTGAAATACGACGGACACACGTAGCAACGGCCGCACTTGGAATGATCGTTCACGGCGCGCACGGCGGATTGCGTCACCACGCACTCCTTCACGCACAGGTCGCACACCTTCACCCCGACCTCGCCCAGCTTGCTGTTCACGCACGAAGCCGAGTTGATCTGCCAAACCACCTGCCCCTCGGCCTTCTTCACCAGGAATCCGGCCGTCAACCCCATGCCCGTTATCGCGGCCACCCGGCCCATCGCTTTCCGTCGAGAGAGATTCTTGCTCATATCGCCTCGAAAACCAGAATCCGCAATTTCACCGTCTCCGCCACATACACGCGCCCGCGGAAATCCGCAGCCACAGCCATGTTCTTGCACCCTGCGTCGAAGACCGTCGTCCCCAGCACCGCCACCAGCTTGCCGCTAGCGTCAAGCACCTTTGCCCGCGCCTCCGCCTTCTCCGTAACCACTAGTTGGCCTGCCTTGCCGAGCGCCATGTTCGTCGGATTGCAGCAGCCTGAGAAGCCCTCCGGATCCACTCCGTTGAACCGTCCGACATGGCCGAGCAGTTGCCCGTCGCGCGTGTACCGCTCCACCCGGTGCTTGCCCGGATTCGTCGCGTGGATCACGCCCGCCGCGTCCACATCGAAATCCAGCACGCCGTTCGGGATCAGAAACCCGTTCGTTCGGTTGTCCTTGCCGATGTCGTTCAGGTGCTTCAGCTCGCCGTCATATCGCCGGATGCACCGCGCCGCCGCATCCGCCACAAGTGTTTCCGTGCCGTGCACGCCGATCGCCGTTACCTCGCCCAGCCATCCCCCGCGCCACGTCTTCGTAAGCCGCCCCAGTCCGTCGAAGATCTCAACCTGCCCGGCCTCACTCACCAGCACGCGCCCGTCGCCGGCCACCACGACGGAACACGCTGGCTTTGCCGTCGCCCACCGCCGCACGAGCTTGCCCGCCGGATCGAACACCGTCACCTGCGAGTCGCCAGCTACATAGAGCCGCCCGTCGCGGTCCGTGCACAGCCCGCGAATTGTACGGCTGAACCAATCCGGCCCAATGCCCGGACCGCCCATCACTCGTGTGTGCCGGTATTCCATGGCCCTGCTCCTACCTGCCTCGCACGTCGATGCAAACC
>CAYVDY010000139.1:0-13162 GCA_964450255.1 uncultured Candidatus Solibacter sp. | reverse complement strand
GGATCTGGACCACGGTTTTGCGACGGTGGCGTCTTTTCCGACCCTGAAACACTTGCCAATCATCATCGGCGAGTCCGATCCGGAGGGTTGCGCGGCGTGTTCGGCCAGCAGTTATCCGCAGAATGCCTATCGCAACGGTACGGTCTATTCCAGCTACACGGCGGCGACGTTTGCCCGCAAGTTCGACCTGGCCCAGCGGCACGGCGTGCAGTTGCAGGGCGCCGTCACCTGGGCGTTCGAATTCGAGGACCAGCCCTACTTTGACGGCTTCCGCGATCTCGCCACCAATGGCATCGACAAGCCGGTTCTCAACATTTTCCGCATGTTCGGCCGAATGGGTGGTGAGCGGGTGGCCGCGCGCAGCACGGGGGCGCAGGAGCTTGACTCGATGGTGGAGAAGGGCGTGAAAGGATCCGCCGATATTGCCGCTCTGGCCAGCCGTCAGGCGCGGCGCGCCAGCGTGATGGTGTGGAACTACCACGACGACGATCTGCCTGCCGCGGCTGCGGCGGTCGCCCTGACGGTACGCGGCCTGCCTGCCGGGGCGGTTCGGCTGCGGCACTACCGCGTGGACGCCGCGCACAGCAACTCCTATGAGGTCTGGAAGAAGATGGGTTCGCCGCAGAAGCCCACGCCGGCGCAGTACGCCGAATTGGAACAGGCCGGCCAGTTGCAGGAGCTTGGTCCCGTTCAAAGCCTGAAGACCAGCCAGGGAGCGGCGTCGGTGCGGTTCGATCTGCCGCGTCAGGGCGTCTCGCTGCTGGAGTTTGAGTGGTGACCCTTGACTCCGGCGCCGAAACAGCGTAACTCCACAGATGTGCAGGGAGGTCTGCCGTCATGGTTTCCACCCGACTCATTCATCAGATTGAAGATCACTGGGAGGCGATCAGCGCGCGCTTCCTCCGTCTGCTGCGCGCCACGCATCACCTCCAGCACCTGAGTCACATTCCTGAATCCGAAATCACTGAAACGTGCCGCCGGGTTCTGCACAACCTGGGTCACTGGCTTGTCTCCAGTTCGGAAGAAGAGATCGCCCGCCTCTACGAGAAGCAGGGCCACGACCGTTATGCGCAGGGCATGCCCTTGAGCGAGGCGCTGCGCGCGGTACAGTTAATGAAGGACGCGACGCTGGACTACATCCGCGACGAGTTTATGGTGCAGACCAGTGTGGACGTGTTTGCAGAAGAGGAACTGGAACACCAGTTGGGCCGTTTCTTCGACCTCATGCTCTACCATCTGGTCCGGGGTTACGAGAGCGCCTGCCGGAAGGAGTGACACGGAAGCCGTTCATTCTGTGTTAACCTGAAGGCGTAACGACATCGAAAGAACGTAAGATGAGGAGTGTGTTTTAAAGTATGGCACTGGCGGCTGAAGCCAAAACCAACACGATCACGAAGTATCGGGTTCACAAGACCGATACCGGATCCCCGGAAGTGCAAGTTGCGCTTCTGAGCCAAAATATTCTGTTGCTCACCGAGCACTTCAAAACGCACAAGAAGGATCACCACAGCCGCCGCGGCCTGTTGCTCATGGTTGCGCGCCGCCGCCACCTGCTGGATTATCTGAAACGGATCAGCCCGGAACGCTACAAGGCTCTGATTCTGAGCCTCGGGATCCGCCGCTAGTCTGTCCAGTCCTTCTGCGGGCGCCCCATCCCGCACCGGGGTAGCGTCCGCACCAATGGACCTTCCTGGCATGGCACGAGTATTTTGGACGAACGGATTCACTGAGGATTCGTTCGTCCAAAAGCGATTTAATTCCTCGCCCCGCCCCTCGCCGGACCGTCCCTCCCTCGATTTCCCAATCAACGATATCTACAAACCAACTGGCCGACCGGCGCCGTTGCCGGCGGTCCATGGAGAATACAAATGACACATTCCGTCCAAATCGACCTCGGTGGTCGACTCCTGACCCTCGAAACGGGTCGGCTTGCGAGACAGGCCCATGGCGCCGTAACGGTGACCTCGGGCGATACCGTGCTGCTGTGCAGCGCCTGCTCGAACAGCGAACCGAAGCCGAATGCGGCCTTCTTTCCGCTGACAGTGGATTACCGCGAATACACTTACGCCGCCGGGCGCATCCCGGGCGGCTACCTGAAGCGCGAAGGGCGCCCCAGTGATCGTGAGATCCTGACCTCCCGCCTGATTGATCGTCCCATCCGGCCGCTGTTCCCGGAGGGCTACACCAACGAGACGCAGGTCATCAGCATGGTGCTTTCGGCCGCGCCCGACACCGACCCCGCCACCATGGCCATCACCGGCGCCGCCGCCGCTCTGGCCATCTCCGACATCCCGTTCGAGCACGTTCTGGCCGGCCTCCGCGTCGCCTCCGTCAACGGTGAGTTCATCCCGTATCCTTCCTACGAGCAGCAGAAGAACGCCAAGCTCAACATCGTGGTGGCGGGCACCGATACCGGCATCGTGATGGTGGAAGCGGGCGCCAACGAAGCGACCGAAGCCGAGATCCTCGACGCCATCGACTTTGGCCACGAGTGCTGCAAGAAGATCATCGCCGGCATCCGCGAGCTGGTCGCCCTGTGCGGCAAGACCAAGCGCGTGTTCACGCCGGTTACCCGCAACGCCGAGATCATGGCCAAGGTCGAGGCACTCGTTGGTGCGCGCCTTTCCGCCGCGCTCGACACCAAGACCCTCGGCAAGACCGAGAGCTACGCTCAGTTGAAGGCCCTCGAAGTGGACGCCAAAGCGTTGTTTACTGAAGAGGCCGAGAAGCTGGAAGCGCGCAGCTGCTTTGAAGCGCTGCGTGAGAAACTGTTCCGCCACGAGATGCTGGAACTCCGCCAGAGGCCGGACCGCCGCGCGATGAACGAGATCCGCGAGATCACCATCGAGGTCGGCGTTCTGCCCCGTGTGCACGGTTCCGCACTGTTCACCCGCGGCGAGACCCAGGCGCTGGTCACCACCACGCTGGGCACCAAGGAAGACGAACAGCGCATGGAGACCCTCAACCTGGCTGAGACCTCCAAGCGCCTGATGATGCCCTCCAACTTCCCGCGGTTCACCGTCGGCGAAGGGGGCTTCATCCCCGGCCCCGGCCGCCGCGAAGTGGGCCACGGCGCACTCGCCGAGCGCGCCATCACCCCGGTGATCCCGGCCGACGACTTCCCCCACACGCTCCGCATTGTCAGCGACATTCTGGAGTCCAACGGCTCCAGCTCGATGGCTACCGTCTGCGGCGCCAGCCTGGCGCTGTTTGACGCTGGCGTGGGCATCAAGGCCCATGTGGCCGGCATCGCGATGGGCCTGGTCAAGGAAGGCGACAAGTACGCCATCCTCACCGACATCGCCGGCGCCGAAGACCACTACGGCGACATGGACTTCAAGGTTGCCGGCACGCGCAGCGGCATCACCGGCATGCAGATGGACATCAAGGTGCCCAACGTCAGCACCGCCATCATGAAGGAAGCACTGGCACAGGCGCACGAAGCGCGCATGTTCCTGCTTGGCAAGATGGAAGCCGCCATTGAGAAGCCGCGCGGCGAGATGAGCGTCTATGCGCCCCGCATCTACACCGTGACCGTTCCTACCGATAAGATCCGTGAGATCATCGGGCCGGGCGGCAAGGTGATTCGTGGCATCATCGAGCAGACAGGCGTCAAGATCGACGTCCATGACGACGGCACGGTGAACATCTTCGCCTCCGACGGCGACTCCGCCAAGCGCGCGATGCAGATGATCAGCGACATCGCCGCCGTGGCCGAAGTGGGCAAGACGTATCTGGGTACGGTCGTCCGCATCGCCGAATTCGGCGCCTTTGTGGAGATCTTCCCTGGAACCGATGGCCTGCTGCACATCAGCGAGATCAGCGAGAATCGCATCAAGCAGGTGCGGGACGAACTGAACGAGGGCGACCAGATTCTGGTGAAGGTCCTCGCGCTGGATGGCAACAAGATCAAGCTGAGCCGCCGGGCGATTCTGAAAGAGCAGAAGGAAAAGCTCAAGGCCGGCACAGCCAAGAAGGAAGACGGCGCCGCCGAATAGGCGACCGCTTTTCACTCGCGTAAACGAGAAAGACCCGGCCGCGAGGCCGGGTCTTTCTACGTTCAGTCGTTCGTCTAGGCCTTCAGGCCGGCCAGCACGCCGCGCATATACGCGAAGCTGCGCAGCATGCCGGGCACCGGGTTATCGGCATTGATCTCATATTCCAGGTGCACCACGCCCTGGTAGTTCATCTTCTTGAGCTGCTTGAAAATCGCGGGAATCGGCATGGCGCCGTCGCCCACGTCACACTGGCTGTCTTTGTTCATCAGGTCCTTCAGATCCTTGATGTGCATATCGAGCAGGCGCGGGCCGGCGGCCGCGATCTCTTCCAACAGGTCTTTGCCCGTGCGTGTGGTGTGGCCGACGTCGATGCAGACACCCATGCGCGGGTCCATGTCTTTCATCATCTTCAGGGCGTCAGACGGGGCGGGGAAGTGCTTATCTTCGGGGCCGTGGTTATGCAGCGCGATCTTGATGTCGTACTGTTTGGCGAACTTTTCGATGATGGGCAAGGTCTTGGCCGTCGGTCCGATATTCATCATGGGCATGCCCAGGCGTTTGCAGTATTCGAAGTACGACTTGATATCCTCAGGGTCTTCCTTCTGCATGTAGACCGTACCGCCGCCGGTCAGCGTGATCCCAGCCTTTGCGAAGTCGGCCTTCGCCTTATCCAGTTCCTGCGGCGTGGAACGATAGAGCGCGTGGAACTCCTTGATGGTCAGATACGGTGTGCCCACCTGCTTGGTGTATTTGATGCACAACCCGCGTGCAAACTCGCGGAACGAGTAGCTGGCGATGCCGAGCTTGATGTCGCCGGCGGCGGGCGCCTGGGCCGATGCGCTGGTGGTGGGAATGGCCGCCGCTGCCATGGCGGCAATCGGGGCGCTCTGAAGGAAATTTCTGCGGCTGGAATCGGAAGACATGCTCCGATGATATATCAGTTTGAGCCCTTTAGATCTGCTCCAACTCCTCTTCCAGCAACTGTTTCTGATGCAGGTCCGCGTAGTAGCCGCCCATGCCGATCAGCTCGGCGTGACTGCCCTCTTCCACCACGCGTCCGTCATCCAGGACATAAATGCGGTCGGCTTCCCGCACCGTCGAGACACGGTGCGAGATAAGGATAGTGGTCCGTCCCACCATGAAGGCTCGCAGACTGCGCAGACTCTGCTCCTCGGTGATGGTATCCACGGCAGAGAGCGCATCGTCCATAATCAGGATCTCCGGATCGCGCATCAGAGCGCGCGCGATAGCGGTGCGCTGCTTCTGGCCGCCGGAAAGCGAGATGCCTCGCTCGCCCACTTCCGTCTCGTAGCCCTTGGGGAATCCCTCGACATCCTGCGCCAGTCCGGCCATCTCCGCGCTGCGCCGTATGCGTACCGGATCTGCGTCCTTCACCCCGAAGGCGATGTTGCCGGCCAGCGTGTCGCTGAACAGAAACGTCTCCTGCGGGACGAAGCCGATGCGCCGCCGGATCTCGGTGGGGTCCAGTTGCCGCAGGTCGACGCCGCCCAGCAGCACCTGGCCGCCCGTGGGGTCGTAGACGCGCGGGATCAGGTTCACCAGCGTGCTTTTGCCGCTGCCGGTGCGGCCGACAATGGCCACCGTGCTGCCGGGCGGAATCCGCAGCGAAACGCCGTCCACCGCCGCCCGGCCGTCGAAGCTCATCACGGCATCGCGCAACTCGATCTCGGCCACGCCGGGCGGGACGGTCAAGGGATGCTGTGGTGCGCGAATGGTGGGTTCTTCCTCCAGATACTCCCGGATGCGCTTCATGGATGCCGTGCCGCGCTGCATCAGATTGACCACCCAGCCGAATGCGATCATCGGCCAAACCAGGATGCCCATGAACGTGTTGAACATCACGAAACTGCCCAACGTGATGCGGCCGTCCATCAATCGCAGGCCGCCCACCCACAGCACCAGCAGGAATGTCAGCCCGATCAGCGCCTGCAGCAGCGGCATGAATAAACCGCTCAGGGTTGCCAGCCGCAGATTCTCCTTGATGTAGCGCCCGTTCAGCTCTTCAAAGTGGCGCAGCTCGGCCTCTTCCTGCACATAGGCGCGAATCACGCGCACACCGGAAAGGTTCTCCTGCACCCGGCTGCTGATATCGGAAAACAGCCCTTGAATGGTCTCGAAGCGGTCGTGAATCCGCTTGCCGAACACCATCACGACCACCGAGACCAGAGGCGCCGGCGCCAGCGCCCACAGGGTCAACTGCCAGTCCACCGAGAACATGATGCCCAGTGCCAGCACGAAAGTCAGCGATGTTTCGGCGGAGTACATCACTGCCGGCCCGAGCATCATGCGCACTGCGTTCAGATCGTTGGTGGCGCGCGCCATCACATCGCCCGTGCGGTTGCGCGCGTAGAAATCGTGGTTCAGCGTCATCAACTTCGCGAACAGATCGTTGCGGATGTCGAATTCGACATCACGCGAAATGCTCACCAGGATGACGCGCATCCAGTATTGGAAGAAGCCCTTGATCAGCGAGAGAGCCACCAGCAAGCCGCAGAAGAGGAACAGGATGTTCAGCCCCTGGCCGCTTGTGAGCGAGTCGATACCCCGCTTGATCACCAGCGGCATCACCGCGCTGGCGATGTCCTTCAAGACCAGTGCGCCCACGCCGAGCGCAATGCCGCGTTTGTAGCGCTTCAGATAGGGCCAGGCTGTGCGAAATGCCGCTTTCATGGTGTCATATGCCAAATTGCGAGGTGATCAGCTTGGTCCATTCCAGGAGGATCGCCTTCCGGCCCTCGCGAACCTTCCACCACTCGCTGAGCCGGAATGTTGGGCTGTCGGACGCCACGAAAGCGGCTTCCATGCCCTTGGGCAGAAGCCGGCGGTAGATGCCCCGCACGCGCCGCAGGTGCGAGTCCACGCTGACCAGCAGGAAGCGTTTCACGCCGCGTCGCTGCAGTTCGGCGATCAACGCCACCGCCTCAGATTCCGTGTCCATCGCGTGATTGGGTGCACACTGAAAATACTCCGGCGGATAGCCGCTCTGGATGGCGAACGGGATAGCGGCGTTGCATTCCGGCTGATTGTAAAAGGAAGTTGGGCCGCTCATGAGGACATACGGCGCAAAGCCTGCCCGCACCAGTTCTCCGGCCTTCAGGATGCGTTTGCCGCCCTCCCAGCCGCCGGCCAGCACCACCACCACCTCGGCCTTTCGAGGGGACTCTCCGACGTCCAGAAACGTACCCACCGGCGAAAGGAGGGCGGCACGTTGCCACCAGAGCAGCCCCAAAGCCGCCAAAACGATCAGGATCTGGATGTAGGCGAATCCGCCCTGTCTGCCCAGGTGGGACCGCATACGCGCTTACTTTTCGGGGTCCAGACGGCCGGCCGCGCGCAGCTTCTGGTACAGACGCTCTACCTCTGCCTCGTCCTCTTCCGTCAGTAGACGGTATTTCGGAGCAGGCGGTGCCTCCCGAGTTTCCTCTTTCGGCGGATCGCCGAAGATCTGCCGGTGCGGCACGCCGTTTATCATGGATTTGGTGGCGCGCTGCTGGATCATCCGCAGCAGCCGGTTCGATTGCTCGGTCTCACCGGGATACAGCAGCCGGATCCTGGCCCCGTCGGCCATCGTCAAATAGGCAACCATCGGCGAGATCCATCCGGTTTGATCCACGCGCCGGATCTCATCCCAGGCGATGGTTTCACTGCCCACTCGCAGATCGGTTTCCGTTACCTCAATGGCCGGCCTTATGCCCAGCCAGAGGACCAGGCCCGCGCTCAACGCGAAGAGCGCCGCCGGGATCGCCGCCGGCCACCACGACAGGGCGCACCAGCCCGAGAAGGCTGCCATGCCGAATGCGACAGCCGCGGCGGTAAGGTAAGTACGCGCCGGGGTAAAACGAATCATGCTTTGCCCCACATCTCCAGCGTACCCTCCATCCGGCACCCCGTCAATCGCCCTTCTGGCGTAGCATCCTTAGTGCTGTCCGGTAATAATCCACGGCACTCCAAAATGTGGTCGCCGCGGCCAGAGCCAGCCAGCTCTGCAGCCACCACTCCGGCAGGAATCCCCACGCCATGTCCATCACCTGCCAGCCGCAGTAGGAGAGCTGGAAGAACGTACTCCACTTGCCCCAGATGCTCGGCGGAAAGTCGTGGACGCGGTTCAAGAGGAGCATCGCTCCGGTGAACGCCAGAATCATGGCGTCCCGGCCCAGCGCCAGCCCTACCATCCACCACGGTGCCCGTTGCGCCAGCCCCAGCCCTACCCAAAGCGTCACCAGCAGGAGTTTGTCGGCGATTGGATCAAGGTAGGCCCCCGCCTTCGAGGTCCACCCGAACCGCCGCGCCAAGTAGCCATCCAGTCCATCGGAGAAGCCGGCAAAAAACAGGATGGGGAATGCGCCGCGCGGGTCGTTTTTCGATAGATACCATGCGATCCAGGGTGTCAGGACGATGCGCGCCACCGTCAGTAAGTTGGGCAGATAGCGCATCAGCCCGCGACAGCGTGGATCGACTGGCCCACCAATTCATCCAGCGTCACCACGTCGTAGAGCGAGGGGTCCGACATGATTTTCGCCACCAGTGCCACGTGCATCGCGTGGCCAGCGCGCTCCGCCACCACGCGGCCCAGCAATGGGCGGCCGATCAAAGCCGGATCGCCGTTCAGTTCCAGTGCCTTGTGCCGGCAAGGCTCGTTCGGAAAACGCAGCCCGCCCGGATTCAAAACGCCGTCCTCCGTGAAGCAGACCGCGCTATCCAGCGACGCCCCGCGGATCAGCCCCATGTTCCGCATCTGGTCCAGTTCCGGTGCGAATCCAAACGTGCGGGCCGGCGCCAGTTCCCGCGCGTAGTTTTCCGGTGAAACTTCCATCTGAAGGGACTGATGCCCCACCATCGGATGGTTGAAGAAAACGTGGCAGCTCAGTTCGAACCGGTCCGACGGCACAATCGAAATGCTCTTGCCGTTGCCCTCCAGCGCGACCTCCCGCCGGATTGCCAGATATCGCCGCCTTTTCCGCGTCTGCCGCAACCCCGCGGACCGCAGCAACTCCACAAACGGCTGCCCGCTGCCGTCCAGAATGGGAACTTCCAGGTTGTCGATTTCGACGTAGGCGTTGTCGATACCCATGCTGTAAAACGTGCTCAGCAGATGCTCAGTGGTGGAGATCAGCACGCCTTGCCGCATCAGGCTGGTGGCGTAGCTCACGCGTTGCACGTGCTTCCAGCTTGCCGGGACCTCGAACATGTCCAGATCGCTGCGCCGGAACGTGATGCCCGTGCCTGGCGGCGCCGGGGTTACCCGGATCTGCACCGGCACGCCACTGTGCAGCCCCACTCCGCTGGCTTCCACCGCGCGCACGATCGTAGTTTCGAAACGCAATACTGGCTCCATCGCTATCGTAACAGAGTCTGAACCCGTCGATAAGTGATTTGTCTCGTTGAGTTTACAAATATCTGAATGTGTCCAAAGTGCCACAATTCCAGCGGCTATTGTAGCCGCCCGGACACGCCTGATGCTCCCTACGCCCTGCGGGGGTATCATGAAATCCATGCCGCGCCTCTATCTGGTGGACTCCTTCAACCTGATCTTCCGGGCCTTCCACGCCCGCCAGCGCAGTGGGGCACCGCCCATGCGGACCTCTCGCGGCACGTCCACGGAAGCCGTCTACATCTTCCACAGTATGATTCGCCGGCTGCAAAAGCAGTTTCAGCCCGACTACCTCGCTGCCGTCTTCGAGTCCGAAGGCCCCACCTTTCGTGACGAACAGTTCGCCGCCTACAAGGCCAACCGCACCGAGACTCCGCCGGAGTTGATCGAGCAGTTTCCCATCGTCGAGCGGCTGCTTGGCGCCATGGCGATCCCGGTGTTGAAGCACACCGGTTTTGAAGCGGACGACCTGATTGGGACTCTCGCGTGCGCCGCCGCGCAAGAAGGGCTGGAAGTCTGCATCGTGTCCTCTGATAAGGACATGCTCCAGCTCGTGAACGATCGAGTCACCATGCTCGACATGATGAAGAACGATACGCTCTACGATCCCTCTAAGGTCAAGGAATTCAAGGGGGTCACACCGGCGCAGATCCCGGATCTGCTGGCGCTGGTAGGCGATACGTCCGACAACATTCCCGGCGCGCCCGGCATCGGGGATAAGGGCGCCGTGCAGCTTCTGGAGCAGTACGGGACGCTCGGAGACCTGCTGGACCACGCCGCCGACGTTCAGCGCAAAGCGTATCGCGAGAGCCTGCAGAACCACCGCCCTCAGATCGAGCTGTCGCACCGTCTGGCTACCATCGACTGCCAGGTGCCGCTCGAATACAGCCTGGATGCCCTCGCCGTGCGCGCGCCCGACCCCGCGGTTCTGGCTGAAATCTATAGGGAGCTGGAGTTCTTCAGTTTCCTAAAGGAACTCGGAGCGGCAGCGCCCGAACCGCCTGCTCAGCCAGACTCTCAGCCCGGCCCGTCCGTGCCTCCACCTGACACCTGCGTCGTGTTCGACCTGAAGACCCAGCTTTCCAGCGGCGCAGCGATGCCGGAGAAGCCCGTTGAAGACATCCTTCTGTACGCCTTCCTGGTGCTGGCCGACCCCTCCGCGTGCGCGCTGGATGCCCTGATTGCCCGCTACCTGGACCGGCCCGCCGCCACGGAGCAGGAGAACCTCCACTCCCTCGCCGCCCGTCTGCGCCCCGAAGTCACCGGCGAGCTTCGCCGCGTCTACGACGAGATCGATCTGCCATTGGCGCCTGTCCTCGCCCGCATGGAGCGCACCGGCATCCGCATCGAGACCGCGCAGCTCGCCACCATCTCCGAACGCATGGACGGCGAGATTCAGATCCTCACGGATCAAATCTTCCAGCGTGCCGGCAAGCCCTTCAACATCAACTCGCCCAAGCAACTCGGCGAGATTCTCTTCGAGGACTTGAAACTCCCCACCCAGGGAAAGACTGGTAAAACGAAGGCATATTCCACCGCGGCCGACGTGCTGGAGACCCTCGCGGTCGAGCACGACATCGCCCGCAAGATTCTCGAATACCGCCAGCTCACCAAGCTCAAGGGCACGTACGTGGACGCCCTGCCGTCGCTGCTCTCGCCCGACGATCACCGCCTCCACACATCGTTCAACCCCGCCGGCGCCGCTACCGGACGCCTGTCTTCGTCCAATCCCAATCTGCAGAACATTCCGATCCGCACCGCGGCCGGCCGTGAGATCCGTTCCGCCTTCGTTCCCGAGCCCGGCTGGACTCTGCTGGTCGCTGACTACTCCCAGATCGAGCTCCGCCTGCTCGCCCACTATTCCGGCGACGCCGTCCTCTGCGACGCCTTCCAGCACAATCAAGATATCCATACGCGCACCGCGTCCGAGGTCTTCGGAGTTGCCCCGCTGATGGTCACCTCCGAGATGCGCCGCAACGCGAAGGCCGTCAACTACGGCATCGTCTACGGCCAGACCTCATTCGGCCTCGCCGCCCAGCTCGGCATCACTCGCGGCGAAGCCGATACATACATCCGCAGCTACTTCGAGCGCTACGCCGGGGTCCAGAAGTGGATCAATGCCACTATCGAGGACGTGCGCAAGCGCGGCTACACGCTCACCCTCGATGGCCGCCGCCGCCCGATACCGGATATCCAGTCGAAGAACCCCAACGCCCGCTCGTTCGCCGAGCGCACCGCGGTCAACACACCGCTGCAGGGCACGGCGTCGGATCTCATCAAGAAGGCCATGATCCGGCTCGACGCCGAGCTCGCCAAGCGCGGCCTCCAATCCCGAATGCTGCTCCAGGTTCACGACGAACTGGTTCTGGAATGTCCGCCCGCCGAGCTGGCCGAGGTGGAGAAGCTGGTGAAGCAGACGATGGAATCGGTGGTCAAACTCCGCGTGCCTTTGCTGGTGGAGGTGGGCCACGGCGCCAACTGGCGCGACGCCAAGTAGCGCATGGACCACATCAAGACACAACTGGACATCCTTCGCCAACGCCTGGCGCGCATCGATGCGCGCTACCAGGCGCCGCCCAAGCCCGGGACGCGCGGCCTACCCAGCGGCTACGAGGTGATGACGGATCGCGGTACCCACTGGGAATTCGACACCCATTTCCAGGCGCACCACGTGCACGGCTCTGCCGATGTGGGCGCGCTCTGCGAGCTGCCTCAGGATTTGCTGGCCGTCCTGATGCCGGATCAGCCCGTCGTCGCACCGCCGGCCCGGTGGGCGTTTCTCGACACGGAGACCAGCGGCCTGGCGGGCGGCTCCGGCACCTTCGCCTTTCTGGTGGGAGTGGGCGCCATCACCGAGAACGGCTTCATCCTGAAACAGTTCTTTATGCGCGACCACGCCGAAGAACCGTCGCTGCTGGCGGCCCTCTCTGAGTTCCTTGAGCCGTTCGAAGTCCTCGTCACCTACAACGGGAGAAGTTTTGACCAGCCGCTGCTGGAGACGCGCTACCGCATGAACCGCATGAAGGAGCCGTTCCCGCGGCTCCAGCACGTGGACCTGCTCTACTCCGCCCGGCGCCTCTGGCGTCTTGCCCTGGAGAGTTGCCGGCTGCAGGAGTTGGAGCAGCGCATACTCGGTGTGGAGCGCCACGGAGACGTTGCGGGCGCGTTGATCCCGGCGCTTTACTTCGAATACCTCCGCACGGGCGACTTCACGCCGCTCCAGCCGGTGATCTACCACAACGCCATCGACATCCTCTCGCTGGCCTGCCTGACCGCCATCGTGCCGGTGGCGTTCCGAGAGCCCCGGCGTCTGACATCCGGCCCGGAGATGGTTGGCCTGGCGCGCTGGCTGCGCAACGAAGGCCGCCTGGTGGACGCTATCCCTCTGATGCGCCAGGCCATCACGCGCAACCTGCCGGAGCCGCTGTTGTTCGAGACGCTGTGGCACCTGGCCGATATGGAGCGCAAATTGGAGCGCCACGATGCGGCAGTCGCGCTTTGGAGCGAGTTGTCTACGCTTCGAAATCCGTGGCAGGCGCAGGCTCTGGAGCGTCTGGCGATCCATTACGAACACCGCGAGCGCAACTGGAGCATGGCTCTGGAAATGACGCTGGCGGCGCTGGATCTGGAGCCGTCCGACTCCCTACACAAGCGTGAACTCCGACTCTTGAAAAGGACCTCCCGCCCAAAGTCCGGGCGGCTGCTCTAAACCCAAAGGGAGATCCCCCGGGTTTGCCCGGGTGGCACGAGC
Source organism: uncultured Candidatus Solibacter sp. (assembly GCA_964450255.1). Taxonomy (GTDB): domain Bacteria; phylum Acidobacteriota; class Terriglobia; order Bryobacterales; family Bryobacteraceae; genus Paludibaculum. The sequence goes on along the minus strand of CAYVDY010000139.1, from coordinate 21 downwards.
AGTTTGAGAAATCCCGAAAGC
>CAYVDY010000138.1:0-13236 GCA_964450255.1 uncultured Candidatus Solibacter sp. | reverse complement strand
CATGGACGGCGAACGCGCCCGGGGGGGCGACGTTCTGGTGCATCCTCAGGATTATCAACCGTTGCTTGTCACTACGAAGCTGGCCATGAAGATCCCTGCCGCTGTGAAGTTCATATTCGGCATCGACGTCAAGCAACTGGGCTTCAACGTGACGTACAGGAAGACTACGGATGGCCTGTGGTTTCCGGCTACCTACGGAACCGAGTTCTATGTAAAAGTTCTCTTCGGCTACAAGCGCAACATCACGATGAATGTGACGAACAGCGACTTCCGGAAAACCTCGGCGGAGAGCAGCATTCAATTCGAGACGGAAAAGTAGCTTAGCCGTTGAGCCACAGCGGACGAATGTGGCGATCGAAAAGATTGGTAGTAACGTTGCGCGCCACGCTCTCTTCGCAATCCCGAACCATGGTGAGATAGCGCGCGCCCATCTTCGCCGCCACCTTGTAACCGACATGCAGCAGCTGGCGAAGGTGGGGATTGAACTCCGGGCAGGATTGATCGTGCCGCAGAGCATTGGCGTAGTTCTCGGCGCTCCATGTGTTGACGACGGACGGCATTGGCAGCCGGGCCGAATCAATGTCGATGACACTGGCGTACGGAGCGCAGAGTTCGTTAGCGTGGGCGAAAGCCTCTGAGTAGACTTCCTTGGCCAGCGCGAGCGCTTCCCCACCTGCCTCAGCCAGACCGATCAGTTCCTCCAGCCACGTGGTGCCGGCGGTCTTCACGTGCACGCCGGCGCCGGTACGCCTGACGGCACGGGCGATGGCGGGGTAGATCGCGAACTTGTCGCTGCCGGAATGGACGCTGAGCTTCAAATCGGCAGGCAGGCCGAACTGCGCGACGGCGTGGGCGATAGCAGCGATGTCGTCGTTAAACTCACGCTCGAACTGCGCAGGGTCGCCCACGTAGTCCACGCCCTTATTGAAGCGGCCCGTGAACTTCGGCGCGATGGTGCGGACTGGGATCTGCTGATCCGCAATGGCGGCGAGGATCACGAGCAACTCGTCGGGCGTCTGCGGCAGGTCGGTTTCGTCGAGTGACACCTCCGTGATGAAGTGGCCTTCGCCCTTGAGCGAAACGACGCGCTGGTAGATGCGCCCTGCCTCCTCAACCGCGAACAAGTACTTGCCGGCGGCGTCACGCACCTTATCTCGCGTCAGTCCGAAGGCTCCGCCGAGATCGCCGTGGCGCTGAACGAAGGCGTCGATGCCCGCCTGCCCGGCCGGCTTGCCGATGGCGTCAGCGACATCGAGCGTGAAGAAATCAGAGGGCGCGACAAAGCGGTCCACCGTGGTGAGATTGATGTGGTCGGCATCCACCCGGTAGGCGGACTGCCACGCGAGCGCGGCAACAGCCGAATCGGCTTCCGCGCGCACGCTGGCCGGCTCTGTGCCAACGATCAGATGCTCGCGGTTGCTCTTGTTCCAAACCGGCGTGACCGCCACCCCCTGCTCGGCGGCCATCGCGCAGGCGCGCAACTGCGCCAATCCCTGTTGCGCGAAACGGTCACCCATGCCGAATGAAAATCTACCTAAGATCAATGCGTTGTCCATGGCTATGCACTAACATATCAGTAACACCCACTTTATGTCAGAACAACAGCCGTTCCTGTCTCTCGCGGACGCCTTCTCCCTCCAGGGAGAGTTGGCGCTGATCACAGGCGGCGCCTCTGGACTTGGGCGCGCCATCGCACACGCGTACGTGGAAGCCGGCGCGCAGGTCGTCCTGGTGGGCCGGCGGCGCGACGAACTGAAGAAGGCCGCGGGCGAACTGGGCCCCAACGCGCATTTCGCTACGCACGATGTCGCCAACACCGGCAAGACGCCGGAACTGGCTTCGCTGGTGAAGGAGCAATTCGGCTCCGTGACGATTCTGGTCAACAACGCCGGCAACCACTTCAAGAAATCCATCGAGGACACGGACGAGTTGGAGTTCCGCCAGTTGATGGATACTCACGTGATGGGCGCCTACGCAATGACGAAGGCATTCATCCCCTCCATGTCGGAACGCGGCCATGGAAGCGTGCTGTTCACGGCGTCCATGACCTCTTTCTTCGGACTGCCAAAGGTATTCGCGTATAGCACGGCGAAGTCCGCATACCTGGGCATGGTGCGTTCGCTGGCGGTGGATCTTTCGCCGAAGGGTATCCGCGTCAATGCCATCGCGCCGGGCTTCATCGAGACGGCGATATCGCGCAAGGCGATGGCCGGCGATCCGTTGCGCAAACAGAAGGTACTGAGCCGCACCCCCATGAGCCGCTTCGGCGTGCCGGAGGACGTAGGCTGGGCGGCTGTCTACCTGGCCTCACCGGCAGCGCGGTTCGTGAATGGCGTCGTCCTGCCCGTGGACGGCGGAATGCTAATCGGCTTCTAGGACCTCACGTCAGCGCGAGGTCGCCCTGCGCCACCATGGAAGACCACGCACTTGGAAGGGGCGGAGAGGAGTATGAGGCGACACGTTGAAGAAAGCCCGTTTGCGGGCCCGCATCTGGTCTGCCATAGTGGCTGAGCTCGTCAGCCTTTGCACCGACCGCACATTCTGCTTTCGAACGACGGCAGCTGGCCCCAGAGTCCAATGATGGGAAGTTCGGACTTGCGGAGTACGGCGTCGGCCAACCCGTACCAATCTCGGCATCTCGCCGCATCCAGCGCGCGGGCAGACTGACTGGACTCGCGCTCGCCGGGATCAACCTCGCCGTTAGCCTGTGCAGCTGGCGTAGCGCTCGATCTCGCGGCAATGGTGCATCCCCGGATGAGTGCCAATCCTCTCGTAGTCGCTGTACGGATTCATGACCGGCGTCGCCCAACGGCCGGCTTGGGCAGATGCCGCTTCCCGCCGCATGCCGGATCCGTGTTGCGCGCCCGGCATGGCTGCCCGTTAGGCAGTCCGGCAGCGCGCACAAGGCAAGCCTTGGAACGTAATCAAGACGGGACGAGGTGGAAACCGCGGCCCGCAAACAGCCCCCACCGGCCCGGCTGCGCTGAGCTCAGACCTGAGCGACCGCAAATGTGCGAATCTATCCGAAGGTCGCCTTGATCCGTGCAGGGGCTGCTCACCGGGCTTCAAAGCGAGTCAGCGATAGGGATGCCCGGATCGTAGCGCCGTGATTGGGCCGCCATCTTCGCGCAACAGCCTCGCTCCGCTCGGCCTCTCGCCCGGCAAAGTCCGAAGCCCGTGGGGCCGGCGCGCAGGCAACCGGCGATGGCAGGAGCGTGATTGGGAACACCTATGGACAACGAGAAGATCTGGCTTGGGAACGCCTCGCCGGCGCACGCCAGCAAGGGCTACACCAGCGGAACCCACCGCCTGATTCCGCCGCGCGAGACCTTGCAGCGGCTCCGGCCATTGCTGCCGCGCATGGGCATCACGCGGCTGGCCAACGTCACCGGTCTGGACCACATCGGAATCCCGGTGGTGATGGCTTGCCGGCCCAATTCCCGTTCTCTCGCCGTCAGCCAGGGCAAAGGGATGGATCTCGACTCGGCCAAGGTCTCCGCGGCAATGGAATCCGTCGAATCCTATCATGCCGAACGTGTGGCGCTGCCGCTCCAGTTCGCAACCTATCGCGAGCTCCGCGCCCGCCGCTCTGTTGTCGATGTCGAATTGCTGCGGCGCCCAATCGACAGCCATTTCCACGCCGATTACCCGATTCTGTGGGTAGAAGGCGAGGACTTGATCGGCCGCGAAAAGATCCTGGCGCCGTACCAGTTGGTGCACTCCGCCTACACAAAGGAGTGGGCGTTCGACTTGAATTGCTTCGCCGCCGATAGCACCGGTCTGGCCTCCGGGAATCACCTCTTGGAGGCGGCCAGCCACGCCATCTGCGAAGCGGTGGAACGCGACGCTTCCGCGCATTGGGATCAGATCCCGGAGCCAGAGCGGGAAGCCCGCCGTGTCGATCTCAACACCGTCGACGATCCGCTCTGCCGTCAAGCTCTGGATCTCTTCACTCGGGCGGGCGTAGCCGTATCCGTGGACGACATCACGAACTCAGTCGGCATCGCCGCCTACGACTGCCAAATCGCGGACAGAGAAGCCAACCCTCTGCGGACGATCTCCGCCGCCCGTGGGTCCGGATGCCATCCCGCGCGCGGGATCGCCCTTCTACGGGCCTTGACCGAAGCCGCGCAGAGCCGGTTAACCATCATCGCCGGATCGCGCGACGACATGCCGTGGGACGCCTACCGCCGCTGGCTCGATCCGGAGGTGCTGGCGGAACAACGCCAGTGGATCACCAGGCCCGGGTTCCGGCCATTCACCGCGGCGCCCACTTTCGAATCAGACTCCTTTGAAGCCGACGTCGCCTGGGAGCTTGATCGTGTGCGCGAGGCGGGCTTTTCGCAAGTGATCCTGATCGACCTGACCCGCGAGGAGTTCGCCTTGCCGGTAGTGCGGGTTCGGATTCCCGGCATGGAACTGCCAGCGCCAAGCCCGGAGATTTACGGGTCTTGCGGCCGGTCGCCAGAGGAGAGACGCCCATGACGGCAGTCGTTTTCATCGGTCCCACGATTTCGGCCGCCGCCGCCAGGGCGGAGTTCCGAAGCGGCCACCACCTGTTGTGTCACGGCCCCGCCGCGCAAGGCGACGTCTACCGGGCGGCGTTGGAAAGACCCTCCGCCATCGGAATCATCGATGGCTATTTCGACCGCGTCCCTTCCGTCTGGCACAAGGAAATCCTCTGGGCCATGAGCCAGGGCATTCCCGTTTTCGGCGGCGCCAGCATGGGCGCGCTGCGGGCCGCCGAACTGGAGGCTTTCGGCATGGTTGGAATCGGCGCGGTCTTCGAGGCGTACCGGGACGGAACCCTCGAAGACGACGACGAGGTGGCGGTGGCCCACGCCTCCGCCGAGTTCGGCTTTCGCGCGGGTTCCGAGGCGATGGAGAACATCCGGGCGACTCTGGCAAAAGCGCAGGCCGAAGGTGTGCGGAGCGAACCCGCCGCGCACAGGATGCTGGACGCCGCGAAGCGCCTCTTCTACCCGGAGCGCAACTTTGCCGCCGTTCTTGAATCCGTGGCTGAAACGGATGCCCACACGCTGCAGCGGCTACGCCAGTGGCTGCCAGCCGGCCGCGTGGACCAGAAGCGGCAGGATGCGGCTGCGGTGATCCGTGCCATCGATCAGTTCCTGGCCTCCGGAATCGAGCCCCAGCCGGTGACTTACCATTTCGAACAGACCAACCATTGGGTCAGCATGACGCGCCAGGCCGAAGCCGGAACCCGCCTGGGTCCGGATGCCATTGTGCTGCAGGAACTGCGCCGCGACCAAGTCCGGTTGGAGCGCGCCGGCGAAGGAGCATTGGGCTGGCTGCTGGGCGCCCGGCAGGCGCAGCAGGATCGGAACCTCGTGGACGCGGCGGCTATCATGGAGCGATCCGCGGCGCTCTGCCGGAACCACGGCCTAGCGAACGAGAACGACGTGGAGGCTTGGCTTCAAAGGCACCATACGAGCCGTGAGCAGCTAAGCCGGATCCTCGAAATGAGCGCGCTGCTCGCTCACACGATCGAAGCCGCCACGGTCGTCCTCGAGCCCGTTCTGCTCGACTACTTGCGCTGGACAGGCGAGTACGGGCTGCTGCTTGATCGCGCCAAAGAGCGAAAACCGATGGACTGACTGGGTGCCCGCCCCATCGGGACCGCAGGACTGGCTCAGGCGACTTCGACCATTGTTTCGCCTTTGCTCAAACCCTCAACCAGGCCGGAGAATCCGGAATTGACAACGATGTTGCTGGTGCCAGGCATCGCACGGGCGCTCAGCACGAAACCTTGTCCGGATCTTTCACCCGAAGTCACCTTATCGTAAGTGAATCCAGGCACCGTCGGGACGCCGCCCCGGTCTTTTGTGGCGAACCCCGTCGCTGCGTCAAATTTGAAAACCGACGGCGGCGATGGCTGCTGATTGAACTGCACGCCGGCTGGAACCATGGCGACCAAGGTTCCGAAAACCGGGTCTTGCACTGCCGGGAGCAGCTTGTAGGCGCCCCTCGAAATGCTCACCCCGGGCCGAAGCGCGCAGTTCACCAGCATCCCGTTTAGTGTTCCCTGCAGCATGCCGTCGCGGATCTTCAACATAGGACTCACCCCTCCTTCACCTCGTTCGATTCACTGGGCCGGAAATCCGGTTCACCGGCGGAGTCTGAGCTCCCTCGGAACCGAAGTTCAGGCTCAGCCCGCTTCGACCATCGCTTCGCCTTTGCTCAGGCCCTCCACCAGGCTGGAGAATCCGGAGCTGACAACAATGTTGCTGGTGCCAGGCATCGGGCGGGCGCTCAGCACGAAGCCCTGGCTGGATTGGTTCTTTTCAAGAGAATCGTATTTGAATTGATGCAGGATTCCGACGTTCAGTAGATCGCTCTGGCCGGCGTGGCCCAATGAAATGGTCTTAATACCATCACCGCGCGCGAATGGCGGGGCACTGCGCCGGTCGTTTGAGACTAACCCCTTCACTGTGTCGATTTTCAAACCCTCTGCTTGCTGTCGTCGCTGATCCAACTGCCCGCTGGCTGGAACCATGGCGACCAAGGTTCCGAAAACCGGGTCTTGCACGGCCGGGAGCAGCTTGTAGGTGCCCCTCGGAATGCTCACCCCGGGCCGAAGCGCGCAGTTCACCAGCATCCCGTTCAATGTCCCCTGCAACATGCCGTCGCGGACTTTCAACATAGGAAGCGATTCTCCATTCCCTAATTCCGTTGATTCGGTTGGCCCAGTGAAAGTGAACGAAGCGAAACAGAGCCCGCTTCCCTGAGAGTATATGGGAATTTCACGAACGCGGCAACTGCGTCCGTTCTCTACGAGCAGACGACTCCCGTTCCCGCGCCCGGCGAAGGGCCAAAGCGCCGATGGCCTCCTGTTGCCGCTCCAGCAGCACATGGCGGTGCATGTCGGCCAAGTCCCCCACCAGTCCGCGAGCCACGGCGTGGAGGCTGCGCACTGGATCTCCCCGCCGCAGCCAGGACGCCGCCAGGTTGCAGTGCGTCGCCGGGTCGTCCGGCTGAATCCGCTCCGCCCGCAGGTGGCACTCGTGAGCCTCGTCATGGCGTCCGGCGCTGGCGAATGACTCGCCCAGGACGTTCCACAGCCACGGACTGTACCAGGAATTCAAATCGAGGGCCGTCTGCGCCAATTCGATGGCGCGGCCAACATCGCGCAACTGCTCGCGCGCGAACACCGCCGCTTCGCCAATCAGTAGCCAGTTGCGGGGATTGCTCTCCAAGGCGGCTTGAAAGCTGCGCAATGCCTCGCTTTTGTCGCCCGACAGCGCCTCGGTGCGGGCTTGTTCCGCCAGCGCCATACTCCGCTCCACCGCATCCCCGGAGAAGCGCCTGAGATACACCCGGCGGCATTCGGCCGGCGCGGCGCGATGGATCAGTCTCGAATGAATACGCAGATCATCGTCACCCTCAGGCCGCATGCTCCGCACATCCGGATCTCTGCGCCGCAATGTCGTTTCGAGCAGCGCGAAATCCAGTCCCATCGCCGAAGCAGGCCCAAACCACTGGCCGGCGGCGAATCGAGCGGCGTCTTCTGGCCGGGTACAGCCATAGTCGTTCACCAGAACGAATCCAGCGGGATCTAGCCTGGCGATGACGGCTTCCAGACATCCTGCCGCGCCGTGATTGAATGCAAACACCTGCCCGGGCTCAAACGAGTCCATTTCCAATTCCGCAAGCGCGCCCGCGGGCAGCGCCAGGAATTCCCGCTCGCTCTCCAGGAGAGGCGGTAACCCAAGCAACGCGCCAAGATCGTTGTCGCGCGCGCGCTGCCGGATTTCATCCAGGCTCAGCCCGGTGTATTCACGCAGCCGCTCCGGGTCCTTGTCGATCCAAGTGCGCACACAAAGCCGTTCCCACCCGGTGGCCGTGCGCCGCAAAGTCGAACTCGGAAGCGTATCCAGAATGTAGTTGCAAAATGCGGCTCGGAGCGGCCGGTCGATGACGGCTGCCGGTAACGCAGCGTCCGCCACGCAGAGCCGAACTCGCTCCGCGTGGTTGGCGAAAACGCCGTTCGCAATCCAGAATTCAACCGTGGCCGGCGAACCATCTGTGATGACGTAGGTCAATCTCTGGTAGAAATCCCGCGCCTCTCCCTGGCACAAGCTTCGGAATTCATCCAGGAAATAGCGCGCAAACAGGCCGGTTCCAGCGCCTACCTCGAGAACCGCAATCCCGTCCTCCTCCGGAGGACGTTCCAGGCAGTTGGCAAACAGCACAGCCGCCGCGTCAGCCGAGAGCCGCCCGTCGTTGTTGACTAAGTACGGTACCCTCCCATCCACGAAAGAGGACACGCCGTTTGCCAGCCAGTGGGCCTCTGCCAGGCGCCATTCCAGGCCCTCGGCAAGCGGCAGGAAGTCATGCAGCATCTCGCGGCAGGCGGCGGCTTCCTTCAGGATCTCCGGCGCGTAGCGAATGAGAGGGCGGTTCGGCTCCGGCATCATGATGCATCATACGACACCGTGCCCGCCCGCGAACTCCAACCGCGCGGGAACGCGGGCTTCCGGGCCGGTCAACGCCTCCAGCCAGCAACTCGGCGATGGACGACCGGCCCGGCACAGGCCGCACCTGCTCCACGGAGTGCGCAACCTCCCCCCCACAATCGCAATATAATCGAAGCCAGTCCATGAATCCGACACGCCGCTCTTTTGTTCTCAGTCCCGCTCTGCTGGCCCTTGCCGGAAAAGCCCACGCCGGTCTCCCGCCAGTCCGCGCCATCACCCGCGCGCCCGGCCATCATTGGTTCGGCTACTACGACAAACTCCAGTTCGATCCCACTTCCCGCTACGTGCTCGCCATGCGAGTGGACTTCGAGCACCGCTCTCCGCGCGCCGATGACGTCATCCAGCTAGGCGTCATCGATCTCCGCGACGGCGACAAATGGCGCCATCTCGGCGAATCGCGCGCCTGGAACTGGCAGCAGGGCTGCATGTTGCAGTGGGTGCCAGGCTCGAAGACAGACGTGATCTGGAACGACCGCCGCGACGGCCGGTTCGTCTCCGTCATCAGGAACTTCCAAACGGGCAAGGAACGCGTCATCGCTGCGCCCGTCTACACACTGAGCCCGAACGGCCAGGAGGCAGTCTACCCGGATTTCCGCCGCCTCAACGATTGCCGCCCCGGCTATGGCTACGCCGGTCTGCCCGACCCGAATTTCGACAAGCGCATTCCCGAAGACGCCGGCATCTGGCGCGTGGACCTACGCACCGGAAAGTCATCGCTCATCATCCCCTTCTCGCAAGCCGCCGCCATCCCCTACCCGCCCGGCTACTCCGGCGGCGCCAAACACTGGTTCAATCACCTGCTCTACAACACCGACGGCTCGCGGTTCATCTTCCTCCACCGCTGGCGCGGAGACAAAGAGGGCACCAGCTTCGCCACTCGCATGTTCACCGCGAATCGGGATGGCAAGGACCTCTTCATCCTTGATCCGCATGGCAAGACATCGCACTTCATCTGGCGCGACGCATCGCATGTGCTGGCGTGGGCGTGGCACCCATCCCGCGGCGACAAGTTCTATCTCTACACGGACAAGACGGAGCAGGTGGAGTGCGTCGGCCCGGACGTGATGACGGTGAACGGGCACTGCACCTATCTGCCGGGCGGCCGATACATTCTGAACGACACGTATCCGGACAAGCAGCGGAATCAGAACGTCTATCTCTTCGAACTCGCCACGGGCAAGCGCATCCCGCTCGGCAGTTTCAATTCACCGAAGGAGTACGCGGGCGAATGGCGCTGCGACACCCATCCGCGATTCTCGCCCGATGGCAAGAAGGTGGTGATCGATTCGGCGCACGCCGGCACGGGCCGGCAGATGTATTTGATTGACCTGGAGGGTGTGTAGCATCGTGCGCAATAAGGTCCACCGCATGGAAACAACCCAGGTTGTCACCGACGCCAGACTACACCGGCCGCCAGACGCGGCGACCCAACACCAGCAACTTCGCTATCGACAACTGGTGGATCTGGAAAGCCGGGACCGGCGTGGCTACCAGAGCCTGCCCAGGAAGGAACAGGAGGCCCTTATCTGGAAACCGGTAGCCTCATGGCCCGGCGAATAAACCGAGGCAGCGTGCAGCCCTCCGAGGTTTTCGCTACCCGGCAAGCAGTGTCTGGCTATCTCTCGACCGTCACCGTCACACCCGTGACATCCGCCGTTCGGGGCGTGCCCCCGGGGTCCTGCTCGACGAAGACGACGGGATGAAAGGGCCTTGCGCGGTAAACCTGCATAATGCGGTCACAGTCTCGCAGCACCGCATCGGACGACGCGTGTGCCGTCTCAGTCCCAAGAGAATGAGCGAAGTGTGCGCGGCCCTTCGCTTCTCCCTGGGCTGCGATTCGGACAATCAGGGCCGGCTGCCTATTTCGGAAACACCGCTCCAAAAAAGCTCATAAACTCCTCGCTCGCCCACAAACCGATCAGCACGCGGCAGCCTTCCCGCTCCTCCAACTTCGCCTCGAACTCGTCGCCGAAGGCTTCGGACTTCGAATAGTAAGACCCATCCGGCTGCCGCTCCAACTCCACGCCCCATTCACTCTGTTCGCGCTCCTCCACGGGCCACTCGAAGAACACGCGCTCGTCGCTGATCTCGAAGCGGCCCAGGTTCTGCTTCGTCCAGCGCGCGACCGTCGAACCGGTATCGGGGAAGTCATCCGAGTACATCACGAACGGCTGTGACAGGTCCGCGAGCCACTGGCTCTCGGCGGCCGCGAGCAGAAACCGCAGACGCATCTCCTCGAACGGACGATCCTGTCCTTCGTGCTGCGGGATCTCCTCCGGCAGGGCTTCCAGTTCCAGGCACAGCGCTTCCATCTCGCCTGTCACCGGATAGCGCACCCACTCGATGGGCTGATGGAAGTCACGATCCTCGAACGCCTCCAACTCGTCGTTCCATTCCAGCCACGATTCCTGCGGAACATGATCGTAGTTGCCGAGCGCCGCCGTGAAGCCGCCCGTCCCCTCGTGGCGAACAACGCGGCCCAGATGTAATCTGGGGTTGAGCGCGGCGTCGGAGTACACGGTGGGGTTGCGCTGGTATTGAACGGCGACGATGGAACCGATCTCTGGCAATATCATGGCTCTACCATTCTACGAACAGCCGAGCCGCCGCCAGAACTCCGCCATGTCAGCCGCCAGGGGAGCGCGGAACTCCATCGGCCGGTCCTCCAGTTCAAACCGCATCAGATCCGCGTGCAGCGCCTGCCGCTCCAGTGGCAGCGCCGCCTGCAGACGGGCCGTAAAGCCGTGCTCGATGAACTCCAGGAACAGCCCCTCGTCCGGACCGTAGAGCTTGTCTCCGGCCACGGCATGACCGAGCCAGGCGGCGTGCACGCGGATCTGGTGCAACCGCCCCGTCTCCGTGGTCACGCGCGCCAGCGTGTATCCGCCGCGCCATTCAAGCGGCTCAAAGAACGTCCGAGCCGCTTGACCGTCCGCACGCACGCCCTGCCGAAGATAGACCCGCGAATCCAGGGCGCGGCCAATTGGCTGATCCACCCGCGCCGGTTCCCGCAGCGTGCCTTCCAGAATCGCTACATACGACTTGCGGACCTGCCGCGCCTGAACCGCTTTCTGCAGCCGGGAGCCCAGCTCCCTGGTCCGCGCAAACATAACTACGCCACTCGTCTCCCGATCCAGGCGCGAAGGCATGTGCAGCGTTTCCGCCCCCAAGTACTCGCGGCAAGCGCCAATCAGCGACGACCACGGCCCGTGCTTCGAAGGATGACAGACCACCAGCCCCGGCTTGTTCACCACCAGAACCTCATCGTCCTCCTGGAGAATCCAGGCCGAGAGCTCTTCAGCGGTGATCTGCCATCCCCAGTCGGTGCGCGGCATGCACCTACTACTCTACGTTCTTGGCCTCCGCAGCCACTTGTTGAAGAACGCCATTGTCCGCGCCCACGCGTCCTTCGCCGCTTCGGCGTTGTAGGCGGCGCCCGTGTCGTTGTGGAAAGCGTGGCCTACGCCCTCGTAGATGATCACTCCATGCGGTTTTCGGGCCCTGCTGAGTGCGTCGATGGTGGGCAGAATCCGCTGCGTGAAGTTGAAATCGCGTTCGGCGTAAACGGCCAGAACAGGCGTCTGGATGCGAGCCACATCTTCCAGCAGCGGCGCGGCGCCATAGAACGGAACTGCCGCGGCTACCTCCTCGAAGTTCACGATGAAGTCCCAAACGTTGCCGCCGCCGGCGCAGAATCCGGTGACTCCGATTCGATCGAAGACGATCATGTCGAGGTGCTTCATGTAATCGAGCGCCGAGAGCATGTCGGCGCGCCGCTCAGGCTGCGTCGTACGGTTGTACGCCGCCGTCTGCTGCGTCGGCTCGGGAAACTGCCCAATTCCGCCCTGCCGAGAGAGCAGATCCACGGACAATGCGACGAAGCCCGCCTTGGCCGCGCGCCGCGTCACGTCCTTGATGTGCTCCGTCAGACCACGATTCTCGTGGATCACCATGACGCCAGGCTGCAGCTCGCTGTAGGCCGTCTTCGGCACTGCCAGATAACCGTACAGGATGCCGGCCTCGCCCGGAAACGTGACGTCGCGCGCCTCGATCTCCGGATCGGTCTCAGCCGTCCGCACCCCCTCCGGCACGTCCGGGTTCTCGGCGGCCTGCACTTCCGGATAGATGCTCAGCGCGGCTGCCGCGGCTGCCATGCTACCAGTCTTTCTCGCCACGCGGCTGAACAGTTCGCGACGGTTGAACGCACCATCCGCGTAGAGGTGGACAAGCTCATCAATTGGATTCTTCGATTCGTACATGCAAACCCCTCTCGGATCTCTGATAGGATGCCGCCATTGCCGAAAGGTTGCAGAATGTCATTCAGCCGCCGACAGATTCTTCCCGCCGCCTTCAGCATCGTGCCCAGAAACGTCCTCGGCGGGGCAGGCTACACAGCACCCAGCGATAAACTCGTGCTGGCGGCCGTGGGCGTCGGCGGCATGGGCGCCGAGTACCTCAAGGGCTGCGAATCGCAGACCATCGGCGCGCTCTGCGACGTGGATACACCGTTCGCCGCACGTATCTTCCGTAAGTACCCGCAGGCGAAAACCTACACCGATTTCCGGGTGATGCTCGAGCGCGAAAAGAGCATCGACGCCGTCATCATCGGCACCCCCGATCACACCCACGCCGCCGTGGCTGCCGCGTCGATGAACCTCGGCAAGCACGTCTACTGCGCCAAGCCGATGACCCGCACGGTTCACGAGGCCCGCACCCTCGCCCGACTCGCCCGCGAGAAAAA
>CAYVDY010000137.1:0-13317 GCA_964450255.1 uncultured Candidatus Solibacter sp. | reverse complement strand
CAGGCCGTGCCTTGCGCCGCTGAGCGGAGGAGCCTATCTCCGACAGACTCCTAGGGTTGTTCCATGTTAGGGCGACTATACTGTTCTGTCAAGGATTCTGTGCGCGGCTTGACCTAGGGAACCCAGAGGGCGTAGATGACACAACTGGCGAGGGTTCCGCCGATGGCGACAAGGACGCCGGAAACGCGGTACTTTCTCAGAAGCAGGATGAGGAGGATTCCGGTCAGCGAGACGAGCGTCATCAGCACAGCGGAGATGTCGATGAGCAGGGACCATTTCGGGCCGGAGTCCCGTCCTTTGTGGAGATCGTTGATGACGGCGATGAAGCCTTCGCGGCCCTCAGGGCGGCCCAGGCGGCCCGAAGTTGGGCCGGACTTCTTCCCGGCTGAGTTGGCCGTCGCCGTCCTTGTCGAGCGGCTTGAGGGCGGCCGGGGCGTTGGTGATTTCGGCTGCGGAGATAACGGAATCGTGGTCGGAGTCCCTGCGCCAAGTGCGAAGGTGGCGGTTTACAGTTCTTTACTTTCCGGTGAACGATCTAGTCGTTCTGGACTACGCACTCGTAGTCCAATGCTCAGACGTCTCTTTGCCCGTTCGAGCGTAGCGTAAAGGGGTGGTGTGTTCTGTAGACTCCAGGTTGAGGTGAATATGGTGACCAGACGAACGTGGTGCTCGGCGATGGGCGCAGGACTCGCGGCAAATGCGCAGCAAGCGGCGGCGCCACAGCCGGGGGACAGCACGCGCGAGCAGCGGCTGCGCTGGTGGCACGAAGCCAAGTTCGGCATGTTCATTCACTGGGGGCTGTACAGTGTGCTGGGCCGGCGAGAGTGGGTGCTGGAGCAGGAGGCGATCCCGATTGCCGAGTACGAGCAACTGGCCAAGCGCTTCACGCCGCAGCCGGGCGCCGCGCGGCAGTGGGCGCGGCTGGCGAAGCGGGCGGGCCAGAAGTACATGGTGCTCACCACCAAGCACCACGAGGGATTCTGCCTGTTTGATACGAAGCTGACCGATTACTGTGCTCCGAAGCAGGCGTGCGGCCGGGATCTGGTGCGGGAGTATGTGGAGGCGGCACGGGCCGAGGGCCTGAGGGTGGGCTTCTACTACTCGCTGATGGACTGGCACCATCCGGACGGCGAACGATGCGCTAAAGATGAAGGCGCGCGGAAGCGGTTCGTGGCCTACATCCACGGTCAGGTGCGCGAACTGCTCACCAACTACGGCAAGATCGACATCCTTTGGTATGACGTCCCGCATCCGCTGGATGCGGCCGGCTGGGAGTCCGAGCGGATGAACCGCATGGTCTTCGAGCTGCAGCCGGAGATCATCGTGAATAACCGCAACAGACTGGCGGGTGACTTCGGCACGCCGGAGCAGCGGATTACGGAAGAGCCGCGGCCGTGGGAGTCGTGCATGACGCTGAATGGCAGCTGGGGCTACTGCCGCACGGATGACGAGTGGAAGAACGCGCGGATGGTGATTCGCAATCTCGGCAACTGTGCGCGGGGCGGCGGGAACTATCTGCTGAACATCGGGCCGCGGGCCGATGGGTCCGTGCCAGAGCAATCGGTGCAGATCCTGAACGCGGTGGGTGGTTGGCTGGAGCGCAATGGGAAGTCGATCTACGGGACTGAGCGGGCGCGGGTGCGCTACTCGGAGATGACAGGGTTCACGCGGCGGGGCAACACTCTGTATCTGCAGGTGCATTTCTGGGATGGCGCGACGCTATCGATTCCGGGGCTGGAATCGAAGGCGTTGTCGGCGCGGTTGCTGGCCACGGGCGAGAAGGTGACGTTTCAGCAGGACAAGTATAGGCTGCTTCTGACCGGCTTGCCGGCGACGCCTCCCGACGATCCGGTTGCGGTGATTGAGGTGGAGTGCGATCGCGAACCGGTGCAGATGGACCGGTTGCTGGTGCGGGGCCGCGAGCATCGGGGGAAGGTCTAGACATGAATCGAATGCTGCGGTCTGCTCTACCGGTGTGCCTCCTCGGTCTGTCGCTTGGGGGGGGCCTTGCGAAGGGGGCGCCACCGGCGGGAGGCTTCGCCAGTGCCCGCGCGCGGATCGAATTGAATGGCCAGTGGCGCTTCTTCCCGGACTATCCGGGGAAGGGCGAGGAGTTTGGCTGGCAGAAGCCGGGGGCCGAGGATCCGAGCTGGGACACGGTGGAGGTGCCGCATCTCTGGAACCTGGAGCCGCGCTACGAATATACGGGGGCGGCCTGGTATCGGCACACGTTCCGTGCTCCGGAACTGAAGGCCGGGCAACATGCGCGGATCCTCTTCGGCGCAGTGTTCTACAAGTCCAAGGTGTGGCTGAACGGGACGCTGCTTGGCGAGCACGAAGGCGGTTACACGGCATTCGAGTTTGACGCGACGGCTGTGTTGAAGCCGGGCGCGGAGAATGTGCTGGTGGTGCGGGCGGACAACTCGTGGAGCACGGAGACGATTCCTGGATCCCGTGTGGGCGGCACGCCGAGAGATCTCACGTATCCCTGGTGGAACTACGGCGGCATTAAGAAGCCCGTTTACCTGGAAGTCTCGGCGCCGGTGTACGTCCCGAATCAGAAGATCGTGGCGACGCCGGATCTGGCGGCGGGGACGGCTAGCGTGTCCGTGAAAGTGTGGCTCCGGAATACGACGGGCACGGCTCAACAACGGCGCGTGCGGGTGAGGGTGAGGCGTCCGGGGTCGTGGGATGCGGCGGGTGCGGCTGAGACAACTCTGAGTGTTGCTGCCCGCACGACGGGCGTGGCGGAGGTGACGATTCCGCTGAAGGCGGGGCAAGTGGCGCTTTGGGATTTCGATCATCCGAACTTGTACGAGTCGCTGGTGGAGGTTATCGGGGATGGTGCGCCCACGGACAACCAGATGGTGCGATTCGGCATACGGAAGCTGGAGATTCGGGGGGCGAAGCTGCTGCTGAACGGCGAGTCTGTTTCGTTCGGCGGCGCGAATCGATCGGCCGATCATCCGAAGGTCGGATCGATGGAGACGCCGCAGTTGATTGACCAGGACCTCTCGATGATGAAGACGGCGAACATGGGGTTGGCGCGGATTCTGCACTATCCCAGCTCGCCGGCGCTGCTCGACTGGGCCGATGAACATGGGTTCCTCATCATTGCCGAGGCCGGCAACTGGGGGCTGCCTCCGGCTCAACTGGATTCGGAAGTGATCCGCGCGAACTGGAAGCGGCAGGCCCGCGAGATGACCGAGCAGAGCTGGAATCATCCCTCGGTAATCGGGTGGAGCGTGGGTAACGAGTATCAGTCCGACACGCCGGCGGGTGTGCGCTGGACCCGAGACATGCGGGAGCACATTCTGACGATGGACACTTCGCGGTTTGTCACGTTCGTGAGTCTTGGGGGCAAGGTGTTCTCGAAGGTCAAGCCGGAGGAGAACAGCTTCCACTACGCCGATATTCTCTGTCCGAATATTTACGGGAACGGCGGTTTGGACAAGGCGATGGAGACGCTGCACGCCACGTGGCCGGACAAGCCGGAGCTGGTCAGCGAGTTCGGGTGGCGGGCGGACACAGCGCAATCCGAGCAGTGGCGCGCGCAGCAGTTCCGGGAGGCGATGGCGATTCTGCGGAAGCACCCCTTCGTGATTGGGGCATCGGTATGGTCCTGGAACGACTATCGAAGCCGCCATTACGGGACGAACTCCGACGGATACCGGCCGTGGGGTCTGGTGACGCCGGATCGCAAGCCGCGCGATTCTTACTTCGTGCTGCGCGAGGAGTTCTCGCCGGCGGTGTTGCGAAACGTTGAGATCGACCGCAAGCCGCAGGGCCTGATGGCGACGTTCGCAGTCCGGGTTGAATTGGAGGGCCGGCCGGACTTTCCTTCACGGATACAGCGCGACCACGCGGTTGTGGTGACTCTGCTGCAAACGGACGGCGCGGTGCGCAAGGTGATCTCGCATGGCGTTCCCATCCTGAGGCCGGGTGAGAAGATGACGGTGACCGTGCCGGTGAGTCCGTTCGATCTCTCGGCGGCAACCCAGGTGAAGGTGGAGTGGAAGCAGCCTACTGGATTTGTTTCGGTGGAGAAGACGATCAAGGTGGGCGCCCCGGTCAAGGAGTGAACGCATGACGCGCCGCGAGTTCTCTCTCTGTGCGAGCGCCGCGGCGCAAGCGGCGGCCAATCGCCCCAATATCGTCTGGATCACGGGCGAGGACATGGGGCCGCAGTTGGGCTGCTATGGGTATCCGCTGGTGCGGACGCCCAATCTGGATCTTCTGGCGGAGCAGGGAACGCGGTTCAGCCGGGCGTTCACGACGGCACCGGTGTGCTCGCCCAGCCGGTCTGCAATTCTGACCGGCCGGTATCAGACGACGATTGGCGCGCATCACCATCGCAGCCATCAGAACGACGGCTACCGGCTGCCTGCCAATGCACGATTGATGACGCACCGATTGCGTGACGCCGGGTACTTCACGGCCAATGTGAAGGAGATCGCGCCGGGGGTTTCCGGCACGAAGAAGGTCGATCTCAACTTTGCCGCCAGCGACGTGTACGAGGGTTCGCATTGGCGGGAGCGTAGGGCCGGGCAGCCCTTCTTCGCGCACATCAACTTCGCGGCGGCGCACAAGGGGCCGGCGTTTGTCGAGGCCCGGAAGCAGAAGGATCTGGTGGACCCCAACGCGATCACGCTGCCCTGCTACTACGCCGATCATCCAGTGATTCGCGATGAGTTTGCGAATTATCTGGACGCGGTGAACCTGCTGGACCGGCAGGTTGGCGCATTGATGGAGACGCTGGCAAAGGATCGCGTGCTCGATAATACGCTGGTGGTGTTTTTCGGGGACAACGGCCGCTGCCTGCTGCGCGCGAAGGTCTATCTCTACGATGCGGGGCTGCACGTTCCGTTGATCGTGAGATGGCCGGGGGTGACGGAGCCGGCCTCAATTCGCAACGATCTGGTATCGGCGCTGGACATCACGGCCACCACGCTGCAGGCGGCGGGGATCGACGCAGGGAGTCAGATCGATGGAAAGCCGCTGTTTGCGAATGGCGGGCCAAGGCGGAGCCATGTGTTCGCCGCGCGGGACCGGTGCGGCGAGGCGGTGGACCGCATGCGCGCCGTTCGCTCTGAGAACTACAAGTACATCCGGAACTTCATGCCGGAACGGGCCTATACGCAGCCGCACAAATACCAGGAAGACTACTACCCCACGCGCGGCGTGATGAAGGCACTGTATGAGCAGGGCAAGCTCAACGCGCGGCAGGCTCCGTTCTTCGCGGAGAGCAAGCCGCCGGAGGAGCTCTACGACCTGCTGGCCGATCCTGATGAGACGATCAATCTCGCGGCTCGCCCGGGCTTCCAGGCGATTCGGAAGCAGATGAGCGGGTTGGTGGAGAACTGGATAGAGCAATCGAAGGACATGGGGCGATACGCTGAGAATCCGGAGTCGGCGCGGTAGCAGTTTGAAGGAGAAGAGCTGATGCTGAGAAGAACATTTTTGCAGGTGACCACGGCGGCCTTTGCGCAAACATCGGGCAAGCGCGAGGTCAGCGGGGTCTACCCGCACCTGGTCATGTACAACAGCCAGGGCGAATGCGGGACGGGCGGAGTGGTGCCATGGGCGGGCAAGCTCTGGGTGGTGACGTATTCTCCGCATCAGCCGATGGGGTCTGACGACAGGCTGTACGAGATTGACGCGCAGCTCAACCGGACGATTCGGCCGGAGAGCATTGGCGGGACTCCGGCGAACCGCATGATTCATCGGGAGTCCGATCAGCTCTTCATCGGACCGTATGCCATCGATGCGAAGGGGAATGTGCGCGCGATCCCGTACGCGAAGATGATGGGGCGGCCGACGGGCAATGCGCGGCACCTGACCGATCCGGCCGGCAAGATCTACTACGCCTCGATGGAAGAGGGCTTCTACGAAGTGGATGTGCGGACATTGGCGGTGCGGCAGTTGTACGAGGACGGCAATGCCCCCTATCTGCGAAAGGAGGCCAAGGACCTAGGCGGCGAATTGCTGCCGGGCTATCACGGCAAGGGCTTCTATTCCGGCCAGGGCCGCACGGTGTACGGGAACAACGGTGAGGTGGGAGGCGGCACCCTGCCGCCGGATACGCCCTCCGGTTGCCTGGCCGAGTGGGATGGCAAGGATTGGAAGGTGGTGCGGCGGAATCAGTTCACGGAGGTCACGGGGCCGGGCGGGATTTGGGGCAATCCGAATCCGGAGAAGGACCCGATCTGGGCGGTCGGCTGGGACCACCGCTCGCTGATTCTGATGCTGCTGGACAAGGGTGTCTGGCATTCGTACCGCCTGCCGAAGTCGTCGCATGCGTATGACGGCGTGCACGGGTGGAATACGGAATGGCCGCGGATTCGGGACATCGCCGAGAGCGATCTGATGATGACGATGCATGGGATGATGTGGCGCTTTCCGAAGACGTTCTCGTTTGAGAAGTCGGCGGGGATCGCGCCGCGCTCCACGTATTTGCGGGTTGTGGGCGACTTTGCGCGGTGGCAGGAACGGATCGTTTTCGGGTGTGACGATTCGGCGAAGTCGGAGTTTCTCAACACGCGGCGGGTGAAGGGCAAGATCGCGGGGCCGGGGCGGTCGCAGTCCAATTTGTGGTTCGTCGAGCCCTCGCGTCTGGACAGCCTGGGCGTGCCGATCGGGCGCGGCGGCGTGTGGATTCGCGACGATGTGAAGGCCAATGAGGCGTCGGAGCCATATCTGTTCTCGGGCTTCGACCAGCGGATGCTGCACCTGGCGCACGAGTCGGAAACGGAGATCACGTTCACGCTCGAGGTGGACGCGGCGGGGAATGGGCGGTGGGCGAAGCTTCGCGACGTGAAGGTTCCGGCAGGCGGCTACGTGCCGGTTGTGTTCGGCGCAAAGGAAGCTGGCGCGTGGGTGCGCGTGAAGGCAGACCGCGCATGCCGCCGGGCAACTGCGTACTTCCACTACGCGAACTCCGACAAGCGAACGGCGGCGGCAGCGTCTATGTTTGCCGGGCTGGCTCCGGCAGGGTCGCCGGCCAGGACGGCAGCTCTGTTGTGGGCGCGCGACGGCGAGAAGGGGACGCTGCTGTTGTCGTCGGGTGCGAAGCTCTACGAGTTGGACGCGGAGCTGCGATTGAAGACCGTGAACGACGCGAAGCAATCGCAGTGGATGGCGGAGAATCTGGCTCCACCGAAGGGCGTCATCGGGGCGGATGCGGCGTCGGTGGTCTACACGGATGAGGACGGCAAGCGCTGGAGGCTGCCGAAGGGCGATGCGTCGTTCGATGCGACGGCCGTGGCTGTGCGAGTTTCGCGCGAGGTGAGCACGGAGCGCGACTTACTGAATGTCCACGGCACGTTCTATGAGCTGCCGTCCAACAACGCGGGCGGCATCTCGGTGGTGCGCCCGGTGTCGACGCACAATCTCCTGATCCGCGACTACTGCTCGTGGCGCGGACTTACCGTCTTGATCAGCACTGGGAAGGGAGCGGCTTCCGGCGGGCATGTCGTGCGTTCCGACGATGGGGAGGAAGCACTGTGGCTTGGGGTGTCGGACGATCTCTGGCAACTGGGCAAGCCTCGTGGAGTGGGCGGTCCCTGGAAGGACACCGCGGTGAAGGCGGGAGAGCCATCTGATCCGTATCTGATGACCGGCTATGACCGGAAGACACTGCGGGTCAGCCATAGCGGCAGCGGCGTCCTGAAAGTGCGGGTGGAAGTGGACGTGACGGGCGCCGGGTTGTGGGCTCAGTACGCCACGCTCGACGTGCCTTCCGGGCGGCCGCTGGCGCACCAGTTTCCGGCAGGGTTCAACGCCTACTGGGTGAGGACTATCGCGCTGGCAAATTCGACCGTCAGCGCGGTCTTGACGTACTCATGAGACTGGTGACGCTCGCCTGCCTGGCGACCGGAGCTGCGGCGATGTGTGGGTTGCCTCTGGCTGCCGCGGATGGAGGCGGCCCGATGTCGTTGACGCTGGCCGCGCCGATCGAGCGATGGGACGAGGCGATTCCGCTGGGCAATGGTTTGCTCGGCGGACTGCTGTGGGGGCAGGGGAACGAGATCAGGTTGTCGATGGACCGAGGCGGTTTGTGGGATCTGCGGCGACATCCCTCCTACACGCGGCCGGGGTTCAACTACGCGACGGTGGTGTCGCTGGTGACGTCCGGCCAGGCGGACAAGCTGAACAAGGAGCACGCGATCGTCAGCGATTATCCGACGAAGCTGCCGGGTGCGCGGCTTGTCGTGAAGTTGGAGGAGCGGTTTCAGGCGCGTTCGTTCAGCCTCGACATGAAGCGGGCGCTCGGACTGGTGGATGTTGGCACGGACCGGGTGGAGTGCCTGTTCCCCGCGTCAGAGAAAGTGGCGCTGCTGTTGGTGCCGGGCGCCGCGCAGTCGATCGATCTGGTGGCCAATGAGGCGGTGAAGAAACTGGGCTATGCCGCGGCGCGGTTGCGTCGCAGCGGCGGTGAGGTCTGGTTGGTCCAGGATGCCGCGGAGGGGTTCCAGTATGTGGTTCACGCTGCCAGCAGGCGGACTGAACGGGGGACGCTGGTTGCCATCGCGGTCACCACGAATCGAGAGGCGGCGGATCCGCAGGCGCTTGCCAGAGAACGCACCGCTCAGGCTCTGCAGCGCGGCTACCAGATGGCGCAGGCGGAACACGAGCGGTGGTGGAGCGTATTCTGGGCACGGTCTTCGGTGAGGGTGCCGGATGAGAAGATCCAGCAGCACTACAACCTGGTGGAGTACCTTTACGGCGCCGGCTCCAAGCGCGGCGCGCCTCCGCTTGCGTTGCAGGGTTTGTGGACGGCGGATGAGGGCACGCTGCCGCCGTGGCGCGGCGACTATCACCACAACCTCAACACGCAGCTCACCTATTGGGCGTACCTGGCGGCGGGACATTTCGACGAAGGGCGCAGCTTCCTCGATTTCATGTGGGACATGAAACCGCGGCACGAACGGTTTGCGCGGGAGTTTCATGGGCTGGATGCGGGCATGGTGATGCCGGGCGTTACGGCGCTGGATGGCAATCCGATGGGCTCTTGGTTTCCAGTGACGCTGTCGCCGACCATGGGCGCGTGGATCTCGCAGGCATTCTACTGGCATTGGCGCTACGAGATGGATGGACGGTTTCTGGCTGAGCGCGCCTATCCGTACAGTGCGGCCGTGGGCGAGGGACTGGTGCGTTTGCTGAAGCCCGATCCGAAAACAGGCAAGTTGAAGCTGCCGCTTTCCACTTCTCCGGAGATCCACGACAATTCGCAGCGCGCGTGGCTGACTCCGAATTCGAACTGCGACCTGGCGCTGATGGGGTGGCTGTTCTCGGCAAATGCGGAGATGGCTTCGGCGTTGGGCAAGAGCGCGGAGGCGACGCGCTGGCTGACGCTGCAGGCGCAATTGGATCCACTGGCGGTGAGCGAATCGGGCACATTGCTGCTCGCTCCGGGCGAGGCGCTCTTGAAGTCCCACCGGCATCCGTCGCACCTGATGGCGATTCATCCACTTGGCCTGGTGAACGTCGAGAACGGCGACGGCGACCGACGGATCATTGACGCGTCGCTGGCGGAGATCGATCGTCTGGGGACGTCGCAGTGGTGCGGCTACAGCTTCAGTTGGATGGCCACGATGAGAGCCAGGGCTGGCCGTGGCGACGAGGCGCTGAGGTACTTGACGGATTACGTGCAGAGCTTCATCCTGCGCAACGGATTCCATGTGAACGGGGAACAAACGCGGAAGGGGCTGTCGGAGCTGCACTACCGGCCGTTCACACTGGAGGGCAATTTCGCGGCGGCACAGGCAGTGCACGAGATGTTGCTGCAGAGCTGGGGCGGGCGCGTGCGGGTGTTTCCGGCGACTCCGTCCAGTTGGCGGGAAGCATCGTTCGAGAACCTCAGGGCGGAGGGCGGGTTTGCCGTCTCGGCCGATCGCCGCGACGGGCGGGTGCGGCGCGTCTTGGTGCGGGCGAGCGTCGATCAGGAACTGCGGCTGAAGGATCCGTTTGCGGGACGGGCTTTCCGCGCGAGTCTTCCGGTTCAGAAGCAGGAGGGCGAGTTGCGGGCCGTCCTGCGTGCCGGTCAGTCACTTGAATTGACTGAGGAGGCGGCCGCGCAGACCTGGACCATTCTCCCGCTTGGCGATTCCATCACTGCCTGTTCGCCGGATTACAGTTGCTACCGAACAATTCTGGCGCAGCGACTGGCGGCGTCCGGCCTACAGGTACGGTTCGTCGGCAGCATGCACAATTCCAGCGATCCGGAGTCCATGCGTCACGAGGGGCATGGCAGCAAGAACGCGGAGTTTCTGGCCGAGAACATGGAGCGGTGGTACACCGCGAATCCGGCCGATGTGACTCTGCTTCACGCGGGACACAATCACTTCGGGGAGGAGAAACCGGTGCCGGGCATCGTGGCCGCCACCGAGAGCATCATAGCCACGGCGCGGCGGATCAACCCACGGGTCATCATCCTGCTGGCCCAGGTGATCCCGGCTGGTAAGCTGCCGAAGTACGCTTACATTCCGGAATTGAACCGGGAGATCGGACGCCTTGCCGCGCGGTTGAATACGTCTCAGCAGCCGGTGATTCTGGTGGATCAGGCCGGCGGTTTCAACATCCAGACCGATACGATTGCGGATCTGGTTCATCCCAATGCGGCGGGTGCTGAGAAGATCGCCGCACGGTGGTGCGAGGCTCTGGCGGGGACGCTTTCCGGGCGTTGAGCACGGGAGGCAAGTAGGCCTTTCGGACTACGTTTGCGTAGTCCAATCCTCAGACGAGATCAGGCGCGGAGTGTGACAACTTTGAGCTACGGTCTTTACTTCAAGTCTCTGAGGACGGTTCTATGTCGAAACACTCGCTTCTCCTGCTCGCACTGCTAGCCCTGCCATTGGCGGCCCAGCAGAGCACAGGAACCATCTCCGGTACGGTCACGGATCCCCAGAGCGCAGCCGTCCAAGGCGCTCAGGTTCAAGTCACGCAGGTTGATACCGGCGCGATCTTCCGCACGGTTACGAACGACAGCGGAAACTATACTGCGCCGGGCTTGGCGGTGGGCCGTTATGAAGTCCAAATGGAGCAGAAGGGATTCAAGAAGGCCGTGCGCAGCGGGATCGTGCTGCAGGTGAACCAGAATGCGCGTGTCGATGTTGTGATGGAGATTGGCCAACTGGCAGAGACGGTGACGGTGACGGGCGAGGCGTCGCTGGTTGATACGGGCAGCGCAACACTGGGCCAGGTGGTGGAGAACCGGCGCCTGCAGGAACTGCCTCTGAACGGGCGGAGCGCTCTGGCGTTCACGTTTCTCACGGCGGGCGTAGTTTCGAACTCGGGCTCCACGCAGGCCGGCTTCGGCGATCGCGGTGTTGCGCTGTCTTCGGTCAGCATCAATGGCGGACCGAATGCGATGAACGCCAGCATGCTGGACGGCAACAACAACACATTGAGTTATGTTGGCGAAGTCTCCATTCCGCCGGCGGTGGACGCGGTGGAAGAGTTCAAAGTGCAGAGCGGTCCGATGTCGGCGGAGTACGGCTTCACGGCGGGCGGCGCGGTCAACCTGGTAACCAAATCCGGCACCAATGACTATCACGGCACGGTTTACGAATTCCTGCGCAATGACAAGGTGGATGCGCGCAATACCTATGCGACGGTCAAGCTGCCATTGCGGTACAACCAGTTCGGCGGGGCGATTGGCGGGCCGATCCTGAAGAATAAGATCTTCGGCTTCTTCAACTACGAGAAGTACCTGCTTCGGCGGAGCACGCCGAGGATCTCGAACGTGCCGCTGGACGAGTGGCGTGGCGGCAACTTTAGCAATCTGCGGACCGCTGCGGGCGTGCTGATTCCGGTTTACGACCCCGCGACGACCATTCAGAATCCGGGCGGGTCCGGGCTTGTGCGAACTGTCTTTGCAGGCAACATCGTGCCGCAGAGCCGATTCGACAAGGTTACTCCGAAGATCCTCGCCTACTGGCCGCAGCCGAACAAGGCACCTATTAACGCCTTCACGCAGAGCCAGAACTTTCAGGACGCCAGCCTCAACAAGACGGACTGGACCCAGTGGAACTGGCGCGTGGATTATCGCGTGAACGACAACCACTCGGTGTTCGTCCGTTACACGCAGGCGCAGCACGATCCGTTTGGCAACTCGATCTTTACCGATCAGACAGTCGGTGAAGCCCGCGACGACAATCAAACCAACCGCAATGCGGTTGCGACGCACAACTGGACAGTTTCGCCCACCACGATCAACAACCTGCGCCTGGGCGTGAACCGGCAGGCGTTCACCTTTGCCTCGCAGAGTTCCGGCGACTGGTCCGGGAAGCTCGGTCTGCCCGCCAATATGGTCGGCCTCGCTTTTCCGCAGATGAACTTTGGTTTCGGCGCAATCGGCGGCGGCGCTCTCGGATTCCGCAGTTCCATGAACTGGGATGCGCAGGAGATGATGACCAAGATCGCCGGCAATCACACGCTGAAGCTCGGCGTGAACTACCGCACGCAGCAGGGTAACAATCAGCAGGGCACCAATCTCGGTGGCAGCTACGGATTTGGCGGACTCACCTCGAATCCGCAGAGTCCGGCGGGCACAGGGTCTGAACTCGCTCAGATGCTGCTTGGCGAAGTGGCGAGCTCGACCGCTCAGCGAGTTTCGGGCGCGTCGTGGACAGGCCAGAGCTGGAGCACGTTTGTGCAGGACGACTGGCGCGTGTCCCGCCGACTCACGCTGAACTTCGGTCTGCGCTGGGACTGGCAGGAGAAGCCCTACGAGCGCAACAACGGCCAGATCAATTTCGACCTCAATCAGAAGGACCCGGTGAGCGGCCTCGCTGGCGTGATCACGTTTGCGGGCCTGAACGGGCAACCGCGCAGCTTCCTCAATGAGAGCTACAAGGACTTCGCCCCGCGCTTCGGATGGGCGTGGGATATCTTTGGCAAAGGCAAGACCGTATTCCGCGGCGGCTACGGCATCTTCTATCCGAGCATCTTCTGGCGCCAGTTCTTCGGCAACACGAACTTCTTCTCCACCACCTCCACGAACTATGCGGCTCTCGCACCCGGACAGAGAGCCTTCAACTTCTCGAGTGGCCTGCCATTCGAGCCGGCGGGTGTGCCTGGCGCAGCCACCCCGGTTGGGGCGCTGCTGGGACAGGGCGTTTCGATCATGGAGGCGGACGGCCAGACGCCGCTCACGCAGCAGTGGACCGCCTCGTTGCAGCACGAGATCAAGGGCTGGCTGGTGGACGTGACTTACGCGGGGAATAAGGGCAACCACTTCCCGTCCGGCAGCTACCCGCTGAATGCGCTTCAGATCGATCAGCGCCGCCAACTGGGTCTTTCGCTGAACGACATCGT
>CAYVDY010000136.1:0-13399 GCA_964450255.1 uncultured Candidatus Solibacter sp. | reverse complement strand
ACAGGATCCACTCAACTACCCCATTAAGCCGAACAACAAGCTGGCGGCATTGGCCGGCATCGTGGGCAGCGCGGACACGCGCCCCACCGATCCGAGCTTTAAGATGCAAGAAGAGCTTACATCGAAGATCAATGCGCAGTTGAAGATACTGGACGGCCTGCTGCAGTCCGATCTGGCTGGCTTCAATAAGCTGGTGCGCGAGAAGAACCTCCCCGCGGTCGCTGCCAAGTGAACCGGCTATTGCTGGGGCTGATACTGGCGATCCCTGCTCTGGCGCAACAGTGGCAGCCGCTGTTCAACGGCAAGGACCTGTCGGGCTGGCAGGTGCGCGGCGACGGCATCTGGACCGTCCTGGAGGGCGGCATCCTCCTGGGGCAGCGCAAGATCGACAACGTCTCCGAGCCCTTCGCACAACCCTGGCCGATCGAAAAGCGGCAGTACGGCGCGTGGCTCAACCGGCACGCCTGGCTTTACACTGAGCGCGAGTACGGCGAGTTCGACCTGCACGTCGAGTACTTGCTGACGCCCCACGTGAACAGCGGCGTCTCGATCCGCGACGTCACGCGCGCCCATTACTCCATCGGGGAGAAGGCCTCCGCCGGCGATCCGCCGTTGCGAACAACCCTGAAGGGCACGCCGTCACACATCGGTTACGAGATCCAGATCATCGACTCCGACACCGAGAAGTACCCCACCGGCAGCATCTATCTCTTCAGCGCCGCGCCGAAGGGGCTCCAGAAGATGGGGCAGTGGAACTCGCTGGATATCGAGTCCCGCAAGAGTGGAATCAAGGTGCGAGTCAATGGCCAGCCCGCGTCGGAGTTCGCCGGGGAAGAGGGCCGGCCGCAGGTGGGTCCCATCGGCCTCCAACTACACGACCAGTTCACCTTCGCGATGTTCCGGAACCTCCGAATCCGGGAATTGGCGGGCGCCACGCTACAATAGGAAATTCATGTCGCAGTTGCTCAAAGACAAGTCCACCCTGATTCTGGGTCTGGCGAATCGCTGGTCCATCGCCTACGCCATCGCCCAGGCATTCCGCCGCGAAGGCGCGCAGCTCACCCTCACCTATCAGGGCGAACGGCAGAAGGACACGGTGGAAGAGCTCGCCAAAGAACTGGGCGCCTCGCGCGTGTTGTGTTGCGACGTCACGCAGGAAGCCGATCTTCTAACCCTCTCCGAAATTCTGCGTGGCGAGGGCGAGAAACTCGACGCCGTTGTCCACTCCATCGCGTTTGCCAACAAGGAAGACCTCGCCCGGCCCTTCTACGAGACCTCGCGCGACGGGTTTCTGCTGGCGCAGGAAGTGTCCTGCTATTCGCTGGTGGCCGTGGCGCGGGCCGTCGCTCCGGTGATGACCGATGGCGGCGCCATCATGACGCTCTCCTATCTGGGCAGCCAGCGCGTGATGACGAATTACAACGTGATGGGCGTCGCGAAGGCCGCGCTGGAAGCGAGCATGCGCTATCTCGCCAGCGAACTCGGTCCCCGCAACATCCGCGTCAATGCGATCTCGGCAGGGCCGATCAAAACCGCGTCGGCACGCGGCATCAAGGACTTCTCCAAGATCCTGGATCACGTGATGGAAACCGCGCCGCTGCGACGCAACTGCGAACCGGCCGAGGTAGCGGATACTGCGGTTTTCCTCGCGTCGGAACTGGGCCGCGGCATCACCGGCAACATCCTGTATGTCGATGCCGGCTACCAGGTGATGGGCATCTGAGCAGCGCTGTGATACAACTGCGGCATGCGTTCCGCAGCGATCTTCATCCTCCTGGCCAGCACTGCCCTTGCCGCCGACTGGCGCGACCAAGCCGTTCTCGATCTCACCCAGACGCCTAACGCGCGCCTGCATCCCGTCCCCGTTCGTGCCGTCACGCTCCAAGCCGGCTTCTGGAAAGCACGTCAGGACGTCACC
This sequence comes from uncultured Candidatus Solibacter sp., assembly GCA_964450255.1. GTDB lineage: Bacteria > Acidobacteriota > Terriglobia > Bryobacterales > Bryobacteraceae > Paludibaculum. Next base: position 11,481 of record CAYVDY010000136.1, on the reverse strand, counting down.
ATCCAGCGCTCCATCCCCACCCTGCTCGAACTGCTGGAACAGCACGGAACGGTCGATAACTTCCGGCGCATCGCGTCAACCTCAAACTACACGCCGCGCCGCGGCCCGCTCTATACGGACTCCGATCTCTACAAGTGGATCGAGGGCGCAGCCTGGAGTCTCCACACCCGTCCCGACACCAAGCTTGAAGCCACCATCGACAAGCTCGTTGACGAGATACTGGCGGCACAGGAGCCCTCGGGCTATCTGAACACGTGGTTCGTCGAAGAGCGCGAACCGCTGCGGTTCCGCCAGATGAACTCCGGCCACGAGCTCTACTGTCTGGGCCACATGATCCAGGGTGCGGTGGCTTACTACCGTGCGACCGGCAAGCGCAAGCTCCTCGACGGAGGCATCCGCTTCGCCGACTATCTCCTGAAGGACTTCGGCCCTGCGCCCAAGCGCCCCCTCCTGACAGGCCATCCGGAACTGGAACTGGCGCTCACCGAGCTCTACCGCGTCACGGGCAAGCGCGCTTATCTCGATCTCGCCGGCTACCTGCTGAGCGGCGTGGAAAAGGACCGCCTGAAGCTGCGGCCGCGCGACACGCTTTACATGTTCTCAGGCATACCGTTTACCGAGCGCCAGCAATTCGAAGGACACGCCGTGCGCGCACTCTATGCGGCCACAGGCGCGGCCGATTACTGGCTGGAGACCGGAAACGCGGAGTACAAGAAAACGCTCGACCGCCTCTGGACGGACCTCGTTACCGGAAAGGTCTTCGTCACCGGCGGCGTGGGCTCGCGCGCGTCGGGTGAAGCGTTTGGAGATGCCTGGGAACTGCCCAACCGCCAGGCTTACACAGAATCCTGCGCCTCCATCGCGAGCTTCATCTTCAACCAGCGCATGCTGGCCGGATCGGGCGACGCGAAGTACACAGACGTGATGGAGCGAGCGCTCTACAACGGCATCAACTCCGGCATGTCGCTGGACGGCACACTCTACTGCTATCGCAATCCGCTCGCCACTGGCGAGGGCGAGAAGATCCGCAATCCCTGGTACGACACCTGCTGCTGCCCGCCGAACCTGCAGCGCACGTTCACCGCACTGGGCGGGTACTTCTACTCCACCTCGAAGGAAGGCGTGTGGGTGCACCTTTACGACAACAGCACGATGGACTGGAAGCTGGAAATGGGCACGGCGCTCAAGCTGGAATCGAAGAGCGGCCAGCCCTGGAACGGCAATGTGGAGCTCACCCTCTCGCCAGCGAAGCCGGAGGAGTTCACGCTGAACCTCCGCATCCCCGCCTGGTCGCTGAACACAAAAGTGCTGGTGAATGGCCAGGCCGCCGCTGGAACCGCGAAGCCCAATACCTACCTCGCGCTGAAGCGCGTCTGGAAGGCCGGCGACCGCGTCACAGTGGAACTCGACATGACACCACGCCTGATCCGCGCCAATCCGCGCGTGCCGGAGGACTATGGCAAGGCCGCCGTCCAGCGCGGGCCGCTGGTCTACTGTCTGGAGCAGAGCGACAACGGGCAGATGCCGGTTTCCGACGTGGCGCTCAACGCCCAGGCTGGCTTCACCGTGGAAGCGGGTGACGCGCGTCTCGGCGGCGCAACAGTGCTCCGCCACAACGGCCGCGCCTGGAAGCCGTCACTTGCCAGCGAGCCCCTCTACGGCTTCGCTGTCCCGAAGCCCGCGGCGGAGGCGACCCTCACCTTCGTGCCCTACTACACCTTCCACAACCGCGGCGCATCGGCGATGACGGTGTGGATCCCGCTACTCCCCTGAGACTGGTTCCTCGGTGGTGATCCGATCGATGCGCACCCGTGCGATCAGGTTGAAGTCCATCTCCACCACCGTGAAGCGGCGGTCTCCATACTCCACCGAATCGCCCGCTTCCGGTATGCAGCCGAAGCGGAACAGCAGATAGCCCGCCAGCGTCTCAAACTCGTCGCCCGACGGGATCTCGATGCCGAATTGCATGGCCAGATCACGGATGGGAATGGTCCCCTCCACCTCGAAGCTCAGAGTCTCTTCCGACGGTGGTTGTGTCTCCACGTCGAACTCATCCTGAATTTCGCCGAAGATCTGCTCGAAGACGTCCTCCAGCGAGATCAACCCGGAGACCGTACCGTATTCATCAACGACGAAGGCGACGTGCGCGTGATTCTCGCGCAGATCGTCCAAGACAAGATGCAGTGCGCGCGTCTCCGGCACAATGGGCGCCTTGCGAAGAATCAGCCGCAGGTCAAACGGCGGCGCGGCGCGGCGCAGAAGATTGGACTGCCTCCGCCGCGCCCAGTAATCCAGCACGTCCTTCACGTGCACGAAGCCGATCGGGTTGTCGGCGCCAAACGGACAGACCGGCAGCCGGGAGTAGCGGCTCTCGCTCATCAGTTGCAGTACTTCGTCGATATCGGCACCTACGGTCACGGTCACCAGTTGGCTGCGCGGCACCATCACCTCGCGCACGTTGTACTCCTGCAAATCAACGATGTGAAGGATGGCCTCCTCTTCGAACTCCGTGAGGTGGCCGGCCGACTGGCTGGCGGAAACCACGAACTTCAACTCCTCCGGAGAGTGCGCGCCGTGGTGGCGCCCGTGAACGCCCAACGCGCGCGATGCGGCGCTGGCAGCCTTCTCCAGAATCCACACGAACGGCTCCACCACTTTGTAGAAAACCAGGAAGATCGGCGCAACGATTACGGCCATGCGGTCCGCCTTGTCGATGGCGATGTTCTTCGGCACCACTTCGCCCATCACGACATGGCTGAACGTCATCAGCAGGAATGCCAGGATCAGGCTGATGACGCCTGCAACCCCCTTCGTCACTTCTGTGATCAGCGGCGCGAAAATCATCTTCAGGAAACTGTCCAGCGTCTCCTCCCCCAGCCAGCCCAATGCCAGGCTCGCCAGAGTGAGCCCCACCTGGCTCACGGAGAGCAACCGCTCCGGATTCGCCAGCAGCGATATCGCCGCCTGCGCGCCCACCTGGCCCTCGGCTGCCAGTTGCTTCAGCCGCGACGGGCGCACGGAGAGCAGCGCCGCCTCCCCGGCGGCGAAGAAGGCGTTGACGCCAATGATCAGCAGCATGAACAGGAAGCGATATCCGTAACTGAGTTTTTCGACGTCCATAAGTTCTGAGGCGTCCGAGCCTCATACAATTGTAGAGATGGCGATCACCCGAATTGTGCGCGTGTTGAACTGGCTGCTGATCGCGGCCGGTCTTCTGCTGGTATTCGCCGTTGTCTGGTACGTGTGGCTGCCAACGCCAAAGACCTCCGGCGAGTTAGCTGCTCCAGTCGCCAAGGAACTTCGCATCGTCCGCGACGCCCGGGGCGTGCCGCACATCACCGCCGCCACTATTCAGGACGCGCTCTTCGCCCAGGGTTTCGCCACCGCGCAGGACCGGCTCTGGCAGATGGACATGCTGCGGCGCGTGGCTGCCGGCGAGTTAAGCGAGGTGGCGGGCAAGGCGGCGCTCGAATCCGACATCAAGTCGCGCAAACTGCGCATGCGCGCCATCGCCGACGCGTGGACACAGAAGATGCCGGCCAAGGACCGTGCCTGGGTTGCTGCCTACGCGCGCGGCGTCAATCACTACATCGAAACCAACCGTGGCAAGTGGGGCCCGGAATTCCGGTTGATGGGCTACGAGCCGCGGCCCTGGACCATGGTGGATTCGATGCTCTGCGCACTGCAGATGAACCGCACGCTCAGCGGCCACTACGAGCAGGACCTCCTGAAGCGCCGCATGATCGCCTCCGGCAAGGACAGCGCCAAGGTGGACTTCCTCTTTCCCGTCCGCACCGGCGACGAGCCCATGCCAGGCTCCAACGCGTGGGCCATCTCCGGCGCCCACACGGTGAGCGGCAAGCCGCTATTGGCCAATGACCCACACCTGGAGTGGTCGCTGCCCTCCACCTGGTACATGGTCCAGTTGCGCGCCCCCGGCCTGAACGTGGCTGGCGCAACGCTGCCCGGTGTACCGGCCGTCATCGTCGGCCACAACGAGAAAATTGCCTGGGGCATCACCTCCCTCCAGTTCGACAACATGGATCTCTATGAAGAGAAGATCGATCTGCGCACCGGCCAGTACATGTACAAAGGGCAGATGCTCAACGCCTACCGCGAGACCGAATGGATTGCGATCAAGGACGAGAAACCCGTGCAGTTGTTGAATCTGGTGACGGTGCACGGTCCGCTGGTCACATCCGACGGGCCGGCGAGTTTTGCTCTGCGCTGGTCTGCCATGACCGCGCAGGACGCCGCCTTTCCCATGGTGGAGTTGAATCAGGCAGGCAACTGGGACGAATTTCGCGGCGCGCTGAAGCGGCTGCCCGGCCCGAACATCAACGTGCTTTACGCCGATACCGCCGGCAACATCGGCTGGCAGGTGGCCGGCCGTCTCCCCCGGCGCAATGGCTTCCTTGGGGACACCCCTCTCGACGGCGCGTCCGGCACGCAGGAATGGGACGGCATGATCCCGTTCGAGGAATTGCCGTCCTACCACAACCCGCCCGGCGGCATGGTGGTGTCGGCCAATCAGAACTCGTTCCCGAGCGACTATGCCCACACGGTCAGCGGGTTCTTCGCATCGCCTCACCGCGCTCGCGGCATCACCGCGTTCCTGAAGAAGAAGCCCAAGTGGACCGCGCAGGACATGCTGGTGGTGCAGCGCGATGTGTACTCCGGTTTCCTCAGTTTCGTCTCGCGCGAAGCCGTCAAGGCGGTGGAGCGCCGCAAGGAAAACAACCCCGCATCCGCCGAGGGTGCGCGGATCCTGAAGGCATGGAACGGCCAGGTGACGGTTGACTCCGCCGCACCCTTCGTCGCGACCCTCCTCTATCAGCACCTGCGGCACGCTATGGCGGATAAGGCCGCTCCCAAACTGGCCGGCGATTACAAGCCCTACGTCGCCCCGGCCGCCGTCGAGCGCCTGCTGCGCGAACGGCCCGCCGGCTGGTTTGACGATTACGACCGCCTGCTGTCGGACGAACTGGCCGACGCCATCGAAGAGGCAAAGCGAATCCAGGGACGTAATTCACTGAAGTGGCAATACGGACGCATGAATGAGGTCAATCTGGTGCATCCCGTGATGAGCCGCCTCCCCTGGGCCGGCCAGTTCTTCAGCATCGGGACCATTCCGATGCACGGCACGGGCACCAGCATCAAGGCCACCACTCAGCGTCTCGGACCGTCCATGCGCTTCGTTGCCGATCTGTCGCAGTGGGACGCCAGCCAGATGAATCTCACCATCGGGCAGAGCGGCCATATCCTGAGCGGCCATTACAAGGATCAATGGGACGCCTACCTCAACGGCACCAGTTTTCCGTTGGAGTTCGGCAAGGTAGAGGGCAAGGGAACGCTGACGCTGCGTCCCTGATTAAGCAAGGAGAATCGAAATGAGAGGGACGAGAGGCATTGGAGTAATGATGTTAGCCGGCCTGGGACTGACCGCCGATGCGGAAGTCACCTACCAGAAACCGCCGCAGGCCATCCTCGACGTGATGCACGCGCCTGCCGCGCCCGTCACGTCGCTCAGCCCGGCGCGCACGCATGTGCTGTTGATGACCCGGCAACTGTATCCGGGCATCGCTGAAGTATCGGCCCCGGTCCTGCGAATCGCCGGCGTCCGCATCAACCCAGCCAACAACGGGCCGCACACCTCCATGATCACGGGTACCGCCCTGACTTTGAAGCAGATCGAGAGCGGCGCGGAAACGAAAATCACCGTGCCGCCCGGCGCGCGTCTCGGCATGCCGATCTGGAGCCCCGATGGCAAGCAGTTCGCCATCCTCAACACCACCGCATCCACAGTCGACCTGTACGTGGGCGCCATCGGCAGCACTGTCCTCCGCCGGATCCCGGGCGCCGTGCTCAGCGACGCCATCGGCAATCCAGTCGGCTGGCTGTCCGGCAGCAAGGAACTGCTGGTGAAACTCGTGCCGGCGGGCCGAGGCAAGCCTCCCGCCGAGCCGTCCGCTCCTGCCGGTCCCAACGTGCAGGAATCCGCCGGCCAGTCCGGCCCCGTGCGCACCTACCAGGACATGCTCAAGACGCCGTACGACGAGAAGCTGTTCGACTATTACGCCACCGCACAAATGGCGTCCGTGGACGTCGCCAGCGGCAAGGTGACTCCCATCGGTAAGCCGGCGCTGATCACCAACATGAGCCCGGCGCACGCCGGCAAACACATTCTCGTTACGCTCGTGCAGCGCCCCTACTCCTACGTCCACACCTACATGAGTTTCCCCAAGGAAGTGGAGGTGTGGGACCGTACCGGCAAGATGGCGTTCAAAGTCCACTCGGCCCCGTTGGAGGACAAGATCCCGATCGAAGGCGTGTCCACGGGCCCGCGCAACATCGGCTGGCGGCCCACCGACAGCGCCTCCCTCGTCTGGTGGGAGGCCCTCGACGGCGGCAACCCCAAGAACAAGGCGGCCCACCGGGACCGCCTGATGCTGATGCGCGCCCCGTTCAGCGGCCAGCCGGTGGAGATCTATAGGACGCAGCACCGCGCCATGGGCATCATGTACGGCGCTACCGGCGGACTGGCGATCGTGGCGGATTATGACCGCGACCGCCGCTGGACGCAGGCGTTCCGGATCTTCCTCGACGATCCCTCCGCCCAGCCGAAACAGGTCTGGTCCCGCAACATCCAGGATCGCTACAAGAACCCCGGCCAGCCACTCATGAAGCGGCTGCCCACGGGCGGCATGGTGATCGAGCAGAATGGCGACTATGCCTTCCTCACCGGCGCTGGAGCCACCCCGCAAGGAGACCGCCCCTTCCTCGATCGCATGAATCTCACCACCTTTGAAACCGAACGGATCTTCCGCGCCGGCGAGAGAGGATACGAATCCGTGGTGGGCCTGCTTTCCGACGACGGCTCCAGGTTCCTCACCACCTACGAAACCCCCGACACCCCGCCCAACCTTTACATCCGCACTCGCGGGAGCGAGGAGCGGAAGGCCATCACCGCCTTCCAGGACCCCACTCCGATCCTGCGCAAGATCAAGCGCCAGCTTGTCACCTACAAGCGTGACGATGGCGTGCAACTCTCCTTCACTCTCTTCCTGCCGCCGGACTACCAGGAAGGTCAGAAGCTACCGACCATCCTGTGGGCCTATCCGCTGGAATACAACGACGCAGACACCGCCGGGCAGATCGGTGGCTCCACCCAGCGCTTCGTCTCCATGCGCGGTTCGTCCCATCTCTTCCTGCTCCTGCAGGGCTACGCGATCCTGAACGACGCCACCATCCCCATCGTCGGCAACCCCGAGACCGTGAACAACACCTACATCGAGCAGCTCGTGGCCGGCGCCAAGGCCGCCATCGACAAGGCCGTCGAGATGGGTGTGACGGATCGCAACCGCGTGGGCGTCAGCGGCCACAGCTACGGCGCCTTCATGACCGCCAACCTGCTGGCCCACTCGGACCTTTTCCGCGCCGGCGTCGCCCGCAGCGGCGCCTACAACCGCACCCTGACGCCCTTCGGCTTCCAAAGCGAGCGCCGCACGTTCTGGGAGGCCCGCGAGACCTACATGAAGATGTCGCCCTTCACCTACGCCAATCAGATCAAGGAGCCCATCCTGCTGATCCACGGCGAGGCCGACAACAACACAGGCACGTTCCCCATCAACAGCGATCGCCTCTATCAGGCCATTCGCGGCCACGGCGGCACGGTGCGGCTGGTGATGCTGCCCAACGAATCTCACGGCTACGCGGCTAAGGAGAGCGTCGAGCATGTGGTGTGGGAGATGGGCAGCTGGTTCGACAAATACGTGAAGAACGCCAGTGCAGAGACCACAACGCCCCCCAGCGCGGCCAGCCTCAACGGCACGTCCTGGCAGTTGGAAGGCAACCCACCCGTCACCATGCAGTTCGATTCCACCGGGCGCGTCGCCGGGCGCGGCGGCTGCAACCGATACACCGGTCAGGCCAAGATCGAGGGCTCCACAATCGACTTTGGGACCCTTGTCACCACCCGGATGGCCTGCCCTGGTGAAGTCATGAAGCAGGAACAGGAGTTCCTTGCCGCTCTTGGCAAGGTCGAACGCTACACCCTGCAAGAGTCTGCGCTCTCCCTCTTCATCCAGGGCTCCACCCAGCCGCTGAAGTTCGTCAAGGCGGCCGCCAAACCGTAACCGGCTCGGCTGTCTTCATCGTCTTTTCCCGCAGAGGGCGCGATGAAGCCAAATAGAGCCGGCGCATTCTTAGCGGGTCTGTTGCTTTTCGGATTCCCAGCCAAGGCGCAGACCCCTCCCCCACAACTGGAACTGCAAGCCACCATTGGAGAGGCCGTCGAGCAGGCACGCTCCCTCAGAAAGGCCCAGGAGTCACTCGCGGCCGCGCTGGCGGCCAAGAGAGTTTCCCGCGAGATGCGGGCCGAGCAGATCTCCACAACGGAGAAAACCTGGCAGTCTGTCAGGGACCTCATCGACAAGATTGATGAGCAGTACGAATCTCTCAGCCAATCCAAACAGAGCGCGGTGCGCGAGGCGTGGAGCCTGGCCAAGATATTTGGTGTCTTCGTGGAATACCTGAAAACGACAGCCGCCCAGCCGGATTCCCCCGACCGCGACAAGGAACTTATCTCCAACACCACTTCCACCACGAGGCGCGCCACCATGCTGGAGGAGTCACTGACCCAGTTGGTCACCCCTGCGCAGCCGCCTCGACCCCGGTCGCGGTAGGTGCATATATTTGAATATGCAAGTATGTGAAACCTTGCGCGAGTTGCTGCGTCTACTCAGATGTGAAGCGCTGTAAACAACGCCGAACACTCAGGAGAACCGAACATGACACTCAACCTCAACGTGATGATTCTGGGCCTGTGCACCGCCGCGGGCCTGATGGCAGCCGATGTGACTTCAGCCGCTGGCACTCCCAAGCAGACGGCGGATCAACTGTTGGCAGAGGCGAAGGCAACCCGGGTGGCGTCGCTCGATCTGGCGACTCAAATGAAGGCGAAGAACCCGAACATGGCCAAGGTGACGGACGATGTGGCGGCGATCGAGAAGAATGCCGGCGCCATCCACTCGCTGGTACAGCAATTGGAATCCCACAAGAGCCAGTTGACCCCTAAGCAACAGGCGGAGCTCACCAACGTGAAACAGCTATCTGAATTGCTGCATATCTTCCTGGACAACAAGAAGACCCTGGTCGCTGACGGCGCCGGGCCTGAGGATCGCCAGCGGATCGGATTGTACGCGAAGAGTGTAGCCGACCGCGCGGAGTTGCTCGAGAAGGCTCTTCGCCGAATGGCGATCTGACCTCCCCTGCGGAGCCACGCAATGCCGCCTGGCATTGCGTGGCTCCACTTTCTTGTGGTGACTTACAATGGGACGGGAGACTGACCATGTCTGTCACTGCAATCTTGAACCGGTTGGGCTTATCGGAGTTGAATTCAGGCGCGTGTGGAACGGATTGGATCGCTTCACCCGGCGGAGGCGAGCTGGTTTCGTTGAACCCCGCCACCGGTGAATCCCTGGCGCGCGTGATGATGGCGTCAGAGGCCGATTATGAGCGCATAATCGACGATTCGAGCGCGGTTTTTGCACGCTGGCGCGCGCTTCCCGCACCAAAGCGCGGCGAGATCGTCCGCCAGATCGGAGAAGAGCTCCGCCTCCACAAGGACGACCTCGGCGCGCTGGTCTCCCTCGAAATGGGCAAGATCCTGGCCGAGGGCAAGGGCGAGGTGCAGGAGATGATCGACATTGCCGAGTTCGCCGTCGGCCTCTCCCGGCAACTCTACGGTCTCACCATGCACAGCGAGCGCCCCGGCCATCGCATGTACGAGCAGTGGCATCCCCTCGGCGTCGTCGGTGTCATCAGCGCCTTCAACTTCCCGGTCGCTGTCTGGAGCTGGAATTCCCTTCTGGCCGCAGTTTGCGGCGATTGCGTGATCTGGAAGCCATCCTCGGAAACCCCGCTCAGTGCCATTGCCGTGCAGCACATCTGCAATCGCGTGCTCGCCCGCAACGGCTGGCAGGGCGTGTTCACGCTGGTGATCGGGCGCGGCAGAACAGTGGGCGAGAAGATGCTGGCAGACCGGCGTATCCCTCTGATCAGCGCCACCGGCAGTTGCCAGATGGGCTACCGCGTGGCGGAGGTAGTCGGCGTGCGGCTGGCCCGCACCATTCTCGAACTGGGCGGCAACAACGGCGTCATCGTGGAGCCCGATGCCAATCTCGACCTCGCGCTGCGGGCCGTGCTGTTCGGCGCGGTCGGTACCGCCGGCCAGCGCTGCACCACCATCCGGCGGCTCTTCGTGCACAAGTCGATTGCGGCTGGATTTGTGGACCGGCTCAAGGCTGCCTACGAGCAGGTGCGGATCGGCGACCCGCTCGACCCCGCCACGCTGATGGGACCGCTGGTGAACCAAGCCGCGGTGGAGGAGATGATGGCTGGCCTCGACAAGGCCCGCACCCAGGGCGGGGAACTCATCTGCGGCGGCGGCCGCGTCGAACACAACGGCGGCTTCTTCGTCCAGCCCACGCTGGTCCGCGCCACCGCCGCGATGCCGATCGTCAAAGAGGAGATCTTCGCCCCGATCCTCTATGTCATGGAATATGACACGCTGGACGAAGCCATCGCCTGGCACAACGACGTGCCGCAGGGTCTGTCCTCGGCCATCTTTACCAACAATCTCATGGCATCGGAACGATTCCTCGCCAGCGCCGGCAGCGACTGCGGCATCGCCAACGTCAACATCGGCACCAGCGGCGCCGAGATCGGCGGCGCGTTCGGCGGTGAGAAGGAAACCGGCGGCGGACGCGAAGCCGGCAGTGATTCCTGGAAAGCCTACATGCGGCGCCAAACGGTCACTATTAACTACTCAAAGGACCTCCCGCTCGCCCAGGGCATCGAGTTTCACATTTAGCTGAGATTTTCAGACCCCGTCCCCCACTAGTTCAGTGTCATGGTACGGTTCGTCGTCCTGCTGCTGACGGTCAGCTTGTGCGTGCCCGCACAGCTGCCCCCTCCCGCTCCGCACTCTCCCACTCCGGAAGTGGAGCGGCTGGAAAGCCTCATCGACGAGTTGACGGCGCTGAAGAGCCAGGTATCGCAGACGGAAGTGAAGATCGACGGACTGCTCCGGGCTCTCTGTGAGCAGCGCGGGTCGCTGCTCACCAAACCAACCTACAACGCGCTGAAGATCACGCCTGAGGACAGCGGTCCCGCGGAAGTAAAGAAGCCTCTCATCCGTTGTAAGGCGCTCACCTCCAGCGGCAAACGCTGCACGCGCTCCGCGATGGACGGCCAACGGTACTGCAAACAACACGCGCTCGCCCACCAGAAGTGATAGGTTCGTGGGTGATGCGCCCCACTGGTTGGCTCGTTAGCTTACTGCTCGGAACGATCCCGGCGGCAGCCCAGTTTGAACGCCTGGTGGTGGACCCGACGGGACTGCGCGTGTGGTTCACCACGACCAACAATCTGCGCGGTCCGGACGGGGGGCCCAGGGCGCGGATCTCCTCGCCCACCGCC
>CAYVDY010000135.1:0-13412 GCA_964450255.1 uncultured Candidatus Solibacter sp. | reverse complement strand
TCCGTGAATATGCGCGGGCGCGGCAGGCGGAGATCTCCTACGTGCCGGTGAATCTGCCGGAGATGCGCGTGGACGAGGCGGTGCTGGAGCAGCAGTGGAAGATGGCTACGGGGGTTGGGCACAACCTGTTCGCGTATCCGGCGCAATCGAATTTCTCGGGCGTGCAGCATCCGCTGGCGTGGATCGAGAGAGCGCATGAGCTGGGATGGGACGTCCTGCTGGACGCCGCTGCGTTTGTGGCCACCAACCGGCTGGACCTCAGCGTGTACAAGCCGGATTATGTGACGCTCTCGTTCTACAAGATGTTCGGGTATCCCACGGGTATCGGCTGTCTGCTGGCGCGGCGTGAGGCTTTGCGAAAACTGCATCGGCCGTGGTTTGCCGGCGGGACGATCACCGTGGCCAGCGTGCAGGGCGACCGCTACTTCATGGCAGACGGCGCGCCGGGGTTTGAGGACGGCACATTGGATTATCTGAGCATCCCGGGCGTGGAGATCGGGCTGCGGCATCTGGAGCACGCCGGGTTGGAGACAATTCACCTGCGCTGCCAGTGTCTGACCGGGTGGATGATGGAGCAACTGCTGCAACTGCATCACGCCGAGGGGCAGCCGCTGGTCCGTCTGTATGGGCCGGCGAACACGGAGAGCCGGGGCGGCACATTGACGATGAACCTCTACGATCCCCAGGGGCGCGTCATCGATCATCGCCTGGTGGAAGAGAGCGCCAGCCGGCACAACATTTCATTGCGCACCGGGTGCTTCTGCAATCCGGGCGGCGGGGAGGTGGCGCTGGAGTTATCGCGCACCGAATTGCTCGGGTGCTTCAACCAGCCGGTAGTGGAAGAGAAGCACGCCTTCACGGTGGATGATTTCCGGCTGTGTATCGACGGTAAAAGCACGGGGGCCGTGCGAGTGTCGTTGGGCGTGGCCAGCAATTTCGAGGACGTACGCCGGTTTGTGGAGTTCGCGCGCGGATTCCTGAGCCGCGGCTAGTTGATGTGCGCCACGCTGTTCCCGTGGACTTTGAGGTCGATGTCCATGAAGCAACGGCCCCAAAGCAGCGTGTCCTTGCGGCCGGATCTGCTGCAAAGCAGGTAGAGCCGGCCGACGAGATCGGCGGACTCCTTCGATTCCAGGCCTTTGGTGAAATCGAGCGAAATCCAGGGCACGCCGATGCCTTGCGCCGTGGGGCCCAGCATCTCGTCGACGAGCGCGAAGATCTGGCGGCGAGCCTCGTCGGACTCTTCCTCCTGGCCCGTCGTCTCCAGTGCGGCGGAGACTTTCACCCACGTGAGGATGCAGAGAAAGCGCAGGGCGCGGATGTCCTCCTCCTGCAGGGCAGGAAAACTATCGACGACCTCGAAGGCATGCGTGAAGGCGGCGTTGGCGCCCTCGGTGTCCCCCCGTTCGAGGGCGAGGTCACTGTCGCGCCAACACTGTTGGATGTCGGCGGCGCACTGGATCATGTCATACGTCATGCTGGACCAAGTTTCCGCACTCAGCGCAACCACTATATGCTGTAGGCGAGTGTTTGTGAAGTGCCGGCTGAAAGGAATTTTATGGCTACGCGAGGATGGGTGAAGTGGGCGGCGGCCGCGGCCGTTGGTTGCATGGCCTTGTCAGGTGGGGAAGGGAAGTGGACTCCGCAGCAGGTGCTGGAGCTGGACCCGGCGTGGCTGAAGAAGGAAGGGCTGGAATTGCCGGTCTCGCGGCTGTGGGATCCAAAGCGGGGTACGGGGCTTCTGGCGGCGGCTGTAAACATCGGGGGGTGCTCGGCCGGTTTCGTCTCGGCCAGCGGGCTGATCCTCACAAACCACCACTGCCTGTTCGGCATGCTGCAGGAACACAGCCGGCCGCAGCGCGATTTGATCACCAACGGGTTCCTGGCCAGGACGCGCGAAGAAGAACTGCCGGGCAAGACGACGCGCGTGACCGTTCCGCGAAAGTTCACAGATGTAACGAAAGAGGTTGAGGCAGCGGCGCCGGCGGGCGGCGACGATCTGGCGCGGAACAAGGCGATGGATGCGAAGCAGAAGTCGCTGGTGGCTGAATGCGAGAAGACCGCCGGTGCGCGGTGCCGAGTGGCTGCCTTCGATGGCGGCGTGCAGTATGTGCTGATCGAGAGTTTTGAGTTGAGCGACATCCGGCTGGTGTATGCGCCGCCGAGGGCGATCGGCGAGTTCGGCGGCGAGATCGACAACTGGATGTGGCCGCGCCACACCGGTGATTTCGCCATGGCGCGCGCGTACAAGGACGGCCAGCCGTATGTGCCGGAGTTCTACTTCCCGGTTTCGCGGGATGGGGTGAAGCCGGGAGATTTCGTGATGGTGCTGGGGTATCCGGGGCGGACTGTGCGCGCCCTGACCGCCGACGAGATGGCGGATCAGCGGGACTACTTCTACACGCCGAGAGCCACGATCTATTTCGAGTGGATCAGGCTGCTGGAGGAGGCCACAAAGGGGAATCCGGCAGGGCAGATTGCGGTGGCCGCCACGGTGAAGAGCCTGAACAACGCTGCGAAGAACGGGCAGGGGCAGTTGGCGGGATTGAAGCGCGGGCGCACAATCGAGAAGCAGAAGGCGCACGAGGATCTGGTGATGACGTGGGCGGCGGGGCGGCCGGAGTTTGCGGCGGCCGTGGAGGCGAAGCGGGATCTGGACCGGCGGGCGGCGGCGCGGCGCAAGACGGCGTTGCGCGACTTCCTTTATCAGGCCATTCAGAATGGTCCGCTGGCGTTGAAGCAGGCGACGACGCTGGTGCGGCTGGCGGCCGAGCGGGTGAAGCCCGATATGGAGCGCGAGACGGACTACATGGACCGCGAGTTGCCGAGACTGCGGGACCGGATGGAGCGGGAGCAGAAGAGCTTCTTCCGGCCGGCGGACGAGGCGATGTTCGGCGACTGGCTGAAGCGGATGCGGGCGCAGCAGACGTCCCTGCCGGCTGAATTCTCGCTTGGTGCGGCGTATGAGAAGACGAAGGTGACGGAATTGGCGGAACGGCTCAGGATGTTTGAGGAGTCCACGGAGCAGTTGAAGGCGAGGCACGATCCGATGCTGGATCTGGCATTCGTTCTGGAGCCGGAACTGCGGGCCTTCCAGACCGCGACGAAGACTCACGACGGCGCCGTGGCGCGGCTGCGTCCGGCGTGGCGGAAAGCCGTGATCGCGCAGGCGGGCAAGCCGGTGGCTCCGGATGCAAACTCCACGCTGCGGGTGAGCTTCGCGCACGTGCAGGGTTACGCGCCGCGGGATGGCGTTGTGTATACGGCGCAAACGACGCTGGCCGGAATGCTGGAGAAGCACACGGGCGAGGAGCCGTTTGCCGTTCCGCCGCAAGTGCTGAACGCAGCGGCCCGCCTGGATGCTGCCAGGATGCCGCTCAACTTGCTGGCTGATGGTGACACCACGGGCGGGAATTCGGGCAGTCCGGTGGTGAACGAGCGCGGCGAGCTGGTGGGGCTCAACTTCGACCGCGTGTGGGAGAACGTGGCGAACGATTTCGGCTACAACCCGGAAGTAGCGCGCAATGTGAACGTGGACATGCGCTTCTTTCTGTGGCTGCTGCGCGATGTGGAGAAGGCGGAAGGGCTGCTAGGCGAGCTGGGCAGCCGGTAGGCCCAGTTCGGCGGCCTTCTGGTGAAGGAGCTTCTGGAAGGCTGTCTTACGGCTGTGCAGGGATGCGAAGCGGCGCACCTCGTCGCTGAAGTACGCCCATTCATGGCAGGCGTCGGCGCGTTTGGCCGCGGCGCAGAGTGAATCCACTGCGTCGGGATAGCGACCCTCGAGGAGCCTCTGGGTGGCGTGCTCGAAGCGGAGATCCGTGGCGAGGCGGGGGTCTGTGGGTTCGAAGGCAGTGGCGATGTCGAGAAGGCGGTCTGCTTCGCCGTTGGGACGATCCCGGTAGAGTTGCAGGGCGCCTTTTGGGTTTCCGTCGTCGATGAGTAGAGCGTGGAGTATCGAGATAGCCACCCAGATGGGGACGGTCTTGCTTTCTTTGAGGAACTCCCACATGCGGATGCGCCACTCGGGCCAGCAGTTGTGGGTGGCGGCGATGTCACGAAGCTGGCGATAGGCAAGGGTGGAAGGCGCCCTGCAGAACCAGGCGAAGGCGAGTTCAACGGCAGCGGAGGCGCCGCGCGTTGTGGCGATCCAGGGCAGGATTGCGTCGTAGATGGGTTGCCTATCCCAGCGGACTTTGGCAATGCCGTCTTCCGCCGCCTGAATTGCGGCGGCCATGTTGCCTTGAGTCAGGTGGAGATTGGCGAGGGCGAGATAGTGCGAGGCGTTCGGACTGGGATGTGCCTCAATGGCGCGGCGCAGCAGGGCGGTGTCTCCGAGAGAGACGCAGATGGAGACGTTGAGGTTGATGGCGAGCGGGTTGGCTGGAAGCAACGACTGCAACTCGCGCAGACCCTCCACGCCCAGCGCCGCGCCGTGGGTCTGGCCCACCTGCGTAAACAGAGCCATCGGCGCGGCCAGCGCCATCAGGCGGGCGATGCGCTCCGCCAGTTCCGCGGGTGCGGGGCGGGCGGCCTCGGCGGCTTCGGCGTGGAGTAGCTCGAAGCGGGCCTGGCACTGCAGAAGGTCGTTCCAGTAGCGGTCCATGGAACGGGTCAATTTGATGATCTGGGCGAGCGCCACCTCGCAGAGATCCAGGGCCGCGTAGGGGTTGCCGCCAGCCATGACCTGGCGGATGTCGCGCTCCACCTGAACGACGCGCGCCTGGAGTTCGGGTACCTTGCGGATAGCGGTCTTGCCACCGGCGGCGAGCTGTGTGGTGATGCTCTTGCGGAGGGCCGCCACGTCGAGACCCTGAGTGGAGTGCAGGGCAAGGAGGCGTTGCAGCGCCGCGTTGGCCAGAGGGTGCGCGGCGGCGACATCGAGGATCATCCGGACGAGCCGCTCCGGCGGCAGAAGCGCGAGCGACTCCTCGATGGTCAGTTTCTTCTTTCGAACGGGTTTGGGTTTCTTACCCGACTTGCGCCAATCGAGCCACGCCAGAGCGGTGGCGACGCCGTGCTCGCACAGTAGGCCGCCCTCAGCCTCCGGACAGGGGCAGGCGGGGTCGAGTTCTCCTGCCTCGGACGTGAGGGTGACGGAGCGCGTCGCGCCATCCTGGACGTCAGCAGCGGCCAAATCCGGCGTGAACTCGGAGGGTAGGACGTGGGCGTGCTGGTGGAGCTCGCAGCCGCGCTGGTAGGCTCGTTCACCGGCGAGGCGTTGCAGCACCTTTTCCTTGATGACTGATTCGAGGGCGCCGGGCATCCTCTCGATTATGCCCGGTTCAGTGGGCGGCGTGGTCGTGAGAGGAGGGCTTGCCCTTATCGAGAACGTCCACATGCGCGGCGTCGAGGAAGAGCTTGAGGCGGGTGGCCCAGCCTGTGTCGAGCTTGCGGAGCGTCTCGTACTCCTGCACGGCGCCCTTCTGGTCCCCGGCCATGATGAGAGAGAACCCGAGATAGTAGTGGGCGGGAGGAAATTCGGGATCGAGCTCGATCGCCTTCCGGTAGCAGGCGATCTTGGCGACGCCGTGGCCGTTCTTGCCTTCCGCGAAAGCCAGGTGGTACCAGGCGCGGGGATTGGCCGGCTCGGCCTCCGTGGCCTTCTTGAAGTAAAAGAGCGCGCCGTCGAAATCCTCGATGAACAGGTGGCCGAGCGCGCGCTGGTAGGCGGCCTCGCGGACGGGATCGTTTTTCGCGTTCCACTCGGCCAGCGAGAAGCGCAGAGTCTGGGTGATGGCCTCGAAGCGGGCCAGCGGCACGGCGAAGGCGAGAATCTGGCCATCAATGGTGCGCGTGACGTGCCAGCCTGCGAGCAGGCCGTGCTCATCGAACAGAGGGCCGCTACCGGAGTCCTTGGGGCCGCCGCAATCGAGGCGCGAGATCACGCCGAAGCCGCCGGCTTCGCGGGGCTTCTGCACTTTGGCTTCGTGGCCGACGAGGCGCACGCTTGCGCCCATGCTGGATGCTGCGTCGGGACCGGCGGGCGCCTGCGCGCCCACGAAGACCTCTACCACCCCGGAATCGGCGTCCTCGGCCGAGATCCACAGCACGGAGTGCATCCCGCCACTGTCGTCGATGATGCGCGCCGAGGCGGCGCCGAACAGCGTCTCCCGCGGGGCCAGGGCGAAACCGCCCTTGCGCATCACGGCGTGACCTGTCTTCAAATGGTTGCCCTGCGCGTCATGAGTCAGCAGCACAGTTTCCGCGCGGAGCGTGCACAAACCGAGGGCGATCGCGCAGACACAGAGCTTCATTCACTCTCCTGACGCGCCTTTTCGACGGCGCGTTGCACCCATTTTGTACCATAGGAGGTGAACCCCCCATGGATCCCAGTAGTGTTGACCTGAAAAAGACCGTGAACCTGCCGAATACCGGCTTCTCCATGAAGGCAAATCTGCCTGTCGTGGAACCGAAGATGCTCGCGCAGTGGGCCGAGACGAAGCTGTATGAGCGCATTCGCGAAGCCCGCGCCGGGCAGCCGATGTACGTGCTGCACGACGGGCCGCCGTATGCCAACGGCAATATCCACCTCGGCCATGCCTTCAACAAGCTCCTGAAGGACTTCGTCATCAAGACAAAGACCATGACGGGCTACGATTCGCCGTACGTGCCCGGCTGGGATTGCCACGGCCTGCCCATCGAGATCAAAGTGGATGGACAGCTAGGCAGCAAGAAGGCGAAGATGAGCGTCGCCGAGATCCGGCGCGAGTGCCGCAAGTACGCGCAGAAATTCGTCGACTTGCAGAGCCAGTCGTTCCAGCGGCTGGGTGTTTTTGGCCGTTGGGATGCGCCGTATACGACGATGAGCGCGAGCTACGAATCGGTGATCGCCGGCGCGTTCGTCGATTTCCTTTCGCAGGGCTCCGTCTACAAGGGGCTGAAGCCGGTGAACTGGTGCATCAGTTGCCGCACGGCTCTGGCGGAAGCGGAAGTGGAGTATGAGAACCACTCCAGCCCGTCGATCTGGGTGCGGTTCCCGCTGCTCAGCGATGCGGCGAAGATCAGCCCGGCGCTGGCGGGGCGTGCCGTCTACGGTCTGATCTGGACGACTACGCCATGGACCATTCCGGCCAACGTGGGCATCGCGTATCACCCCACGTTTTCGTATTCCGCCGTACAGGCCGATGGCGTGGTCTACATCGTTGCAACCGATCTGGTGAAGGTGACGGCAGAGAACTGCGGCTGGTCGGAGTATTCCGAACTCGCGCGTTTTCCAGGTTCGGAGTTGGAAGGGACGGTATTCCAGCATCCCTTCCTGGAGCGCGAGTCGAAGGGCGTGCTGGCCGATTACGTCACGCTGGAGCAGGGCACCGGCGCGGTGCATACTGCGCCCGGCCATGGCGGTGAGGACTACGCGACGGGCCAGAAATACGGGCTGCCGACATTCTGCCCGGTGGACGCGGCGGGACGCTTCTTTCATGCCGAGGGCGCGCCCGGCCGCATGCCGGAAGAGATTATCGGCAAAACGATCTGGGAAGCGAATCCGATCGTCAACACGATTCTTGCCGAGGCCGGGGCGCTGCTGGGCCAGAAAAAGCTGGACCACAGCTACCCGCATTGCTGGCGCTGTCACAAGGCGACGATCTTCCGCGCGACGGAGCAGTGGTTCATCGGCATGGAGTTGAACGGGCTGCGCGAGAAGGCGTTGGCGGCCATCAAGAAAGTGCAGTGGCACCCGGAATGGGGTGAGGAGCGCATCTCCAACATGATTGCGACCCGGCCGGATTGGTGCATCTCGCGCCAGCGCGCCTGGGGCGTGCCGATCACGGTGTTTTATTGCGAAAAGTGCGGCGAGACGTTCAAGGAACGCAAGTGTCTGGACCACGTGGTGTCGCTGTTCCGCGAACACACCGCGGACGTCTGGTACGAGAAGACGGCGGCAGAACTGCTGGGCCCGGAGGCGCGCTGCGGCAAGTGCGGCGCCGGCGAGTTCCGCAAGGAAAACGACATTCTGGACGTGTGGTTCGATTCCGGTTCCAGCCATCTGGCGGTGCTGTGCGAGGAGAACGGGCTGCCGTGGCCGGCCTCGATGTATTTCGAGGGCGGCGATCAGTATCGCGGCTGGTTCCATTCGTCGCTGCTGGTCGGGGTGGGATTGAAGGGCGAGGCGCCCTACAAAGAGTGCGCGACCAACGGCTGGGCCTTGGATGGCGAGGGCAAGGCAATGTCGAAATCGCTGGGCAACGTCATCGAGCCGGAACAGATCATCAAGCAGTACGGCGCCGATGTGCTGCGGCTGTGGGTGGCGTCGGTGGATTTCCACGAAGACGTGCGCATGTCGGATCTGATCCTGCAGCGGCTGACGGATGCTTACCGCAAACTGCGGAATACGTTCCGTTTTACGCTCGGCAATTTGCAGGACTTCGATCCGGCGGCGGACGCAGTGCCTGCCTCGGAGCTGGAAGAGATCGACCAGTGGATTCTGTACCGTGCCGCGGCGCTGGTAGACCAGTGCCGGGCGTCGTACGACGAGTTGGCGTTCCATCGCGTGTATCAGGCCGTCTACAACTTCGCGACGACGGATCTGAGCGCGGTGTACTTCGATGTTTTGAAAGACCGGCTGTACACGTCGGCGCCGAAATCGAAGGCGCGGCGCAGTGCGCAGACGGCGCTCTATCGCGTGAACCATGCGCTGGTGCGCCTGGCCGCTCCGCTGCTGGCATTTACGACGGAAGAGGTCTGGACGCACATGCGGCGTCCGGACGGCGCGCCTTCGAGCGTCCATCTTTCCGATCTTCCGGCCGGTATCGAGTTGACGGAAGGCCTGCCGCCCGAGCACGGCGAACTGAGCGCGAACTGGGACCGGATGATGGAGGTCCGCGGCGTGGTGCTGAAGTCGCTGGAGACGGCGCGCGCAGAGAAGTTGATCGGCGCGCCTCTGGAAGCGAAGGTGCGAGTGGCTGCGCCTGCCAGCGTCTATCCGCTGTTGGCGAAGTATCAGACCGAATTGCCCGGATTGTTCATCACGTCTCAAGTGGAACTGGCGGAGACCGAGGATCTGGACGTGGCCGTGACCGTGCTGCGCGCCGATGGCGTCAAGTGCGAGCGCTGCTGGAAGTACACGCAGGACGTCGGCAGCGACGCCGTGTTCCCCACCGTGTGCGCCCCTTGCGCGGCGGCGGTCCACGAGATTGTAGGCGGCTGACTATGAAGCGCTGGTGGCCCTTCGCGGTGATGGCGGCGGTGGCGCTGCTGGACCGTGCCAGCAAGCACTTGATCGAGACCCGTGTAGAGGCATGGGATGTGTACCGCGTGATACCGGGTCTCTTTCAGATCGTCCACACGCGCAACGACGGCATCGCGTTCGGACTCTTCTCCGAGACGGGCAGCAACAAGCTGCTGATCGCGTTCTCGCTGGCGGTGCTGGGGCTGGTGGGATGGATGCTGTGGACTGCGTGCCGCACTCCCGCAGCGGAGCATTGGACGATGCGGGCGGCGCTCGGCCTGGTGCTGGGCGGCGCCGTGGGCAACCTGTACGACCGCGTGGTCTTCGGCAGCGTGACTGATTTTCTGGACTTCTACCTCGGTCGCAGCCACTTCCCTGTCTTCAACGTGGCCGACAGCGCGATCACGGTCGGCGCCGCGCTGCTGCTCATCAATCTTTGGTGGGTACGGCAGCCGTGTGAACCTGGCTCAGAGTCGCCGCATAGCTCTGAATCCCGCTGAACAGCGCTTCGGCGTGGCGCTGGCGATGCTCCGGTTTCTGCAACATTGTCTCGTCCCGGGGATTGCTGATGTAGCCGAGTTTGGACAGCACGGACGGCTAGGATGGCACGATCCGGACGACCATGGTCGCCGTCTTCAATCCGCGGTCACGCTCGGTGGGACTGTTCCTGGTCCATGTGGAAGCGAGCGATGACTGCAGACGGGCGGCGAACTCCCGCGACTCGTCCAGCCTGTCCTTCAGGGCGATCTTCTGAATCAACTCGCGTAGCTCAAAGATGGACTTGCCGTGCGACGCGTTCTCGCGGGCCGCTGTTTCCATGGCTTCCTTCGAGTTGGTGAAGTTCAGGTAATAGACCTCGGCGCCGGAGATGCTGCGCAGCGGTGACGAGTTGGCGTGGATGGAGAGAAACAGGTCAGCGTGGTTGCTGTTGGCGATGGTGGAGCGCTCCTCCAGAGGGACGAAGACATCGGTGGAGCGTGTGTAGACCACCTGGCTGCCGAGCCGCTGTTCAATCAGCGAGCCGAGGCGCAGGGTGATGTCGAGGACCAGTTCCTTCTCGGTGAGGCCGGTGGGTCCGGTGGTGCCATGGTCATTGCCGCCATGGCCGGGGTCGAGTACCACCTTGCCCAACTTGAGGCCGAGCGCGCGGATGAGAGACCGGCTGCCCGAGTCGTTGGGGCGGGCTGGGGTGGGTGGATTGTTGGCTTCGTTGGAGGATGGTGGGATCACGGGCGAGGGCTTCGCCGGGGGCGGTTCGAATCTGGCCGTTTCCACCTTCGCTGGTTCTGCCTTGACTGGCTCCACTTTGAGCGGATCAGGCTTGGCCGGCTCAGGCTTGGCCGGCTCAGGCTTGACCGGCTCAGGTTTGACCGTTGGCGCGGGCGCGGGCACCGGGGTCTCGGGGATCTTCTCGACTGCTGTGCGGCTCTGCGTGACGACGGTCTCCACCGCTTTGGAGCCTGGAGCGCGCACCTCGATCATGATTCGGGTAGGACTGGAGAGCTGGGAAATGTCCTGCTCGAAGCGGCCCTCCAGGTCGAGCACGATGCGCGTCACTTGCGGTTCTTTCTGTGCGACGCGGACTTGCCTGATGAGCTTGTCGCCGACCTTCACGACGTGCATGGCCTTTGGTCCCAGCTTCATGCGGGCATCGGAAATGTCGATGAAGAGGCGGTCCGGATTGGCGAGTGTTTCGAACTTGTACTTGGCCTCGCCGCTGAGTTCCACTGCCACTCGAGTGGTGTTGCCCAGGGACCAGAAGCGAACCGATGTGACGAAGACCGACGCGGATGCAGGCGGAGGCGGGGCTGCCGACACGCTCCAGAGCGCTATGAGACCGAGCAGGGAGCAGTGTCGGGTAGTGGTCAGAACGTCTCCTTAACGGGTCCTCAGGATGATGCGGCCTTCGGCGTCCGTGGCAACATCGAGATGGCGCAGCGGTTCGGGCTGCGGGGTTGCAGTGGGCTCGATCGTGGCGACCTTTACAGCCTGTTGTTTACGGCGGGCCTCGCCGTAGGTTTTGCCGACCTTGTAGACATAGTTCTCAGTTTCGCGATAGGGCGGGACGTTTCCGTACTTGATAACGGCGCCTTCTCCGGCGTTGTAGGCAGCGAGCGCCAGGCGGTCGTCCTTGAACATGTCCTGCAGGTACTTCAGGTATTTCACGCCGGCGGTGATATTCTCGCGCACATCGAAGCTGTCGGCCGCGCCGAAGCGGCGCGCGGTGGCGGGGATCAACTGCATCAGGCCCTCCGCGCCCTTCGGCGAGATGGCGTTGGGATTGTAGTTGCTCTCCGCTCGGATGACTGAGTGGACCAGCAGCGGATCCACGTTGTGGTCCTTAGCGGTCTGGTCGATGATCTCGTTCACGGTGCCGCCCGTAGCCTCGGCGGACGAAGGTGACGATGCGTTGATGAGCTTGGGCTGGATCACTCTGGGGGAGACCACGGTGGTGCGGATCAACCTGCCGGTGCGTGTGTCGGCCCGCACCGTGCTGGTCACACGGGTGGAAGGCTCCGCGGCGTGCAACAGCGAAGCGCCCAGTATCATGCTGAAACAGATTCTCATCAATTTGTTTTCTTGATTATAACGGCCCGGGCGGCGAATACAAATGGCAAATCGCCTGAGGGCGTCGCTCAGGACGGCCGGAGCCGCTGCTAAGATTGTCTCATGCGGACAGGCGGATTCGTGCTCACCGGGGGCCGGAGCACCCGGATGGGGCGCGACAAAGCGCTGCTGCCGTACCGGGGGCGCACACTGGTGGAATGGGTGGCTGAAGAGGCGCGCGAGGCCGCGGGCGAGGTGCGCCTGGTGGGCGCGCCGGAGCGGTATGGTCATCTGGAGATTCCCTGTATCGAAGAAAGATATGCGGGCTGCGGCCCGCTGAGCGGCATCGAAGCGGCGCTGCGCGAGGGCGGCGCGGAGTGGAGCCTGGTTCTGGCCTGCGATATGCCGGGTGTATCCGCGGCATTTCTGAAGGAACTGCTGGCGGTCGCCGGACCGGAGGTTGATGCAGTGGTGGCGATGGATATGGCCGGGCGCATAGAACCGCTCTGCGCCGTATACGGCGCCGCGGCGCTGCCGGCCGTGCAGCGTGCATTGGAAGCAGGGGCGTTTGCAGTCCGCGGCGTGCTGGGCGCGCTGCGAATTAAATGTGTCGAGGCGCCGGCCGAAGGGCTGGTCCGCAACGTCAATACAGACGAGGAGTGGGCCGCATGGAGCCGGTGAAGGACCGCTATCCGAATTACATCGAGTTCCGCCACGTCTATAAGACGTTCGACTACCCCGTTTTAGTCGACTGCAATTTTCATGCACCACCAGGCGAGACCCTGGCGATCATAGGGCGAAGCGGCGTGGGCAAGAGCGTCAGCCTCGGGCATGTCATGGGATTCCTTAAACCCGACTCGGGCCGCGTGATTGTCGCTCATCAGGACATCACCGATTACACCGAGGCCGAACTGCGGTTGGTTCGCCGTAAGGTGACCATGGTGTTCCAGAGCGGCGCGCTGTTTGACTCGCTGACTGTGGGCGAGAACATCCTGTTTTCACTGGAACTGCGCGAGGACTATGACGAGTCGAACAAGCTCGAAGTGGTCCGCGGGTTGCTGGAGATGGTGGACCTGGCCGAGTTCGAAGACGCCTACCCGGCTGACCTTTCCACCGGCTACCGGAGGGCCGTGGCCATCGCGCGGGCGTTGGCGGCGCAGCCGGAGTGCATACTTTACGACGAGCCAACCACCATGGTGGATCCCATCATGTCGGACCACATGGCGACCCTGATGTTGCGACTTAAGCGGCAGTTGGGTCTGACTTCTGTCGTAGTCACGCACGACCTGGACCTGATGCGCCGCGTGGCCGACCGCGTCGTGTTTCTGTTCGACGGCCAGGTGATCTACTTCGGGCCGGTCAGCGGACTCGACGCGTGCGGCCACCCGCATGTGCAGGAGTTCATGGCTATGGATCGAGTAGACTTCACCCGCGGAATTAAGTGATTGAGTAGACCGTCCCCGAATTAAAAGGAGGCTTGTTTCCTTGCATGCGGATCCTGCTTGCCATCAGTTTGCTTAGCTGCCTGTCCGGCCAATCGCCAAAGGGCCCTCCCACGTTCGATCCGAGCGATAGCGAAGGGTTGGTTGTGTCTCCGAACCCACAGATCCGCCACGCCTGGAAACGCAAGGTGTTCTGGAAGATCAGTCAGAACCCCTCACGCGGTACTTTCGGCAGGATTCCGCCTCAGACCGGGGCG
>CAYVDY010000134.1:0-13457 GCA_964450255.1 uncultured Candidatus Solibacter sp. | reverse complement strand
GACCATGCGATCGATCAGGGGCTGGTCCGAGGCCATGACGGTGCGGCCGAGGGCGTAGCCGATCAGCTTGTCGGAGAGTGTGCGGCGGACCCGAGCGTCCTTGGCGCGGAGGTAGTTGAGCAAGCCGTCGATGCCGGCGACTTCCGTCTTATCGGAGAGCGTGCCGAAGTCCTCGATGGGCTTGCCGTCCGGGTAGATCTGACGCAGGCGGCCGATGGAGTCGTAGCGCTCCAGGGGGAAGCCGAGGGGATCGATGCGGGTGTGGCAGCCAGCACAGGTGGCGTTGCGCTTATGCGATTCCAGCTTGGCGCGGACAGAGAGGCCGCCGAAGTTCTTGTCGTCGGCGGGGAGGGAGCCGGCGTCGGCGGGCGGCGGCGGGACGGGGGTTCCGAGGATGCGGCGGAGGAGTCAGTCGCCGCGTTTGACTGGACTGGTGCGCAGAGGCGCGGAGGTGGCGGTGAGAATTGCGCCCAGGCGCAGAAGGCCGCCGCGCTGGAAGGCGTTTGCTCCTTCGACGAGCTCGACGCGATCGGAGGAAGCGACGGGCTTCGGCGCGCCGTAGTGTTTGGCGAGGTCCTTGTTCAGGAAGGCGTAGTCAGCGAAGAGCAGATCGCTGACCGGGCGCTGCCGGCGGACGACGTGCTCGAAGAAGGACACAGCCTCGTCGTACATCGCCGATTTCAGCT
Organism: uncultured Candidatus Solibacter sp.; assembly: GCA_964450255.1. GTDB lineage: Bacteria > Acidobacteriota > Terriglobia > Bryobacterales > Bryobacteraceae > Paludibaculum. Next base: position 12,771 of record CAYVDY010000134.1, on the reverse strand, counting down.
CGCTGGTGAATTCGGGGAGGCGGCCGGTATCGACGCCGCGGTGTTGATCGAAGGGGTAGAAGCCGAGCCACTGGCCGAAGAACTCGGTGGAGAAGCGCCGGGCCTTGGGATCGGCCAACATGCGCTGCACCTGAGCCCGGAGTTGCTGGGGATTCGCGAGCTCGCCAGCGGTGGCGGCGCGGCGGAGTTCGTCGTCGGGGATGGAGGACCAGAGGAAGAAGCTCATGCGGCTGGCGATCTCGAAGTTCGAGAGCGGGCGGACTCCGGCCGTGGCGGGCAGTTGCTCCACGCGGTAGAGGAATGCAGGCGAGACGAGGATGCGGGCAAGCAGGGCCTGGATGGCCTTGGAGTGGCTGCCCTCCACGGTGATGGTCCTGTCGTAGAACGAACGGAGGCTCTGCTTTTCGAGTTCCGTGAGCGGGCGGCGCCAGGCGCGGGTGGCGAACTGGAGGCAATCCTGGAGATGGGTTTTGCGGGCGGCGGCCTGGGCGGCCATCACCGAATCGTACTCAGCACGCAGGGGGCGGGCGTACTTTTGGGCTTCCGGCGGCATGGCGTCGAAGTCCGCCGTCGTGAGTTGGGCGATGCGCTTGCCTTTGAGATCGACGCCGTACTTCTTCGCGAGCAGCGACATGTAGTTGTCGTGGTAGGCGAAGGAGGCATAGAGGTCGCTCCAGGCCATGTCCAGACGCTTGCGGGTGGCGTCGTCGAGAATGTGATCGTAGACAAACCGGTCGTCGCGGATGTACTTCACCTTCACCACGAACTCGTCGTGCTCCGGCACGTTGTAGGTGTTGTCGAAGGGATCGGGGACTGGGTCCTTGTCGGCCGGGGTGGGCTCGCCGTGAGAGTTGGGCGGCAGGAGTGTGGATAGTTCCATCACGCCGTCGCGAAACGCCCGATAGCCCTTGCTGTTCATGTCGCCGAGGAAAGCGCGGATGGGCGTGCCGCGGGCAGCGCCGCCCTCGGCGCGATCGGAGAGCGTGACGCGGAGGACCTGGTCGCGGTCGCCGGCGATCTCGGCGTCCACCTGGAAATCCATGCTGAAGCGGCCTTGCGGCATGGGTACCTCGAAGGAGACCGAAGCGGGCGCGGCGAAGTCGTCGGGGCCGATGGCGATGCCGTCAGGCCCGACGCCGAACTTGAGCTTCTTCGCGGTCTCCTCGCTGACCACGGAGCGGAGGGACTGGCGCGGTCCGGGCGGGACGTTTCCCTTGCGGAGCGATTCGAGCGCGGCCTGGGCTTCGGCGGCGGTGATCAGCGGGGCGGGTTCGTTGGCGGCGCGAGGAGGCGCCAGCGGCCGGATACCCACGGTGGGATTGCGCCAGACGATCATCGTCTTTGCCGTCGCGTAGGGATCGACCGGAACGACATTGAGGTACATGGTCACGGAGCCCTTGGGCGGCTCTGCGCGCGGCCCGGCCCCGCGGCGGATGAAGGCGAAGCGGTGCACCGGTTCGGCGTTGAGGGTGCGGCTGCTGAATTCGAGGGGACTCTCGTCGCCGGCGCCGCCGGCGGCCACGTCGCCGCGGGCGAAGAGCCAACTCGGCCAGGTGACCATGAACTTCTGGAGGTCCGCGCAGGCGGCCCGGGCGGCGGTTGCGGCGGCCTTGATATCGGCGCCCGGCGAGGGGAGTTTGCGCCAGCGGGCGGCCACTTCGGAGGAGGGGTAGAGCAGCGACGGCTGATTGAGCGTGGTCCAGATGTGCTGGGCTAGGCGGGGGCTGACGCCCTCGCGGCTGGCGAGACCGGCCACGGCGGAGGCGGGTTCGCCGAGCGCGGCTCGGTGCTGATAGCGCCACGCAACGTAAAACGCCTTGCCGTATTGGTCGAGACCGAAGGGCTTGCCGCCTTCGCCGGAGACGGTGCGGAAGCCGTTGGCGGCGTAGATATCGCGGATCCGTGTGATGGCAGAGCTTTCGAAGCCGGTCTCGCCGGGGTCTGTGAAGAACTGAAGCGGGCCGGCGCCGGTGATGGAGTGATCGGCGATGCGGCGGGCGGCCTGGAGGTAGCGCTCCAGGTTGGCGTCCTGCATGAACTGGACGTCGCCGAAGTTGGTAAAGCCTTCGCCGCCGGCTGAGTCGCTGGAGGCGTCGATGCCGGTCTCGAGCTGGAGTCCGGTGAGGTCCTCGATGGCGTAGGCGTACTCGCCGCTGGTGAGGCGGCGCACGGTGACGCGGCCCGGATCGCCGTCGTGCGCCTTGGCGTAGGCGGCCAGCTCGGACTTGATCCAGGCGACGGCGACAGTGCGCTGTTCGTCAGTGGGCTGCGGCATCCCCTTGGGCGGCATCTTCTTTTCCGACAGGGCGGTTGCCACCTTCTCCCAGTGGCGGAAGTTGACGCCCATGGAGCCCTGCGCGGCCAGGCGTTCCAGGCTGAGGCCCGCCATCTGCGCACCCTTGCCGTGGCACTGGTAGCAGTATTGCCGGAAGGTCGGCGTGGCGTCGGCAGCGCTGAGGATGGCTGTGGCGGACACGGCCAGGACAGCCGCAGAGCGGAGTGTGCGCCAGACTCCCAGGTCTCGCGGCGGTTGCGGTGACATTTTGATCCATTCTATGACTCCGCGACCGCAGAATCTACCAGGGAGTGCAGAATCGGGAGATTCGATTTCCTTTCAAGAGCACTTGATCCGGACTGGCAAGCCATGCATGATAGATCTAATTCAGATAGTCCAGTCTGGAATTTGCCTGGTGGAGGTCGATGTTATGAGCCTGAGCCAGATGGCGCGATCCATCCATGAATCGGTCACGTTGAAGCTGAATCAGACCGCTGCCCTGCTGCGTGAGAAGGGCGAGCCGGTGATTCACCTGGGTGGAGGCGAACCCAAGTCGAAAACGCCCATCGACGCGATCGTGAGCTGCACGGCGGTACTGAACACGGGCGACATCAAGTACACCCCGCCGGACGGCATCCCGGCTCTCAAGAAGGCCATCATCCGCTACACGGAGGACCACTACGGGCGGCAGGTGCGGCCGGAGAACGTGGTGGCGTCGTGCGGGGCGAAGCAATCGATCATGGCGGCGCTGATCGCCATTCTGGACCCGAAGGACGAGGTGATCTTCCCTGCCCCGTACTGGGTCAGCTACCCGGAGATGGTGAAACTGGCGGGCGGCGTGCCGGTGGTGGTGAAGCCGGAGGACGGAAGTTTTCACCCGACTGTGCAGGAGATTGCTGACTCCATTGGCAGCTACACCAAGGCCATCATTCTCAACAGCCCCAACAACCCTTCGGGCGTGATGTATTCGCGTGACTTCATCGGCGGCGTGGTGGAGTTGGCGGCGAAGAAGTCGCTGTGGCTGATCATGGACGACACGTACAACCGGCTGGTGTTCGATGGCCGTTCGCCCATCAACTGCTACGACTTCTCGAGCGAGGAGTTGGAGCAATCCAAGCTGATCGTCATCAATTGCGTCTCCAAGATGTATGCGATGACCGGGTTCCGGATCGGCTGGGGGGTGGGCAATCGTGAGGTGATCGGGGCGATGGCGACGATTCAATCGCAGCAGACGTCCGGGCCGGCGACGCCCTCGCAGTGGGCGGCCGTGGGAGCGTTGAACGGCGTGCAGAGCTCCATTGAGGCCCTGCGGCTGACGCTGGAGAACAATCGCAATATCCTGATGGACCGGCTGAGCGCGTTCCCCGGGGTCCGCGCGACACGGCCGGCGGGCGCGTTCTATTGTTTCCCGGATTTCAGCACGTACGAGAAGAGCTCGCAGCGGCTGGCGGAGTTCCTGTTGGAGAAAGTGCGCGTGGTCACGGTGCCGGGCAAGGAGTTCGGCATGGAGGGCCATCTGCGGATCAGCTTCTGCGGTACGGCGCGGGAGATCACCGAGGGCGTGGAGCGCATTCGCTGGGCGCTGGATCCCACGGCTCCCAATGAGCTCTACCTTGGGGACCGCCGCCTGGTCCGCGACTGGATGTGAGGGAGACCCGCGATGAACATCTACACCGATATCCCTTCGCCGGCGATGAAAGAAGCGGGCCAGGCGGCCAGCGCCTACGGCTTGCAGAACCACGGCTTGATGAACCTGCGGCGGGTGTATTGGAACCTGCCGGAGCCGGCGCTGTATGAGGAGGCGATCTTCCGCGGGGAGGGCCGGCTCTGTAGTGACGGCCCGTTTGTAGTCCACACCGGCAAGCACACGGCGCGCGCCGCGGCGGATAAGTACGTTGTGCGGGAGCCATCGTCAGAGAGCTACATCTGGTGGGGCCAGCACAACCGGCCGTTCTATACGGAAGGCTTCAACACGCTGCTGTGCCGCCTGCAGGCCTATCTGCAGGGGCGGGACGTCTTCGTGCAGGACTGCTTCGGCGGCGCCGATCCGGACTACCGCCTGCCCGTGCGGATCATCACCGAGCAGGCGTGGCATAGCCTGTTCGCGCGGACGATGTTCCTGAAGCCGGGCAACCTGGACGAATACCGGAAGCACGTCCCGGAGTTCACGGTGATCGCCGCGCCGGGCTTCAACGCGAGTCCGCTGATCGATTCCACGCGGACGGAGACGTTCATCATCCTGAACATGGCGCAGCGGCTGGCGATTATCGGCGGCACCTGTTATGGCGGCGAGATCAAGAAGACGGTCTTCACCGTGCTCAATGGCCTGCTGCCTTTTGATGGCGTGCTGCCGATGCACTGCAGCGCCAATGTCGGGCCGGATGGGGACGCGGCCATTTTCTTCGGGCTTTCGGGCACGGGCAAGACGACGCTTTCGGCGGATCCGAAACGCCATCTGATCGGCGACGACGAGCACGGCTGGTCCGACAACGGCGTGTTCAACTTCGAGGACGGCTGCTACGCCAAGGTGATCCGGCTGTCTCCTTCGGCAGAGCCGCAGATCTTCGCCTGCACGCGGAGGTTCGGCACGATTCTGGAGAACGTGGTGTTCGATCCGCGCACGCGCAAGCTGGATCTGAACGACGAGAAGCTCACCGAGAACACGCGGGCGGCGTATCCGCTGCACTACATCGACAACGCGCTGCCGGAGAAGCGCTCGGGCCATCCGAAGAACGTCGTGTTCCTGACGTGCGACGCATCCGGGGTGTTGCCGCCGATTGCGCGGCTGACGCCGGATCAGGCCGTGTACCACTTCATGAGCGGCTATACCAGCAAGATCGCGGGGACGGAGATCGGGCTCGGCAAGGAACCGGAGATCACGTTCAGCGCGTGCTTTGGGGCGCCGTTCATGGTCCACCACCCCTACAAGTACGCGCAGATGCTGAAGGCCAAGATCCTGAAGCACGGCGCGCGGGTGTGGATGGTCAACACCGGTTGGACCGGAGGGCCGTTCGGCATCGGCAAGCGCATCTCCATCCAGCACACGCGGGCTCTGCTCAACGCGGCTCTGGAAGGCAGTCTGGATGACGTGGAGTTCTGGAAGGACCCGGTGTTCGGCGTGGAGGTACCCCGGCAATGCGCGGGCGTGCCGGAGTCCATCCTCGATCCCGCCAACACGTGGCCCAGCCGCCAGGAGTACGACATCAAGTACGAGACTCTGGCCACGCGCTTCATCGAGAACTTCCACCTGATGACGCTCCAGGAGGGGATTCCGGAGGGGCTGGAGGCCGCAGGACCCAGGCGCAAGTCCTGATAAGCTCTGTGCGATGACTCAACTCAGCAGACGGAGTTTTCTGACTGCCGCCGCGAGTGCGGGCACGTTCGCACAGGGGCCCCGGCGTCAACCGAATATCGTCGTGATTCTCGCCGACGACCTTGGCTATGGCGAACTGGGGTGCCAGGGAAATGCGCAGATCCCGACTCCGCACATCGATTCGCTGGGGTCCAATGGGGTCCGGTTCACGCAGGGCTATGCGAGCGCTCCGTACTGCGCGCCATCCCGCGCCGGACTGCTGACGGGCCGCTACCAGACCCGCTTCGGGCATGAGCGAAACGTGGTGGGGACGCGCAATCTGGATGCCGCGATCGGGCTGCCGCTGTCCGAGGCGACGATAGCGGACGCCCTAAAGGCCGCAGGTTATGCCACGGCGCTGTGCGGAAAGTGGCATCTGGGGGCAACGGAGCGATTCCATCCGCAGCGCCGCGGCTTTGATGAGTTCTTCGGATTCCTGCACGAGGGGCACTTCTATGTGCCGCCTCCGTTTCGCGGCATGACGACGCGGCTGCGCCCGAACGAGCCACCGTATGACGATAACAATCCGTTGCTGCGGGGCCGGGCACCGGTGGAGGAGAAGCAATACCTGACGGACGCCATCGCGCGGGAATCGGTGGAGTTTATCGACCGGAACCGGGAGCGGCCGTTCTTTCTCTACACGGCATTCAACGCGATCCACAGTCCGATGCAGGCGCCGGTAGAGGCGATGAAGCGGTTCAATCACATCGGCGACGAACAGAGACAGTTGTTCGCGGCGATGCTCGCCTCGATGGACGACGGGGTGGGCGCGATTCTGAAACGCCTGCGCGAGCACCGGCTGGAGGAAGACACGCTGGTGTTCTTTCTCAGCGACAACGGGGGGCCGACGGCGGAATTGACATCGAGCAACCGTCCCCTGCGGGGCGGGAAGGGACAGTTGTGGGAGGGTGGAATCCGGGTGCCGTTCGTGGCTCAGTGGAAGGGGCGGATTCCGGGCGGGCAGGTTCTGCACCAGCCTGTGCTTTCGCTGGACGTGCTGCCCACGGCGCTGGCGGCCGCGAGGGCGCCGGTTCGGAGTGGACAGAATTACGACGGGGTAAACCTGTTGCCTGTGCTGACGGGTCAGGACCGGACTGCGCCGCACGAGACGCTGTTCTGGCGCTACGCAAACTCAGTTGCGCTACGCAAAGGGGACTGGAAGCTGGTGAGGCAGACGAGGCCAAACGATCAGGGCGGCGACTTCGAGTTGTTCCATCTCGGCAGGGATCTTGAGGAGCGGAGCAATCTGGCATCCAGCGAACCGGCAATGCTGGCGGAACTGCGGGCGGACCTGGACCGGATTAACGGACAGATGGTCAGTCCGTTGTGGTGATCAGCGCGGTAGCGATTCCAGTACCGGAGTGATTTCATCGACGGCCTTGGTGTGGACCTGGAGGCGGTTGCGGAACTCCACGAGTCCGGGCGGAAGGCCGGGTGCGTTGTAGCCAGCGGGCGGAGCTTCGCACGCCCGCTGGCTGTAGCGCTGGTACTCGTGGAGCAGGAAGTAGCGCTGGCGGAGCCGTTCCATCACGCGGCGATGGGCATCCTGAACGGGACCCGCTGCGTACACCTCAGAACGCATCTGCTCCTGCATGTGGCGGGGTCCGAAATAGACGCGCGCCCAGCGGTCCGTGAACTGGCAGGCGGTGGAGCGAAGCAGCGAGCGGGACTGCGTGCTGGCCGGGCCGTCCAGCCACTGTAGGGTGGCGGGTACCAGCGCGTTCTCGCCTTCGATGGACTCCAGGTAGGCTACGCGGTGCGCCGAATAGGAAGAGCGAAGACGGGCCGCTTCTTCCGCGGCCGAGGGCTGTGTGAAGGGACGACAGGCGGAGAGGACGAAGAAAAGGGCTGATCCGCACACGCAACTGAGTCGCATATCCGAATTGACACCGAGGCTCGAGGGGGTGTTCCAGTGGTGTGCAAGACGCCTCAATTCAACAACTTGAGTCAAGATTAGAGGCATCGATAGAGCTGATCGACTGTATAAACGAAACTGATTGACAGGCGATGCAATAGTTGTTAAAAATTGCATATCGGTTAAGGGGCCAGATCGACTGGCAGCGGAGCGCACGGTTCCGCTTGTTGAAGAGTCTCGGACCGTCAGGGTTACCTCATCTCAGGGAGAACGAATGAAAAGGTTAGCGTTAGTCGTATTGTTACTCTTCGCACTGCACCTCACAGCAGCTGCGCAGGCAACCACACAAGTCAGTGGAACCGTATCGGATCCGTCCGGTGCGATGATCCCTGGGGCTGCGATTGAAATCGAGAATGTCGATACCGGATTCAAGCGCACAGTGAAGTCGGACGCTTCCGGCGCGTACGCGTTACTGCAATTGGCGCCGGGCAATTACCGGGTGATGGTGAAGGCCAACGGATTCCGCACATCGAGCGTAAACGAGCTGAAGCTGCTGGTCAACAACCCGGCGACGTTGAACGTCAAGCTGGAAGTCGGCCAGATCACGGAGACGGTCGCGGTGGTAGCCGAGTCAGAGAATCTGAACACGGTGGACGCCTCGGTAGGAAACGCGATTTCAAACAAGCCGATCGTGCAGCTTCCTTTGAACGCGCGCAACATCGTGGGCTTGCTGGCATTGCAGCCGGGCGTGGTATTCACAAGCGAGGGCGACACGGATTCGCGCAACGGCGCGGTCAACGGCGGCAAGAGCGACCAGGCGAACGTCACGCTGGACGGCGTGGACGTAAACGACCAGATGAACCGGAATGCGTTCACGTCGGTTCTGCGCGTGACGCCGGATTCGGTGCAGGAGTTCCGTGTCACCACATTGAACGCCAACGCCGACAGCGGCCGGTCTTCGGGGGCGCAGGTGGTGTTGGTCACGAAAGGCGGCACCAACGACCTGCACGGTTCGATGTATGAGTTCCACCGCAACACGCTGACGACGGCGAACGGATTTTTCAACAACCTTTCGGGTGTGGAGCGGCCGAAGCTGATCCGCAACATTTTCGGGGCATCGCTGGGCGGCCCGATCAAGAAGAACAAGCTGTTCCTGTTCGGCAACTACGAGGGCCGGCGGGACGCGAGGGACGGCACAACGGTGCGCGACGTGCCCTCGATGGACATGCGGCAGGGCATCCTGCACTACACTCGCGCGGACGGTTCGGTGGCCACTGTAACGCCGGCCGACATCGCGTCAAGGATTGCGCCCCGGGGCATCAATCAGGCGGCGCTGAACGTATTGAAGAGCTATCCGGTGCCGAACGACTTCACGAGGGGCGACGGCCAGAACCTGGTTGGCTACCGGTTCAAGGCGCCGACGCCGCTGAAGTGGTCCACCTACATCGCCAAGCTCGACTACATGTTGAGTGAGAAGCACACGATGTTCTTTCGCGGCAACCTGCAGAACGACAACGAGGCGACTCTTCCGCAGTTTCCAGGCCAGCAGTCAAACGGCGTGAACCTCACGAACAACAAGGGTTTCGCGACCGGGTTGACGAGCGTATTCAGCCCGACACTGATCAGCAATTTCCGCTATGGCCTGACACGGCAAGGCAACGAATCGACGGGCATCGCGAATTTCGCCGCCGTTTCGCTGCGCGGGCTATCAGACAGCGTCGGCCTGACGCGCGGGTTTGTGTCGATCATTCCTGTACAGACTATCAGCGAAGACCTGAACTGGATCAAGGGCTCGCACAACATCCAGTTTGGCGGTGTAGTGCGGCTCAGCCAGAACCGGCGCGACAACTTTGCCACATCGTTCTCCGCCGCGACGGCGAATGCGTCGTGGCTGGTGGACAGCGGCGCGGAATTGACACGCCCGTTCACGGACCTGCCCAGCAGCCAGTACACGCTGTTCCGGTACGCGGCCACAAACGTGATGGGTCTGGTGACGCAAGGCAACGCACAGTACAACTATTTGGTGGACGGCACGGTACTGCCGCAAGGCGCGGCCGTTCAGCGGAACTTCAAGAACCAGGAGTATGAGTTCTACGTTCAGGACACGTGGAAGATCACCCAGTCCTTGACGATGACGGCCGGTTTGCGCTATTCGCTGATGCCGCCGATCTACGAGGCGAACGGCCAGCAGGTTTCGCCGAGCATTCCGATCGGCGACTGGTTTGACACGCGCGGCGGCCTGGCCCAGCAGGGCTTGTCGCAGCAGGGAGCGGGCACGATTTCGTTCCTTCCGAAGAGCATGGGCGGCCGCGACCTGTACGGCTTCCACAAAGACAACTGGGCTCCCCGCATCTCGTTTGCCTATTCGCCGCAGGGCACCGGCGGAATCAGCAAGGCTCTGTTCGGCGGGCCAGGCAAGACCTCCATCCGCGCCGGCTGGGGCATGTTCTACGACCTGTTCGGCAGCGGGTTGATGCGCAGCTACGATGCCACTGCGTTCGGGCTTTCGAACGCCCTCACCAATCCGGCGGCTGTGTTGAACGTGAACACAGCCCCGGCTTTCACGGCGATCAATCAGATTCCCGCCGGCCTTCTGCCTGCGGCTCCGCCGGCAACATTCCCGGCGACGTACCCAAATCTCTTCGCTATCACCAACGGCCTGGATGAGACGCTGAGGGCGCCCTACAACATGAACATGAACTTCAGCGTTGGACGCGACTTCGGCCGCGGCTGGTTCGTGCAGGCCTCCTATGTAGGCCGGCAATCGCGACGGTCACTGATCCGGCGCGATGCGGCGATGCCGACCGATTTGAAGGATCCGAAGTCGGGTCAGACCTACTTCGAGGCGGCCTCGATCCTGGCCCGGCAGGTCAACGCCGGCGTGGCGACGGCCAATGTGCAGAAAGTTCCGTTCTGGGAAAATATGTACAGCAAGGCAGCGACGGCCACGCAAACTGCGACGCAGGTGGCATACGGCCGCTTCAACGCCAATCCGCAGGATTGGACCTATGCCCTCTACCAACTCGACACGGGCGTCGGCCAGGGCAACTGTGCGCTGGCGAGCCGTCCGCGCTGCTCTGATCTGGGTCCGTACGCGTTCTACAACCCCCAGTTCTCCTATCTGTCGGTGTTCAGCTCGGTCGGCGGCGGCGGCTATCACGGCGGACAGTTGAGCGTCCGGAAGGACTTCTCCAACGGCGACCAGATCTCGATGAACTACACCTTGTCGAAATCGCAGGACCTGCGCTCCAACACCGAGCGCGTGGGCAGTTCCACCGGTGTCCTTTGGAACCCCTGGCAGCCCGGCCTGATGGCGGGCGTCTCCGACTACGACAACACGCACCTGTTCAACATGATGGGCGTGTACAACCTGCCTTTCGGCAAGGGCAAGAAGTATGCGGGCAGCTCGAACGGCTTTGTGGACGCCCTGATCGGCGGCTGGCAGCTCAGCGGACTGTGGCGCTGGTCCAGCGGCTTCCCGATCAGCGTCTTCCAGACGGGCGTGTGGCCGACGAACTGGAACAACAACAACTGGGCGTTGTGGAATGGCAAGCCGGTTTCCACGCAGCACGGCGCCAACATGTTTGCCGACCCCGAGGCTGCCATGGCTGCCTTCGACTACGAACTGCCGGGCGGCATCGGAACACGCAACGCACTCCGCGGCGACGGCATCTTCAACATCGACCTCAACGTCGCCAAGCGGTTCATCATGCCGTATAGCGAGAAGCACTCCCTGCAGTTCCGCTGGGAGACTTTCAACCTGACGAACACTACGAAGTTCGACGTGAACTCGGCGTCGCTCGACATCTCGGTGGGCGGCACGTTCGGTAGGTACGGCGCGCAGCTCACTCAGCCGCGCGTCATGCAGTTCGGCCTGCGCTACGAGTTCTAAGCTCGCAGCGTAGTTGGATTCACGAAGGGCGGGACCCAACGGTTCCGCCCTTCGTGCGTCAGGAGAGGTCGTTGAGAATGCGGCCGGCTGCGGCGGAGGGGTCGGCGGCGCGGGTGATCTCGCGGCCGACGACGAGGTAGGTAGAACCATCGGCCATGGCCTGGGCCGGCGTGGCGACGCGCTTCTGATCTCCGGCGTCGGCGCCGGCGGAGCGGACACCTGGGGTCACCAGGATGCGCTCGGGACCCGCCAGCTGCCGCAACCGGGCGACTTCTAGCGGAGAGCAGACCAGGCCGTCCGCGCCGGCGTCGATGGCGCGCTGGGCCAGCCATTCCACCTGCTGCGCGACGGTGCGGCCGGTGACGCCCACATCTTCGAGATCGGACTGATCGAAGCTGGTCAGCACGGTGACCGCGATGATCTTGAGCGGCGTGCCGGAGGCGCCTTCCCTGGCGGCGCGGATGACCTGGGGGCTGGCGTGGACGGTGAGCAGAGTGGCCCCCAGGGCTGCCACGCGGGCGGCAGCGCGCTTCACCGTCTCGCCGATGTCGTACATCTTCAGATCGACGAAGACCTGCTTGCCGCGAGCCACCAGTTCGGTGACGATGGGCGGGCCCTCGGCGGTGAAGAGTTCGAGGCCGACCTTGTAGAAGCCGACGGAAGCGCCGAGGCGGTCAACAAGAGCGAGGGCCTCGGTGGCGTTCGGCACATCGAGGGCGACGATGATGGGGTTGTGTTTCATAGGACGACGATGGGGCTGTCGCCGCGCTCCAACACGCGGCCAATGATGACGCCGGTGGCGTGGGCGGGGTCCTGCGCAAGCAGGAGGCCGCCGGAGGTCTGCGGATCGTAGAGCAGGGCTTCGACTTCGGGGCGGAGATCGCCGGCGATACTGACGGCGCAGGAGGCGAACTCACGGTTGTTGTTGAGGCCGCCGGGGACGGCGCCCTGCGCGGCATACTCAAGGGCGCCGGGCAGGAACTCCAGAGCGGCGCTGTCGATTTCGAGACTTACCTTGCTGGCGATCGCCATCTCTCGGGCGTGGCCCATCAAGCCGAAACCTGTGATGTCGGTACAGCCGTGGGCGGAGGCCTCGGTACGATTCAGCTTGAGCATGGAGGCGATGGCTGCTTCCACATGCTCTTCAGTGGCGAGGCCGCGCTTGAGGGCTGTTGCAATCACACCGGTGCCGAGGGGCTTGGTCAGAACCAGCACGTCGCCCACCCGCGCGCCGGCGTTGGTCCAGACTCGATCCGGATGCACGGTGCCGGTGACGGCGTAGCCGAACTTGATCTCGTCGTCGTTGACGCTGTGGCCGCCCAGCACAACGCAGCCCGCCTCGATCATCTTCTCGGCGCCACCCTTGAGGATGGCGGCGAGGTCTTCGAGGTCGCCCT
>CAYVDY010000133.1:0-13490 GCA_964450255.1 uncultured Candidatus Solibacter sp. | reverse complement strand
TCACGGACACCGGGACTGCGGACTTCACGTCGAGGCCCTCGACATGAACATCGACGAGCCTATTGGGGAAGCGGAGTAAATCCGCTTTTCAGCAACGTAAACGAAAAAGGCCGGGGCCCAACGCTCCGGCCTTCTTCCTCGTGTGCCGGGTAGTTTCCGTGTCCGATTCTCCGCGGAAACCACCCGCCCGCATTGCTACCAGCTTCGACGTCTCAAGCCGCCCACAAAGTCGAAATGCGAGTCGCGGCTCATGACTGGCATTGCATGTTGCCGGCTGAGAGCGGCGATCCACAAGTCATTGGACGGAATCAGCTTACCCGCGCTCTTCAGCTCCAGCCGGATGGCCGCGTAGTTGCGCTCTGACACACGCCAACGGAAGCCTGCGACCAAGAGCTGGATTTCATTGACAGGAGGCCAGGGGCTTGGATAGACTTCGCAGCGAATGGACAACGGTACTCAATCGCCTCAGCCGCCCACTATCGAGCCATCCGAGGTACCGAAGCCAGATCAAGCCAGTTCGGAGCCGCCGCCGACTTCAAGATTCCCGAAATACCTGCTCTTCGGGCACACACCGAAAGAGGCCATTGAGTCAGCGGCCAAGCTGACAATTGCCATTTCGGCACTGGCGTACGCGGTCGGGCTTCTCATTGTCAACGTTCATCTTAACAGATTCGGTATCTCTAACTTTGGACTAGGGCAAGTTCAATATGTAATGACTGGGTTTGTGTGGCTTGTGATAACAGGTACTGCCTATTTGCCTGTATTTTCTTTAACAACGATTCTTAAGTCAACCCGCTTCAAAAACGGTCTTGCTTTGGCGCCTCGGATCGTGTTCGCGGTAATGTTCGCGTTGGCAGCAGGATTTTTATCTATTCAATTAACGGCTTTCATGTCTGAACGCCGTTTCTATGACTGGTCACGCACCTATCTCATCGCGGCGTTGACGCCTCTTGTCAGTAGCACATTTTCTTTCTTTGTGTTTAGCGGTGATGCACGTCTTCGCCGAAAACATTCTCACGTAAAAGAGTTTGACGTACGACTTCTGCGGCTAATTCCGACACTATTTGTCGCGCCTCTTCATCTTATGCTGGTTTGTCTCTATGCACTCTCAGTCTATCCGACGTTATCCACCGCGTTTAGTGGTGGCAAGCCACAACTCGTCATGCTAGTCACAAAGGTCGATCAGTCCGATATATTCAAAAGCTTCAACTTTCCGACTGATATCATTACTCGTAGAGTAGGCCCAGTCACCATGGCGTTTGAAACCGATGACTTCGTTCTTCTACTACCCACAGCTAATTCACCTGCGGCATCATTGTCGCAATTGAAGGCGCCCTTCCGAATACCAACGACCGACTTCTTTTCCAACGAAGTGTCCGAAACAACAGCTGTTCAGGTCAGACTTAGATCGATCCGAATACGAAAAGATCTGATAGACTCGATACTCACATTTACAGAAGTGAAGTAGGTTCCTTCTCCTCCTGCCTTTTCATCCACAGTGGGCACTCGTACCTTCGGCCCACGATGACAACCATAGAGGCACACCAGCGAACGCACCTTGACTCACCTGGCGCAAAGGAACCAGCGCCCAGAGTGCGTCTATACGTCTCAATACACGTCTGTTGACAGCCACGACCACTTAGCCAGTCATCCAGCCACACCAGCCGTAAACCGTACATTCCCTGCCATCTTGGTTGACTCTACACTTCCCATAGACATCCACAATCGACACTGAGGAACCAGTCGGTGTTTCGCGTCCGACAGTGAGCCACAGCCGCTGTTGCGCCCTCAGTGTTCGCTGTCGTCACTCGCGTTCCGCGCAGTCGAGAGCCTTCGTGTGCCTCGCCGTCTCGATGCCAATATCAAGGACTGTGCAGCGGTCCAGCATTCGCTGCAGGGATCCTTCGTAAGCCTCGCGGTGGCGTGACTGCGCAATTCCAAACGCTCCGACCGTTTATCTTGCTGCGCGCCGCGAAGTTTCTGACGGCGGCGCTCGACGTGTTATGCAAAGGCACAGGTCCCCCGGTTGCTGGACTCGCGCGGCAGGGGATCGGCTTGGCTCCCACACCTCCAAGCGCTCAGACTGCGGCCTGCCTAACTTCCCGCGGATCCTGACCACTCCCCGTCATTTTGACTGCGGGGTTCGCTCGGAGGTCACGCTGCTACGGGCCTCGGCGCGCGGTTCCTCCTCCGCCTTCAGGTCCGTGTACTCCTTCCGACGGTGCAGCATGAAGTACACAAACAGCAGCGTCACCATGGCCAGGCCCACGCCCACCGCGAACAGGATCAGCCGCATCACACTGCGCGTTGCCGCGAATGACTCCCGCGTGTCCTGGGCCACCAGTACAGTCCAGGCGAGGTTCGAGAACGACTGCTTCAGGCCTGTGTCGGCGTACCCGATCAGCACGTTCTCGCCATTGCGCAGCGTCGTCACCAGATAGCCCTTCTGCCGGTTCAGTTGATCGCCGGACCAGCCCTGCGCGGCCAGGTATTCCTCGGACTTCATGCCCATCGAAAGGTCAATGGTCGGCGCGCGACCGCCTCCGGCCTGCGTTCCCGCCAGGCAGATGATCGTCCCGTCCTGCTTCACCATCATCGTCCGCGATCCCGGGCCCATAGCCACCCGGTGGACCAGCGGGAAAATGGTGGAGACCTCCACCAGCGCGTCAATCGCGCCGATGAACGTATTTGTGCCCTCCTCCATCACGGGCACGCCCAAGCCAATGTAATAAGACTTCGTCACGTCGTCGTAGAGCATGTCGGTGATGTGTACCGCGCCGCGTCCGCTGGCGTAGACGGCCTGCCAGAAGTCCTCGTCGGCCTGGATGTAGTCGAGGGTCTTGTGCGTCGCCGCTACCACTCCGCCATGGGAATCAGTCAGCGTGATCCGCAGAAAACGCCGGTCGTGATCCCGCCAACGTGTCAGCGCCCGCGACGCGCGGGAATTCAGCATCTCGCGAACCAGGGGCTCCGCCGCCGGAGTGTTCCACTTCTTCTCCACGTCGCCCATTCGCGCTGCGATGGCGTCCGGTGACTGCCCCGCAACGGTGGCGTTAGCGGCCTTCACCGCGTCCACGATCGTCGGATCGCCGGCCAGCGCGCCGACGGTCACAATCCTGTCGCTGATGAACTGCGAAACCTCCGCCGCCGCCGACTGCGCAATCGTCCGGAAGTGGTTGCCGATGGTCCGGTCAACGGATTGTTCCGTGCGGTTCAGCACAAAAAGCCCGACGGCACAGATTGGCACGACGGTGAGAACGACAAGTATCAGAAATCGGGTGAACGGAATGCGAACTTCAAACCGGTCGGTCGCCATCGAAAGGCTCCTTTCGGCCCCAAGTGTACGCCTCCCGTTTGCCCAATTCCAGGGGTATTCTGCGTTTTCAGCGCCACTCCGCGTCGAACACCAGAACCCCGTGGACCGGAACTGGCGGCACCGTCACCTCCACTACACCTCCGGAGCGGCGTACGGCCAGTGACTGTCCCGAAACCACCGCGCGAGCGGTCGCGCCCTGCACCGCCCGCCGCAGCCGCACCGTGATGTCGGTGAGCGCCACCGGTTCCTCATGGAACACGGGGTGCCGCGGCGTGCCCCGGTTGGCCGACCAGTTCACGATGTGTACCAGGTAGCGCGGCTTCGGCTTCGTCTGATACGTCACCGTCACCTCCGCGCTCACCGGCGCGTTGCTGGTGACCAGTTGCCCCGGCAGGATCGACGCCAGCACATGCTTCAACGCCGCCCGGTCGATCCAATAGCCCTGCGAGAAGTAATGCAGCCCCAGCGGGTATGCGAACAGCCCCACGCGGCCGCTGATCGCCACCGCCGCGTAGTCCGTCGCGTGGTCCAATGGCGATTGCGCATGGCTCGTGAAGCGCTCAGGCGAACGCTGGAACAGTGGCTCGCCGAGCTGCGCCACCACGCGCGCCGGCGCCGTGGCTCGATACTGGTGCGATCCCTCGTAGAGCGCATACTCATACGCCGGAATGTCGCCCGTAAAGTTCTCTTTGGGTACCAGATACGCCGGCTTGAACTTGGAGGCGCCGTCGGCACTGAAGCCATAGGATGTCAGCCAGGATTTCTCGGTGCCCGCCAGCAGTCCCGCCTTGTCGGCCACCAACAGCGCCCCGCCCTTTGCCGTGAAGGTCTGCAGGCGTGCCGCCAAGGCCGAGTCCACAGCTAGGCGGTCCGGCAGAATCACCAAGCCGTAGCGCTCCCACGGCGCATCCGGCTCCACGCAGTCGAACTGCACCCGGCACTCCGTCAACAGCTTTACGAAGCCCAGATCCTGGCTCTCTCCCACGCGGTCGATCGGCAGGCCGGAAATCAGCATCGCCGCCTCCGACACCGGTGCGGCCCCCTCCAGATAGGGCTCCAGAGCCTTGATCCGTCCATACGACTTCCCGATCACGTGATACACCGCCGCGTCCAGCCGCCCGTTCGGCGGCATCTGATCGCCGATGTCGCAGCGCGCCGCGTTGGCCACAATCGAGGCGCACTCCACGTCGAGCTGGGCCGGCAGCTTCAGTCCGCCGAAATCGGCCCACGATGCCTTGAAGCGTCCCGTCATCCCGTACGTGCTGAGTCCGAACGTCCGCGTGTACCTCGTCACCAGCGGGAAGAAATAGTAGCCCCACTGGGCGGCTGAAGGCAGCGCCTCCAGATCGATGTTGTCCATCCACTGCGCCCGGTCCTTCAACCCGAACGCCGCCTGATTGTTGAAGTCCACCTGGCAGCCAGGCCGTACGGCCTGCACCGCCTCGTACAGCCGGCGCAGGAAGGTCCGCTCCAACTCCTGCTTGTGCCGCCGCTGCACCTCCTTGCTCATCGGGTCCAGACCGCGCCCGCGCAACTGCGAAAGGCACTCCTCGCAGAAACACTCGCCGTTAATCGGGTACGGCATGTCGTACCACGCTCCGTCGATCGGATACCGTGACACGAACTCGCGCGTGTGCGCCTCCATCAGCTTGACGAACCCCTCCTGCGCGATGCACAGCGCCGTCCAACTCGGAGTCTGGTCGAACTTCGGAAGATAAGTCGTGCGATCGCGCTTGAATACCAGCCACTCCGGATGATGCTCGGCCAGATAGTTGTCCCAAGTGGTGCAGTGATATGCGTAGACGGCGATTTTGCGGGCGCGGCACGCCTCTACTTGCGCGCCCAGCAGATCGAAGTTCAGGCCCGGATGCACCGGACCGTACTTCGAGGGGTAGTAGAAGTAGCCGTGCATGTCTTTGGCGAAGACCACCACGGAATCCACATTGCCCTTCAGTAGCGTGTCGCCGAACTCGTCCGCGTTGAACTTCTCCCCGATCCTGGGGATGTGCGGGGTGTTGTGAAAGTCGAGATGGACCTTGCGCCACGGACGGCGCGGCAGGTTCAAGAGCTTGGGATCTACCCAGATCCCCGGGTCGGCCGGGGCGGCAGACAACGCGGGTGCGGCGGCTGAAAGTGCCGATAACTGTATGATTTCGCGGCGGGAGAGTCCTGACATGCGCCGATGTTATCCTAAAGCGTACCTGCCTGCCACATGGAAATCTTCAAGGAGTTTACGTTCGAAGCCGCCCACCGGTTGCCCAACCTGCCGTTGGAGCACAAATGCTCGCGGCTGCATGGGCACTCGTTCCATGTGAGGCTCGTTGTTGAGGGTGATTTGGACCCGCAACTAGGCTGGGTGATGGATTTCGCCGACATCAAGGCCGCATTCCGGCCTGTGCTGCAGCGCCTGGATCACTACTACCTGAACGACATCCCAGGCCTCGAAAACCCCACCAGCGAGCGGATCGCCGTCTGGATCTGGGACCAGTTGAAGCCGTCGCTGCCGCTGCTGAGCAAGGTGGAAGTCCGCGAGACATGCACGGCGGGCTGCGTGTATTGCGGCTCGGTCCGAGGCTAGGGTAAGGCCGCGGCCAAAACAGGACAAAAAGTTCTGGAAATGTGGAATAAAATTTGTTAACCTAATCTTACTCTCATGAAGCTGCCCGCTCACAATACGCCACCGCTCGTACCCGCCGAACTCCGTGGACAGCGGGCCAGGATCTCGCCTTCGCTTCGCATCGCCCTGCCTGCGCCCTCCTGCGAAGGCACGATGCCGCTGGAGGTCTGCCTGCGGCAGCGCAGGAGCGTGCGCGACTACACCGAACAGCCCATGACACTGAAGCAAGTGAGCCAGCTCATCTGGGCCGCGATGGGTATCACCAACCCCGCCGGCCTGCGGACTGCGCCCTCCGCCGGAGCCGTGTTCCCGATCCGCGCCCATCTGGTGGCCGCCAACGTCGATGGACTGCCCGCGGGCTTCTACAGCTACGACGCCGATCAGCACGAGATTGCACTGCTCGCGAGAGGCGACAAGCGCCGCCGGTTGGAAAAGGCCGCGGCCGATCAGCAGTGTGTGGGCCAGTCCGCGATGGTGTTGGTGCTTACAGGCTACTATCGGCGGTTGCTGCGAGAGTTCGGAGAGGCCGGGCCGAGGCTGGCGGCGATGGAAGCCGGCCACATCGGGCAGAACTTCTGTCTCCAGGCGACCGCGCTCGGCCTGGGCTCGATCGGGCTTGGCAAATTCGACCCGACTTCAGTGAAGATGCTGCTCCCCATCCCGCAGGACGAGGAGCCCCTCTATCTGCTTCTCGCCGGCTGCGTCTGATTACTTCACATTGAACGAGTAGACGCCGGAACCTGCCTCAAACCGCGTGACCTTGCCGCCGGACGATGCGGGTCGCAATCCGCCCGCCTCGGCCGCTCCCGCGCCCGGGACCTCGATTGTAGCCGTGGTGTTCGGCGGCACCGTGACATCCAGGGTCAGCCCGTTGGCGGCCCGCCGCCACTCGCTGCGGATCTCGCCATAGGGTGAACGATGAACCGCCCTGGCAAACGTGAGACCCTTCGCCGGCTCCGGCTTGATGAAAAAGTGGCGGAAGCCAGGCTGCGCCGGGTCGGGCCGAATGCCTGCCAGGTACTCGTACATCCACACTCCCAGGTCGCCCACCTGCATGACGTGGTTGCCCGAATTCATGGCTGGATCGGCCGTGTCGCCGTTCCAAAGTTCCCACACCGTGGTGGCGCCCTTGCCCACCATGTAGCCCCATCCGGGGTAGGACTGCTGCGTGGCGATGGTGAAGGCCAGGTCGGCGCGACCGTTCTCTGAAAGGGTACGCATGAGCCACTGAGCGCCCACCAGGCCGACGCCCACATGGTTCCCGCTCTCATGCTCGATCTTGCTCACGAGCCCGTCAAACACCGCTGTGCGGCTCGCATGGGGCACCATGTCGAAGGCCAGCGGCAGGATCGCTGACGTCTGGGTACCGTTATCGAACTTGGCCGCGCCCTCGTTGAAGTACTTCGCAAGGAACGCTGCCTTGGTCCGCGCGGCTAGTGCTCCGTAGTCTTTCGCATCCTCCGGCTTGCCGGCGATTGCGGCGTACTGGCTCATCAGCTTCAGCATGTGGTGATAGTAGGCCGTGCTGAGTAGCGCGCCCTGCGTCTGCCGCGCCGGATCCTGCGAGTGGATCAGCCCCGGCTGTTCCGGCGGGACGCACCAGGCGCCGTAGGTGTTCTCCGGCATGATGCCGCCCTTCAGGAACGTGCGCATGTATTCGATCCACTTCTTCATGGCGGGGTAGTTGCGCTGGATCACGCGGGCGTCGCCGTACTGCTCGTAAATCGTCGCGGGTCCGAGGATGAACGTGCTCGGCCAGACGATGCCGTCGTTGTACATCGGCCAGTAGTTGGGCACTACGTCCGGGATGCTGCCCGTGGGCCGCTGGGCATCCGCGATGTCGGCGACAAACTTCGTGTAGAAGGCGGCCACGTTGTAGAGATAGGACTCGCTGCGGCTGACCACGCTGCGGTCGCCCAGCCAGCCCTGGCGCTCGTCGCGTTGTGGGCAGTCCGTGGGGATGCTGCGATAGTTGCCGCGAATGCCCCAGAAGATGTTTCGGTGGATCTGATTCAGCAGCGGGTCGGAGGATTCAAATTCCCCGGCGCGCGCCATATCGTCATGCACCACGCGGCCCTCGATCTGATCCGCCGTCAGAGTGCCGGGGTAGTTAGTGACTTCGACGTAGCGGAAGCCGTGATAGGTGAAACGCGGCTCCCACGATTCCGCGCCGCCGCCCTTGAGGGTGTACAGGTTGGTGGCCCGGGCCGAGCGCAAATTGTCGAGATACAGCGAGCCGTCCGGTTTGAGCGTCTCGGCGTGGCGAATGGTAACCTGCGTGCCGCGCGGACCGTCGAATTGCAGGCGCACCCAGCCCACCATGTTCTGGCCCATGTCGATAATGGTGACGCCGGGACGCAGCGCCGTGATCGTGTACGGCGAGAGCGTCTCGGTGACGCGCAGCGGTTCAGCCATCTGCGACGTTAATCCACCCTTGGGCGCGTCGAGAACAGCAGCCGACTGCCATCCGCTATCGTCGAATCCAGGGCGCGACCAGCCCGCCGGCTCCAGTCGCGCGTCGTACTCCTCGCCGTCGTATTCATTGTTGGCGCTGAGCGGGCCGGTGGCAGTGAGTCTCCAGGTCTCGTCCGTCGCGATGGTCTCACGGCGTCCGCCGGCATATTCCAGTTCGATCTGGAGACGCAACCGCGGCGCTCCGTAGGTAAGCGTCTTCGTCGGGACGACGGCCTCGCGGGGGGACCAGAATCGGCCATTGCCCAACCAGACGCCCACGGCGTTGCGCCCGGCTGCGATCTGCTTCGTGATCTCGTGCGTGACGTACAGCGCACGCTTGTCGTAGTCGGTGAGGCCGGGCGACAAAACGTGATCGCCCACCCTGGTCCCGTTCAACTCCATCTCGTAAAGGCCGAGTCCGCTGACATAGGCGGTGGCGCGGATCAGGCCCGCGGCGGCCGTGAACTCCTTACGGAGCATACGCGCCGGCAGTGCGTGCTCCTCTTTGAACCCCACATCACCCCACGGCGCCATGCCGTACGGGCCGAGGTCCTTCGCCGCGCTCCACGGGCCGTTCTCACTTTGCGCGGCCTGCCACGCTGCGCCGGTGGCGGACGTGATGGGCTCGCCTTGCGTGAAGACCAGACTCAGCCCCCCGATCAGGCCCGCGGGGTCGTTCTTCGCATTTCGCGCGCGTACCAGCAGGGTGTTCTCGCCCGGCTTCAGTGCCGTTGTCAAATCCAGCACCTTGGGCAGAACCGAGTAGATGCCGCGTCCGGCCGGGACGCCGTTCACCTGCAAACTGAACTCATTGTCTGCGCCGAGCACGAACCTTGCGTGTTGCAGGGTGCGATCGGCTGGCAACGTGACCTTCGTCCGAAACCAGCGCACGGCCGCCGGCGCCTGTTTGGCCGGGTCGCCTTCGTCAAACCAGATCCAGCGCGCTCCGGTGATTTGCTGGAATGGGCTCTGCGGATTGCGCCACGTTCCGGTGTGGTCCAGGCCGATCCATTTGCCCTTCCAGTCTTCGGCTTTCAGCAGCCCCATCGACCAGTGCGCGGGCTCGCTCCAAGTCGATGCCGCTCCGCCCTGGTCCCAGACCTGCACACGCCAATATACCGGCTGGCCCGACGTGAGCGGTTTGCCGGCGTAGGGGACCAGTGTGCTCTGCGCGCTCGGCGTGCGTCCGGAATCCCAGAGGTCGCCCTGCCCGGATGGCGTGGACGACGCCAGAATCCGGTAAGCC
This sequence comes from uncultured Candidatus Solibacter sp., assembly GCA_964450255.1. Classification (GTDB taxonomy): domain Bacteria; phylum Acidobacteriota; class Terriglobia; order Bryobacterales; family Bryobacteraceae; genus Paludibaculum. Next base: position 3,857 of record CAYVDY010000133.1, on the reverse strand, counting down.
GATTGTTTCAACCCGCGTGCTTTGGTGTCTGTGGCCGCGACAATCCACGATAGCCGCGGCTGCGTCTCGTCGATGCCGAGCGGATTGGCTCGGTATTCGCAACGCAACTCCACCGGACGCAGCGATGCGGCGCCAGTGGACGCATTCGGCGCCGGGGCCTGAGAAGACGGCGTAGGAACACCATCCACCGTGTGGGGCTCCATCAGTTCGCTGCGGGTGCCGTCCGGGTCATAGAGATTCAGCTGCCGCCGGCGGTTGATCCCCGTGCGGATTTCGACCGGCCGCGTGTAGCCCTTCATCGCCGGCCGGGCTTCGAGTTCCACCTTTGCTTTCGCGATGTCGTCCACGAACAGGCAGAGGTGATGCGCGGCGCCTCGCTTCGTGGCCGCGGGCCATTCCTTTTCGAGCATCAGCTCGATGTAGTCCTCGCCGTCCGGCACCTTCAGGTTGACCCAGTTCAAGACCTTGCCGTCGCGGCTGCCGCGCCAGGTTTCCTGAAAGCCCAACAGATCGCGGTAGAACGCCAGCGACCTGTCCAGACCCAGCGAGATGATGCCGACATGAGCCAGACGATTGCTGATCCGCCCGGCGGGCACGAACTTACCGCGCGCCAGCGAACTGGCACTGTCCGGCTCGTACTGGACGATCTCCACGTTGTGGCCGTCCGGGTCCTTCACCGTAAAGTTGGAGTTTTTCGTGCGGCCCTTCGGCACGCTGGCGGGGACCTTGTGGCCGTAGGCGGCGAGCATCGCGCGCATCGCCTCTGCGTTGTCCACTTCCAGCGCAATGTGGTTCAGACGGTCGCTGTTGGCCTCTCTCTCCGGGAAAACTTCGATGTATTGACGTTCGTTGATCTTGAAAAACGTCAGCGAGAGCGAGCCATTCGCGTTCTTCAGGTCGAAGGCTTCCTGGTAGCCCAGCAGCCCGGTGTAGAAACGGCGCGCGGCCTCAATATCCCTGGTAAAAATGGCGATGTGCGCGACGCCCAGAATTCGGGGCCGAATCAGCGGCTGATTGCCTTTCCATCCGATGCGCACATAGGAGAGATACCAAGTCTTGCCCTTGTCGTTGTTGCCTTGGAAGAAGAGATAGGACTGGCCGTCGTCGTCCGTGAAGATGCCAGGGTGGCCCGATTCGCTCTCATTCCACGTGCCGGGCGCGCCGGTTCTTAAGAACGGTTCCTGGCTCGCGCGCGTCCAATGCATGCCGTCCCGGCTGGTGGCGACACCGATCTGCTGTGGCGCGTTGTTGTAGGCGCCGGCGTAGAACATTACCAGTTCGTCGCCCCGCCGCACCACGCTGGGCGCCTCGATGCAGTCCTGTTCCCACGGCAGCTCCGGCTTCAGCAGCGGGCCGTCGCCGATCTGCGTCCAGGCGTCGCGTGAGAATCCTCTGGCCTTGGGCGCCCACGCGCCGGTGAGCATCTGGATCTTCATTCCGGGATCGCGCGTGGCGGCGTAGAGGAACCACTTATCCTGGAACTCCACCACCTCGGCATCGATGGCGCGGCCCGCGGTCCAGGCGCCAGTGGGATGCCAAATGGGATTGGTGGCGTCGCGCGTGAAGCGTAGTCCGTCCGCTGAAACGGCGTGGCAGATCGAGTCTTTTGGGCCGTTTCCGTAAGTCTGGTAAAAGAGATGGACCTTGCCGTCCACAACCAATGCCTGTGGCGCGGCCAAGCCCTTCTTCTCGTACTCCGCTGCCGGAGCCACTTCAGCGATGCGCGTCCAGTTCTTCAGGTCCCTGCTCTCCGCGATGCCGACGGACCAGCCTGTCGGGCTATCCGCAGCGCCTGGCAGCGAGAAGTACATCAGGTAGCGGCCGCCGAATTTGATGACGGACGGGTCTTTGGCGAACGGGCGGCCGAGCCGCGAAGAGTCGCCCCACTTCATCTCCGGGTCCTGTGAAAAGGCCGGAAGTGCGAGGCAGGCGAAGGCCAGAATCCAACTGCGCATGAAAAACCTCTGCTGCTACTTTACATGGGTGCGAGCGGCCAGAACGGCGTCGCGCACGTGGCAGCCTTCCAGATGGTCGTTGACCATGCCCATGGCCTGCATGAACGCGTAAACTGTGGTGGGGCCGACGAAGGTCCAGCCGCGCTTATTCAGCACGCTCGCCAGCGCTTTGGCATCCTGGCCTTCAAAGCTCCAAAGGAAGGTGGAAAGCGACCCGAATTCGCTCACCGTCTCGATGGCGCGCCGCGCATTGTTGATCGTAGAGAGGATCTTGCCCCGGTGCCGGACGATGGAGGCGTCCAGCACGATCCGCTCGACGTCATCGTGGGTAAACTGCGCCACTCTATTGAAGTCGAAGCCCAGGAAGGCACGCCGGAATCCTTCGCGTTTCCGCAGGATGGTCAGCCAGCTAAGCCCGGCCTGAAAACCCTCCAGGCATAGCTTCTCAAACAGACGGTGGTCGCTGGTGACGGGGAAGCCCCATTCCTCGTCGTGGTACGCCACGTAGTCGGGAGCGTTGCCGCACCACCAGCAGCGGGACTTGCCGTCGGCGCCGGTGATGAGTCTCTCAGATCCAGCCATACTGACAGTCTAGGCTAGTCGGCGGACGGGGAACTCCACAGATGCGCCGTGTTGGCGGTCATCGAGGCGCGCAAGGACTTGCGCATCGATTTGTCCTCGTACATCTTTGTGTCGGCGTTCGCCAGCAACTCCTCGGCGGTGCGGCCGTCGTCGGGGAAGTAAGCGATACCCATGCTCAAGGTGACCACCATCTCCTCGCACAATCCGACCCCCGCTGCCTCCACAACCATGCCAAGCCGACGGCGGCGAAGGCGCACTGCCTCCTCTGATGCGCCGGGCAGGATGACCACAAATTCGTCGCCGCCCATCCGGGCCACAAAGTCGTATTCGCGGCAGTTGTCCTTGAGTCCGTGCCCCACGGCCTGGAGCAGCTTATTGCCGGTGAGATGTCCGAAACGGTCATTGACCTGCTTGAAACCGTCCAAATCGCACACCAAAACGGCCAGTCTCGCACTGTTCCGGGCTGCCCGCGCCAACTCGCTCTGCAGATGAAGGAAGAGCGACCCGGCATTCGGCAGGCCCGTCAGGTAATCGTAGGATGCCTGATTCTCAGCCTCACGGAAGCGGATTGAGTTCTCCACGGTCATTGCCAGTTTTGGACCAATCGCCAGCAAGAGGCCGAGCTGAGACGTGGAGAAGGCGTTCCGACGTTCGGAGTAGAACGTCAACACGCCAGAGACGCCGTTGGGTCAGTCGAGCGGCACGGAAAGGGCCGAGCGAAGGCGAGCCATCTTCTCCGGATTGCGGCTCGATGCCGGTTCGGCGGCGGGGTCGGCGTTCAGCGCCGGTTTGCTGCTGAGCGCGACCTTCCCGCTGAGGCCTTCGCCCATGGCCATCGTCAGGTCATTGAAGAGTGTGAAGTTCTCGCCCTCAATGAAGACGGAACTCAACTTTCTGTCGCGGACGAGGTAGAGCACCATGGTATCGAACGGTATTTGACGGCGGAAGCGGCGGGCGATGGCAGTGAGTGTCTCTTGCAGGTTCAGCGAACTGCCGAGGATCTGGGTGAACTCCAACAGGCTCTGTTCCTCGCGGCGGGCGGCTGCAATGGTAGCGAGAAAGGCCGGCGGTTCCGCGGTTTCAGGTGCCGCGTCCCCACCTGTAGGGGTATCGTCGGCGGCGGACCGGGCAGAATTCACGGTCGTCCGGGCCTCCTGATCCAATGATCGGAAGGTCTGGCTCAGCGCCTCCACTACCATTGGGTCCAGCCCGCGGCCTGACTCCTGCCGAACCACCTCGATCGCCTTTTCCAGACTTAGCGCCGGCCGGTAGTGGCGTTGCGAGGTGAGGGCGATCAGCGTGTCCACGGCCGCGAGGACA
>CAYVDY010000132.1:10761-13580 GCA_964450255.1 uncultured Candidatus Solibacter sp. | reverse complement strand
TTGGTAAGGGGGGGGCGCCGGACCTGACGGCAAATGCCCGCCAGTTCGGTGGGTTTGTGTGTTTTTGGCATAAGGCTCCTATAGAAAGACCCACCACTCTATCATAGGCGGGCCGGGGATGGTTCGGCGTGCCAGGATGTTCAGCCGAGCGGCTCCCGGGCAGGCTGATGGAGTGCCGAGTTACACCTTCCGGAAGGCTATCTTTTGATAGTTACGAACGCAGGTGCATTGGCGGACCGGTCGTGTCCGGGGGGCAGTTCCGTTCCGGAGATGTTGAAATACTGGTACTTTGCGCCACCATCCGGTAGATTGGCGGTACCCCGTCGCGATGGGACTATATTGGAGGCAAGGGGGGTTGTCCGAAACCGAAAAATGAAGTATTGACAATGACCCGGGATGACCGTAAGATCACAAGGAGCACAGATACACGCGTGTGCTGACTATTGTTTGGATTCCGAGGAGGAGACTGATTTGAAAAAAACGATATTTGGGATGATTCTGACGCTGGGCACGTTGTCGGCGGCGACGCTTCCCCCGTGCGGCGGGACGCGTCAGGCACCGATCCAGGAGACGGTTGCCAGCATGAAGGCATACGGCAGCACCGGCTGCATCACCAGCGACAAAATTTGGGCGGATTTCTCGAACATCAATCCGGCGATCCCGGTTGGGGTTCAGGCGATTCCGAGCGCGTGGCAGGTGAACATCACTGAGCCGTTCACCGATGTCCACTTCATCGACTTCGTCCAGGACAACACTGGTAACGCGTTGAGGAACAACACGCCTGGCGTCAACAACGTGTGGGGCATTCAGTACTCCATCTCTGTGGACGTGGCCAATTTCCCGAACAAGTACATCACGAACGTGGGCGTTTCCCAGAACGGTGGTACGGCCCCGGGTGGCACCGTGCTGATCCAGAAGATGATCTACGACAATCAGGGGAACCAGATCCCTACGCCCGCGCTGTCGACCCCTGGTAACTTCGTCAGCAACCCGATCACCGGTGTGCAGTGGATCCTGGTCAAGGAATTCATCACGTTGAACAACGGTCAGACGACCTCCTTCACGGATCGTTTCCTGCAGTCCACGGTTCCCGAGCCCGGCACGTACGCGATGATGGGTCTGGGCCTCGCGGCTCTCGGCCTGATCTCGCGGCGCAAGAAGGCCTAGTTCACGATCGAGTCTTACAACGAAACCGCCCTGGCCTTCGGGTCAGGGCGGTTTTCTTTGGTATGTGCTATCCCAACAAGCGGGCCGCGTCTCTCGCGAAGTAAGTGAGGATGAAGTCGGCTCCGGCGCGACGGATGGAAACCAGCGTCTCCATCATGATGCGGTCCTTGTCGATCCAGCCGTTGCGTGCCGCTGCCATGATCATGCTGAACTCGCCGGACACCTGGTAGGCGGCGATGGGGACATCGAAGCGGTCGCGGGCCTGGCGGATGATGTCGAGATACGCCAAGGCCGGCTTGACCATCAGCATGTCGGCGCCTTCTTCCAGATCCAGCTCCATTTCCCTCATCGCCTCGCGCCAGTTGGGCGGGTCCATCTGGTAGCTGCGGCGGTCGCCGAAGGCGGGGGCAGATTCGGCGGCTTCGCGGAACGGGCCGTAGAAGCCACTGGCGTATTTGGCCGCATAGCTGAGGATGGGCACCTTGGGGAAGCCCGCGTCGTCGAGAGCCTGCCTGATTGCGCCCACACGGCCATCCATCATGTCGGAGGGCGCCACGATGTCGGCTCCGGCTTCGGCGTGAGAGACTGCCGCGGCGGCCAGCCAACTGAGCGTGATGTCGTTGTCCACATCGCCCTCGATGATCTTGCCGCAGTGGCCGTGACTGGTGTATTCGCAGTTGCAGACGTCGGTCATTACCAGCAGGCCGGGGACCTCCTGCTTGATGGCCCGGACGGCGCGCTGGACGATGCCTTCCGGATCGTAGCCGCCGGTTGCCTCCTCGTCCTTGTGCGACGGGATTCCGAAGAGAATGACGCCGCCGATGCCCAGGCCGCGGCACTCCGCGCACTCCTTCAACAACTCGTCGATGGAGAGCTGATGATTGCCGGGCATGGAGCTGATCTCTTTGCGGATACCTTCGCCTTCGACGGCGAAGAGCGGCAGGATGAAATCGGTAGGTTCCAGGCTGGTTTCGCGCACCAGGCGGCGCATCGGCTCAGACGAACGCAGCCGGCGGGGGCGGTGGATGGGGAAGGGCATAGGATTGTCCAGATTCTATCGTACCGCCGGCCGGCGTCTCTGCCGCCAGACGGCGCGCACGGCATAGGCGAGGCACACGGCGATGGTTGCGAACTTGGCCCAGGCGAACAGGTGGGTGATTTCGGGCAGTGTGCCGCCGGGGTCGCCGAAGAGAGTCCGCAGCAGCAGGGTGTTTTCGATGGCGTCGAGCAGGCCGCCCAGCCAGATCAGCCAGCCAAGTATGGCGCCGAGGCGCGGCGAGCCCAGCCAGACGCAGACCATGCTCAGGGCCAGGCAGTAGATCAGTGCGTAACCGTAGCCGAGAATTGTCACGGTGGCGGCGAGCTCGTCCAGGCCGCGGGGCACGTTCTGGATGAATGTGGACACGTCGTTATCCATGCGGATGGCGGCGTGCTGCTGTTTCCAGGCGTCGATGATGGTTGCGCTGGCGGCGCCGTCGGGCGCGAGTTCCAGGCTGGCGATGCCGAGCGGGGCTGCGGCGTTTCGCAGGGGCCAGCCGATCCATAGCATGGCGAGGCTGGCGGCGAGCGCGAGATAGATGGCGGCGCGCAGCAATCTGGAGCGGAGCGCGGGCGGAATGGCTTGGAGGGGATGAAGCATCGTACGGATAATG
>CAYVDY010000132.1:6880-10751 GCA_964450255.1 uncultured Candidatus Solibacter sp. | reverse complement strand
GATAATGAATGTACCATGTCCAAAACGGAACGGATGGCTCGCCGGTATGTTGTGCGCGGACGCGTGCAGGGAGTGGGGTATCGCTACTATGCCCGCGACCGGGCGCTGGAGCTGGGTGTGACGGGTTGGGTGCGCAATCGGGATGACGGGACGGTGGAGGCCCTGGCATGCGGGACGGCCGCGCAGTTGGATGCGTTTGCAGGCTATCTGCACCAGGGGCCGCGATTCGGCGAGGTGCGCGGGGTCGAGCAGCAGGAGGCCGCTTTGCTACAATCGAATGGGTTTTCCATCCGCTAGCAACCCCTTACCAATAGATTATGCCTGACCTAAAGTCCCTCATTCGTGAAGTCCCGGATTTTCCCAAGCCCGGCATCAACTTTTACGACATCACCACGCTGCTCAAGGACCCCAAGGGGTGGCGCGCCACGATTGACGCCATGACGGCGCACTACCAGGGGACGCAGATCGACGTCGTGGTGGGCGTGGAGGCGCGGGGCTTCTTCTTCGCTCCGGCGATGGCCTACGCGCTGGGCGCGGGTTTCGTGCCGGTGCGCAAGCCGGGCAAGCTGCCGGCCGCCACAGTGAGCGTGGAGTACGCGCTGGAATACGGCACCGATAAGCTCCAGATGCACCAGGACGCGATCGCGCCGGGGCAGAGGGTGCTGATCATCGACGACGTGCTGGCCACGGGTGGGACGGCTGCGGCCGTCGCGCAGCTGGTGGAGAAGTGCGGCGGGGAGCTGCTGGGGTTGGGATTTCTGATCGAGCTGGATTTCCTGAACGGGCGCGAGAAGCTGGCGGGCAGGGACCTGTTCTCGGTCCTGCATTACTAAGGTGGAACCGCGCTGCGCCACGATGCGCGCTCACGCCAAGGTGAATCTCAGCCTGAAGGTGCTGGGCAAGCGCCCGGACGGCTTCCACGAGATTCGCACCGTGTTCCAGACCATCGGGCTGGCGGATGAGCTGCACTTCGAGTTCACGCCCGGCCGGAAGACCTCGATCGAGCTGGATGACGCGCTGGGCATCGAGGATAACCTGGTGACGCGCGCGGCACGGCTGTTCTTTGAGGAGCGGAAGGTGCGCGGCGTGCTGCGCATGAGGCTGCGGAAGCGGATTCCGATGGGCGGCGGACTGGGCGGCGGGTCGTCTGACGCGGCGACGGTGCTGCTGGCGCTGGGGGCGCTGACGGGGCGCAATACGGAGTTGCCGGCGCTGATGCGGATGGGCGCCGCGCTGGGCAGCGACGTACCGTTTTTCCTGGTGGGTGGCGCGGCGCTGGGGCTGGGCCGCGGTGAGGAGCTGTACCCCCTGCCGGAGCCTAAACCGCTGCCTGTGGTGGTGCTGGCGCCGCCGATTCACGTCTCCACGCCGGCGGCCTACCGGGCGCTGGGGCGGCCGGATTTGACAAGCCCCCCGGAGTGCTTTAAACTGAATGTTTTCCAGTCGTTTGTCTGGCAGGCGTTTCGTGCGTCTGACGCGGAGAACGACTTCGAGACGCCGGTCTTTCAGCTTCATCCGGAGTTGGGGGTCTGGCGGAGAAAGCTCGAGCGACTCGGGGCCCAGCCTGCACGGCTCTCCGGCAGTGGGGCAGCACTCTTCGGGGTGTTTCCGGACCGGGTCAATCTTCAGGGAGCCCTTCCGAAGCTTCGCACGGAGCCTCTCAAAGTTTTCTCGACAGCAATGTTGACGCGCGCTCAGTTTCGGGCGCGTGTATGGCGCAGTCTGCAAGAGCACGCAATCGAGAACACATGGCCGCCCCAAAGCCGGCACGCCTAAGGCCATTGAGAGAGATGAGACCAGAACGCTTGAAAATCCTGGCGGGTAACTCCAACCCTGTGTTGGCTCGGGCCATCGCGCGCGAACTTGGTGTGGAACTGGGCGGCGCCACGGTCAAGAGCTTCTCCGATGGCGAAATCTGGGTTCAGATTGAAGAGAACGTGCGTGGCAACGACGTTTTCGTCATTCAATCGACTTCCACGCCGGCGGACCGCCACCTGCTGGAATTGATTTTGATGATCGACGCGTTGAAGCTGGCGTCGGGCGACCGGATTACGGCTGTCATTCCTTGCTATGGCTACGCGCGGCAGGACCGGAAGGACCGCTCGCGGGTGCCGATCTCGGCCAAGGTTGTCGCCTCCATGCTGGAGAGCGCAGGGGCCGACCGTGTGCTGACACTGGACCTGCATGCCGCGCAGATACAGGGCTTTTTTGACGTTCCAGTGGACCATCTTTTTTCCGCGCCAGTGATGATCGAGCATTTCCGGAACAACGTGGATCTCAGCAACCTGCTGGTGGTCTCGCCGGACGCCGGCGGCGTGGAACGCGCGCGCGCCTTTGCGAAGCGCCTGGAAGCCCCGCTGGCGATTATCGACAAGCGCCGCGATCAACCCAATGTCACCGAAGTGATGAACATCATCGGCGAGGTGGAGGGTTTGGATTGCCTCATCGTCGATGACCTGATCGACACCGCCGGTACGCTGGTGAAGGCTACGGAAGCGCTATTGAATGCCGGCGCGCAGAGCGTCAGCGCCTGTGCCACGCACGCCGTGCTTTCGGGCCCCGCGGTGGAGCGCATCACGAATTCCCGTTTGAAGGAAGTTGTATTTTCGGACTCAATTCCTCTGCGTCCGGAAGCCGCCGCGTGCGGCAAGATCCGGGTTCTCTCGGTGGCCCGCCTACTAGCGCGGGCAATTCAGAGCATTCACGAGGAAACGTCTGTAAGTTCTTTGTTTGTTTAGCAATAGGAGCATACCATGAGGAAGGACATCACCATCGCCGCCGAGACCCGCACCACGCGTGGTAAGAACGAGGCCCGGCGGCAGCGGGTCCAGAAGCTGATCCCGGCAGTGGTGTACGGAGCGGGTAAGGACCCGGTTTCCGTGACTGTCAGCCCGAAGGAAGTGAACAAGATCCTGTTTTCGTCCACGGGCGTGAACTCGATTTTCAATGTCGACATCGCCGGCGGGGAGAACACGCCGGTGATGGTGGTGGATTGGCAGCACGATCCGATCAAGAACAACCTGCTGCACATTGACCTTCTGCGGATCGACATGACGAAGCCGCGCAACGTCCGGATTCCGGTACACCCGATTGGCGACCCCAAGGGCGTCAAGACGCAGGGCGGCCTGTTCGAGATCCTGTCGCGCGACATCGAAGTGTGGTGCCTGCCGGACGAGATTCCGGAGAAGTTCGACATTGACGTGAGCCAGATGATGCTGGGCGGATCGCTGCGCGCCGGCCAAGTGCCGATTTCCGGTTCGATGAAGCTGGTAGGGTTGCCCGAGCGCATCATCTGCCATGTGGTGGCGGCCCGTGGCGGAGCTGAAGTTGCCGATGCTGAAAAGGCAGCTGAGCCCGAGGTGATCAAGAAGGGCAAGAAGGAAGAAGAGGGCGACGCCAAGAAGAAGAAGTAGTCTTCTGGCCGCGCTTGTCTCATGCCGGAACCCGAGATTTTGGTGGTGGGGCTGGGCAATCCTGGCCCCGACTACGAATCGACGCCGCACAATCTCGGATTCCTGGCCCTCGACCGTCTGGCGGCGCGCCACTCGGTACGGATGGGCCGCCTGGAATGCCGGGCGGAGGTTGGCATGGGAATGGTCGAAGGGAAGCCGGCGCTGCTGGCAAAGCCTCAGACCTTTATGAATTTGAGCGGGCAGTCAGTCAAAGGGCTGCTTGAGAAGTATTCGTTGAAGCCGGACCGCCTGATTGTGATTTACGATGACCTGGATTTACCGTGGTTGTCGTTGCGGGTCCGGCCGAAGGGCTCCGCCGGCGGACATAACGGTGTGAAAGACATCATCCGCTGCGTGGGCACGCAGGAGTTTGCCCGGCTCAGGCTGGGTATCGATCCGGGACATCCGGTCCAGGATGC
>CAYVDY010000132.1:0-6780 GCA_964450255.1 uncultured Candidatus Solibacter sp. | reverse complement strand
GGCGGGACGGTTGAAAAGGCAGACAAATGGGGCGTGCGCAAGCTCGCCTACCGTGTGGACAAGCGCAGCGAGGGCTTCTATGTTCTCGTGCAGTTCAGAGCGGAAGCGGCGGCCGTGAAAGAAGTGGAACGCCGCATGCGCGTCAACGACATGGTGATCAAGTGGATCACGGTGCGCATCGACGAGAAGCTGAAGAAGCTGGAGAAGCGCACCAAGCAGCGCGAGAAGCGCGCCAAGCGGCGACCCGCGCCGACGGAGCGTTCTCCGATTCCGGCTTCGCCGATGTTCCCCGCGGCACCGGCCCCTGGCGGTCCGACTCCTGGCGCCCCGGCGCCCGGCGCGCCCGTACTGGCGGCTCCGGCGCTTGACGTTGTGGAAACGGCGGACGCGGCTCCGGTTGCCGAAGTCCCCGTTGCCGAGACTCAGGAATAGGAAAGAGGAGGAATAGAACACCATGGCTGAACAAAAGGGTGGTCGCCCCATCGCCGCTTCCCAGAGGCCTACCGGCGGAGACAAAGCCGTCGCCACCGGCAAGCGCCAGTATTTCCGTCGCAAGAAGGTCGATCGGATCTGCATCGAGAAGATCGACTACATCGATTACAAAGACACTCGCCTGCTGGGCCAGTTCATCACCGAGCGCGGCAAGATTGTACCCCGCCGCATCTCCGGACTGAACGCGCTCAACCAGCGCCGGATCACAGAGGCCATCAAGGTGGCCCGCAACATCGCCCTGCTGCCGTTTGCCAGTGGCTCCGATAGGGAGAGATAAGCGCCATGCAGATTATCCTTCGTGAAGACGTCGAAAAGCTCGGCACCCGCGGCCAGATGGTCAAGGTCGCCAACGGCTATGCGCGCAACTTCCTGATTCCTTCGAAGAAGGCTGTCATCGCCACCGCCGCCAACGTGAAGATCGTGGAGCAGGAGCGCCAGGCGGCGCTGCGCCGCGATGCAGTGGAAAAGACATCGGCCGAAGAGCTTGCCAAGCTCATGTCCGGCGTCACGCTCGTCAGTGTCCAGAAGGCCGGCGAAGCCGATCAGTTGTTCGGCTCCGTCACCTCCAAGGACATCGCTGATATGCTCGAGAAGCAGGGCTACAATGTCGATCGGAAGAAGATCCTCTTGGACGCCCCGATCAAGACGCTCGGCGAGCACAAGGTCGGGATCAAGCTCTATCGCGATGTCGTGGCCGAAGTCACGCTCGTGGTCAACAAAGACGAAGCCGCTCAGTAAACCACTGGGCCAAGGAACGGAAGGGGGCACACCCAGGTGTGTCCCCTTTTTTTATGCATATGCCGACACTCCCCGCTCAATTCGAAAACACACCGGCCGCCGCGCTGCTGATGGAAGCAGAGAAGGGCCTCATCGGGTTTGACCAACGCCTGATACAAACGCTCATCGCCCGTCCGGAGGAGACGCTGGCCGCGATGAAGAGGATGCTCGCCGGCGAGCGCGAAGACGCAATGCTCGATCTGACGGAGCAGTTCTTCGATCTCTACCGCTATTTCCGGACTCCGCTGGCCATTCCGTTTTTCATTGAGCTGCTGAAGAAGCGGGAGGATTCGATTCCGGATCCGCTGATGGAGGCCTTCGCCGATCTGGGCGAGCCCGCGGTGGAGCCGCTGCTGGAACTGCTGGACGCCACGGCCGAGGACGACCGCCCGGACCTGGTGTTCCTGCTGGCCACGCTCGGCGTGCGCGACGGGCGCATCCGGGCGCTGATCGCAGAGACAGTTGCCCGTGATCCGTACGAGGGCGCGCTGTGCGCCGGCCTGTACGGAGATCCGGCGCTGAAGGAATCCGTGGCCGCCTGCCTGGAAGGCACCAGGACCGGATCTGAAGAGAGAAAAGTGCTGGAAGAGTGCCTGGCCGAACTGGATCGGGAGCGCGGTCCGCACGAGCCGGTGGAGTTCGACATTCTGAGCCTCTACCCGGCGCAGTCGATGCCGCTGTTCGATTCCATCCTGCCGGAGGAGGTTGCCGGCTTCTTCGAGTGCGAGGACCCTGCGTACCGCGCCCGTGCGGCCGCCAGTTTCACCGATGACGAATACTCCGATGAAGTGCGCGATCAGCTCTACGTGCTGGCCGAGACCGATCCGGAGAGCATCGTGCGCGGCGCAGCGTGGCGGGCACTGGGTGAGCGCGTGGAAGAGGCGCCGATCCGGGAGCATCTGATCCGGATTATCACGACCAAGCAGGACGACCCCGAGGAGTGGACTGGCGCGCTGATCGGGCTTTCCGGGGCCACAGCCGACCCTCAGGTCAATGCTGCCCTGTTGGCGGGGTACGAGGCGGAGTGCACGCGCGCGGCCGCTCTGGAGGCCATGTGGCGCTCTCTTGACACCCGCTTCGCCAAGTACTTCGGTCCCAATCTTCGTCACGAGGACATCCACGTTCGTCGCCAGGCCATCCAGGGCGTAGGAGCGCTGCCCATTCCGGCGCTGGCCTTCGAGCTGATCGCGCTGTTCACGGACGAAGAAGTGCGCGAGGATGCGATCTTCGCCTATGCCCTGGCGGTGCAGCACAACACGACTCCGAAGAGCGTCACCAAGCTCTACGACATGATCGTGGAGAAGGCCGGCGGCATGAGCGAGACCGAGGAGGACCTGTTGGCCGTGGCGCTGGACCGCCGGTTGGAGCGCGAAGGCTATGAGCCCGTCTTCTTTCCCGACGAAGGGCACGATCACGATCATGACCTCGATGAGGCGGAGCCGCCTGTGCAGGCGACCAGCGAGAAGATCGGCCGCAACGACCCCTGCCCGTGCGGCAGCGGCAAGAAGTACAAGAAGTGCTGTGGGTCGACGGTGAGTTGAGACGATCAATTCACGGCCGCGGCATCGAACTGTAAAACATTTCGGGCAATCTATGTGCGAGACCCATGACGCGCTCCACACGATTGCTTGCCCGCATCTCCCCGGCCCGCCGGCGCCATCTGCGCGCCGGCGTATCGCTGCACAGCCACACCACCTACTCGCGGGAGAGCTTCGCCGGCCTTCGCTGGACGCCGCCGTTGAGCCCTGCGCAGGCGGTCGCTTTGGAATCGGGCCAGATCGGCGAGCTTGGCCTGGAGCCGCTGGTTTCCCTGACGGATCACGACAACATCGGCGCGGCGTTGGAGCTGCGGGCCACGCCGGAGGGCCGCCGGGCGGCGGTCAGCGTGGAATGGAGCGTGCCATGGCGCGGCGCGGAGATGCATCTGGGCATCCACAACATTCCGCCGGCGCGCGCCCGGGAACGCATGGCGGCTCTCGCCCGCTTCACCACCATCCCGCGCGAGTACGACCTGCGGGACATTCTCGACTGGCTGCACGACGATCCGTCCACACTCATCGTCTGGAACCATCCTCTTTGGGATGAGGGCGGACTGGGCGCCGAACGCTACCGTTCCGTCGCAAATGAGTTTCTACGGTGTTACCGTCCGTGGATTCATGCGCTGGAAGTGAATGGACTGCGGGCGTGGAAAGAGAACCGGCAGGTGATGCAGTGGGCCGCCGCCGAGTCGCTGCCCTCGATCTCCGGCGGCGACCGGCATGGCTGCGAGCCGAATGCATTTCTCAACCTCACGCGCGCCGGGACATTCGCCGAGTTTATCGACGAAGTGCGGGAAGACCGACGTAGCCGGATCCTCGTGATGCCGCAATATGGCCATTCTCTTCTGCGGCGGCTTTGGGCCAATTGGCCGACCCGCTACAATCGAAGGGATGAGGCGGCGATTCTTTCTCTCCCTACTGCCGGCGGGCGTCTGCGCACAGGAACCGAAAACGCCTGAGCGGGCGCGCCGGGTGGTTGAGGCGGCGCTGCAGGCCATGGGCGGCGACAAGTACCTTGCCATGCAGGACCGCGTGGAGGAGGGCCGGGCGTATTCGTTTTACAACGAGAGGCTCAGCGGCCTTTCGCGCGCCAAGTTCTACACGCGCTACCTCACTCGTCCGGAGCCGCCAAAGGCCGGATTCATGGGGATCCGCGAGCGGCAGGCGTTTGGCAAGAAGGAAGACGTCTACATCGTGTTCAACGAAGAGGGCGGCTACGAGATCACCTATCGCGGGGCGATGCCTTTGCCGAAAGAGACGATTGAGAAGTACACCACCAGCCTCTACCACAACGTGCTCTACACACTGCGGATGCGCATCGGCGAAGTGGGGATGACGTTCGAGTCTTTGGGGACAGATACGCACGAAAACCAGCCCTGCGAGCGGGTTGAGATTATCGACGCCAACCTTGCGGCCACCAGCGTCTGGTTCCATCAATCGACCAAGCTGCCGGTGAAGCAGAAATGGGAGCACCGGGATCCGAAGACGCGCGAGCGCATCGAGGAGACCACGATTTTCGACAAGTACCGCGATATCGGCGGCGGGGTGATGTGGCCATTCGTGATCCGGCGCGAGCGCAACGGGTTCCGGGTGTACGAGATGTATGCGGACTCGATTGTGATCAATCAGGGGCTGACCGACGCGCTGTTCACGCTGGACGCGGAGATGAAGGTCCGCGATCCGAAGAGCAGCAGCGTGAAGCCGGGGAAGAAGTAGAGGCGGGCAGCTACGGCGGCAGCAGGCGGGTTAAGGGATCGCCGACGATCACGTTCATCCAACTCAACGCGGGTAGCGACGCGTAGAAACTTTCAGCGAGAGTGCGGCCGCTGAGATAGGCGGGGAAAAGGACGTCCGGCCGCGGGCAGAAGGCGAGATAGGGCTCATAGACGTGGCCGGAGACGCCGGTAGCGCCCTGGCGGATGGCATCACCCGACATGGATTGCGGCGAGCCGGCAAAATGCGTCTGCTTCTTTGCCCAATCGCCCAGATTCCAGTCCTTCGGCGGCTCGATAAAGGTCCGGGCGTTGGTGGAGACGAACTCCGAGACAATCGCGCCGGGCAGGTAGTGGAACTGCAGGTTGCGGTCCTTGCGGCTCCTGTCGTTAGAGCCCCAACCGGCGGAGCCGATCAGGTTCCGTGCGCCGCGCAGCACGGCTGCAGTCTCCTCCATCACGACGCGGCCCGGCAGTTGGGCCGCGGCGCGGTGCAGCCAGAGTTCGCCGTCGTCATCGAGGCCGGTGGACTTCCTGTCGAGCGCGACCCGGCCCGTATTCCGCGCCTGCAGCGAGCGGTCGATCATGTCCCGGACATCCTCAAACGTGTAGCCGGTGAGGCGCGTGACCAGATACATCGGGAATTGTGGGTGGCTGAACGGCAGTTCGCTTCGGTGATAGGGGTTGACGAGCGGCGCGGGCACGGCGTGAGGCTTGCCCCGCAGGTCCATGTACAAACAGGCGAGCTCACTATCCACGGAGGCAGCCGTTGATTGAGGGCCGAAGGCGCCCTGGATCTTCAGAGGTACGCCGGTGGTGGTGACGATGGCGAGGATGCGGTCCACCCAGCCGCGTTTTTTGAGGAACGCTGCCACCGGGGCGGAGATCTCCTTGCCGTACGTCTGCCGGTCAATCTCCTCCACGGGCGCAGTGCTCAGGTAGAGGATCTGATCCGCTGGAATGGCCCGTTGCCTGGCGTAGTACTCCACGATGGACTTCGAGACCGGGCTGCGTGAATTGCCGACGACCAGGACTTCGCGGGGCGTCAGGGCCGGGCAGAGCGATGTGGCGGTAATCAGAAGGAAGCCGAGGCGCCAGTTCGCCATGGCAAGTCAGCGCTACTTGAGCGACTTCAGGTAGGCCACCATGGCCTCGGCGTCTTCGGGCTTCATCCGGTAGGCAGGCATGGGAGCATCCGCCTCCTTGCCCTTCGGCGTCAGCCCGGTGATCAGGTATTTCACCATCGCCGCCTCGCCCCAGCGTTCCCACAATTGTCCGCCGCTGGTGATATCCGGCGCCGACTTGTGCCAGCCGGCTACGGGCTTCAACGGTGCGAAATCCAGGATCGCGCCCTTCATCCAGCGTTCCTTGTCGAGCTGTCCGTTCTCGTTCCGGGGGGAGTGGCACATCTGGCACTTGCTGACTTCCTCGGCCAGGTAGCGCCCGTATTCGACCTTCGCCGGAGACGGAGACTGTGCCTGAAGAAGGGCGCCGCCCGCCATTAGCATGGTCAAGATTGTCTTTGCTGTCATCTTGCTGATGGTAATATGTGGATACCCGTCTGGCAAGGCAATGGACCTCGATCAACTTCACACGTTTTTGGAGATCGTCCGCCTGAAGAGCTTCTCCAAGGCTGCGCAGACTTGTTTCCGCACACAGCCGGCCATCAGCGCCCAAATCCGCCAGCTGGAGCAGGAGCTGAATACCTCGCTGTTCGAGCGGTTGGGAACCCGGATTCAGTTGACTGCGGCGGGCCGTATTTTCTGCGAATACGCCGACCAGATTCTGGATCTGCGGCGCCGGGCTCAGAACTCCATCAATGAGCTGGAGAGGGTGCCCCGGGGCGAACTGGTGATCGCCGCGAACGAGGCGACTTGCATTTATGTGCTGCCGACCGTCTTCTCCGAATACAAGAAGCGGTTTCCCAACGTGCAGCTGCTGGTCGATCGCAGCTATGGCGGCCACGTCGTGGAAGCGGTGCTGGACAACCTGGCGGACTTCGGATTTACCCAACTGCCGGTGGCTGAGAAGAAGCTCCAGGTCCTTCCGATCTTCACCGACGAAATCAAGCTGCTGGCGCCTATCGGCCACCCTCTCGCCGCGCAAACCTCGGTGACTTGCGCCGACGTCGCGGCGTATCCGCTACTGCTACCCAAAGGTGGAGCGACTCGCGCCAAACTGAACCAATGGTTGGAGCCGGTGGAAGATGACATTCAGATCTCCATGGAGCTCGACTCCACCGAGATGATCAAGCGTTTCGT
>CAYVDY010000131.1:0-13592 GCA_964450255.1 uncultured Candidatus Solibacter sp. | reverse complement strand
GTGTGCGGGGAGGTCCTGGCCCGCCTACCACGGCGGCTTCGACAATACTAAGCACTCCAAACTAGCGCAGATCACCACGGAGAACGTCTCGCGGCTGAAGCTGGCGTGGCGCTTCGATACTGCCGATGCAGAGCCAGGCACGGAGATGCAGTGCAACCCCCTGGTGGTGCGCGGCGTGATGTACGTCACTTCGCCGAAGCTGCGCGTGCTGGCCGTGGATGCGGTCACCGGCAAGCAGATTTGGCGCTTCGATCCGCACGGCAAGGAGAAGGTTCCCGGCAGCTTTCGCAATCGCGGGCTGAATTATTGGGAGTCCGGCGGCGAGGCGCGGCTCTACTTCGCATCCGGACCGTGGCTCTACGCCCTCGACGCCAGAACGGGCCAGCCTGCGCGGGGCTTCGGCGTGAATGGCCGCGTCAACCTGCGCGAGGGCCTTGGCCGCGACTCCACCAGGCTTTCCATCACCGTCACCACGCCGGGCGTCATCTTCCAGGACAAGCTGATTCTGGGCAGCCTGGTGAGCGAAGGCCTGCCTGCGGCGCCCGGCCACATTCGCGCGTTCGACGTGCGCACCGGCGCCGTGAAATGGATGTTCCGCACGATTCCCGCGCCCGGCGAGAAGGGCTACGAGACTTGGCCGAAGGACGCGCACACCTACATCGGCGGCGCCAATAGCTGGGCTGGCCTCACGCTGGATGAGAAGCGCGGCCTGGTGTTTGTCCCCACCGGATCGGCGTCATTCGACTTCTACGGGGCCAATCGTCTGGGCGACAATTTGTATGCGAATTGTTTGATCGCACTGAAGGCTGCGACCGGCGAGCGGGTGTGGCACTTCCAGTTCGTAAAGCACGACATCTGGGATCGCGATCTGCCCACGGCGCCCACGCTGGTCACCGTGCAGCGGGATGGCAATCGCGTGGACGCGGTGGCGCAGATCACTAAGTCAGGGCACGTCTGGGTCTTCGATCGTGAGACGGGACAGAGCTTGTTCCCCTTCGAGGAGCGCGAGGTGCCGCCCTCCGACGTGGACGGCGAGGTGCTGGCCCGCAAACAGGTGCTGCCGCTAAAACCCGCACCCTTCGCTCGCCAGCAGATCACGGACGACGTGGTCACCAACCGCACGCCGCAGGCGCGGGAGATGGTGCTGGGCCGGCTGCGCACGTTGAAGAACGGGCCTCAGTTCACGCCCTCCAGCCGCGACGGAACAGTCGTATTCCCAGGATTCGATGGCGGCGGCGAGTGGGGCGGAGGCACGTTCGATCCGGACACCGGCCTGTTTTACGTCAACTCAAACGAGATGGCCTGGATTCTCCGACTGGTGCCCAAGGAGCGCGGCGGCGCGAGGAACGGACGAACCCTCTATGTTCAAAACTGCGCAGGCTGCCATCGCGAGGATCTCGCCGGCAGCCCGCCCTCGTTCCCATCGCTGAAGAACCTGGCGTCCAGGAGCAGCGACGCGCAGGCGCTGGAGATCATGAACAAGGGCGCTGGTCGGATGCCCGGCTTCGCGCGGCTGAAGGATCCGGCGCTGAACGCCATCCTGCGATACATCACGAAGGGCGAGCAGAAAGAGGTAATCCAAACCGCCTCCGCGACTTCCCCCGTGGACCAGAAGTACGGCATGGACGGCTACAACAAATTCCTGGACCCAGACGGCTATCCGGCCGTCGCGCCGCCGTGGGGCACATTGAACGCCATCGATCTGAACACCGGCGAGTACGCCTGGAAGATCCCGTTCGGCGAGATCCCCGCCCTGGTGGCGCAGGGCGTGCGGAATACGGGCTCAGAGAACTACGGCGGCTCGATTGTCACCACCGGCGGACTGCTATTCATCGGCGCGACCAACCACGACGGCAAGTTTCACGCCTTCGATAAGAAGACCGGCGCGCTGCTGTGGGAGTACACCATGGACGCGGCCGGCAACGCGACGCCCGCGATGTATGAGGTGAACGGCCGCCAGTATGTGGTGATCGGCGCGGGCGGCGGCAAATCCGGCACGAAGTCCGGCGGTTCGTACTACGCCTTCGCCCTGCCGGAGTAGATCACGCGCCAGACTTTTTCAGCACCAGCGGGAAGCTGTTGCCGGCCTGCGACCAGGTGCCGGTCAGGGTGGTGCCCTCTTTGTTGATCTCGCCTTCGTAACCGCCGTTGACCAGCTTCACTTCGAGTGAGAGCTTGGCGTCTTTCTGCGTGATGGCGCTGACGGGGATCTCAGCTCCGCCCTGATCTACGCTGATCATCCTCGCCGTGGCGCCTTCCGGGCCGTTGGCGATGATTACCTTCAGCCGGAGTGACTGGCCGGCTTCGAGCGTGCCTTCCCACGTGCCGGCGAACTCCTTCGCCACGGGTGGGCTGGCCTTCGCGGCTTCCACCTTCGGCTCGCCGGCTCTCGTCAGCTTGAAGGGCATCACACCCGGGCCCTGCTTGAAATCACCTGCCATCGTCTTGCCGTCTTCGGCGATCGTGCCGGTAAACGTCGGATCGCCGGGAATGCCCTTGATGCGGAACGTCCACTTGCCGTCCTGGAACGCGATCGCCTCCAGCGGCAGGCCCGATGTACCCTGCGACGGGATCCCGACGGAGCCAACCCAGCCTTTCGCTGTCTTGTCGAGATCCACCTCTACGCCCATCGTATTGCCAGGAATCTCAATCGCACCACTCCAGTGGCCTCTGGCGCCTTCCTGCGCCCACAGAGAGCCGGCCATCACCAGCACGCCCAATAAGAAAGTTCGCTGCATGACTTGAGATTACGATGCCGGCCCGGCTACAGTTCCAGGACTTTTCGATGCCTCCAACTGTTCGGCCATCCGCCCGATCTCCTCGGCGCGATGCAGCACCGCCCGCCAGCGGGACGGGATGGACTCCTCGCCGTAGTATGCGCCGGCGATCTGCCCATAGATAGCATCCGGTTTCCCCAAGAGCGACACGCCAGCTTCAAAGTCAGTTGACCTGCCGAATGCCCACAATGCGGCATCCAGGCTGTCTGCCACGTTGCCGGAAACGCGTGACTCGTGCCTCAGAAACGCTCCTTGCCGGATCGCATCGATGCTGGAGACCAGCCGGCCGTGCCGCCAGAATTCCGGAGCCAGCAGTTCCTCCTTGGAGCAACCCCGCAGCGCACCGCACAGCAACGCCGCAAAATACCGGCACGCATCGACACACACCGGTGCGCCGTGCGTGGTCCGCGAACTGCGCGCCGCCTCGTGCACGGCCTGCACTTCGTCGCGCGCAAACCAGAGGGCCACCGGTGCCAGCCGGGTCAGGCTACCATTGCCGGCCATGCGCGGATCAGTGGAACCGCTGAACGGATCGCCGGTTGCTGCAAACCGCCGCAGCGCAGTGCCGGACGCGGCGTCCATGCCCTCAAGCCCACAGAGCGCATATCGCTCCATCTGATCCCGCGCGTCAAAGCCGCCGCGGGCGATCAGGCTTTCAGCCAGACACAACGCCGCCGGCGCGGCGCCGGGTTCACAAACAGCGAGGCCGAGCAGGACTCCGCGGAATCTGACGATTCGCGGAACCATACCCGGCCTCTCAATGTTCGCGTCAGCGTTCAACTAGATGAACTTGTACTTGCCGGGCACCGGAAGGGGCGTCGGCGGGTTCTGGGCGTCGTACTTCCAGCCCTCAGGCTTCGGCATCAGATCCTGCTGGGAGTTCATGATCATCTCCCACGTAATCTTCATGCCGGAGTAGGCGCTTTCGCGGCCCATGATGCAGGTGAGAGTGCTCTCCGCCACGGCCTGGCCCTCATTGACGTAAGGTCCGTCGCCGCGGATCGACTTATAGAGCTTGGTGTGCTCTTCCCAATAGCCGGGTCCGCCCTGGGTCTGGTTGAGAGTCATCCGGCCCTTGGAGCCCTGGATCACTTCCTCCACACGCTGGAAGCTGCCCCGCGGAAACTGCCGGCAGTGGCTGTTCATGTGGACCCCGTTGGCGTATTCGAAGTCCGACGAGATGTGATCGTAGATGTTGCCGTGGATCTCGTCCTGCGGACGCCAGGCCACGCCGCCGCTGGCATTCACGCTGACGGGGGGCCCGCCCATGATCCAGTTGCAGACGTCGATGTTGTGAAGGTGCTGCTCCACAATCTGGTCACCGCAGATCCAGAGATTCGAGTACCAGTTGCGGTGCTGCCATTCGAACTCGCCCCACTTCGGATTCTTGCCGCCGCGCTGCTGGATGACAGGACTGCCAACCCAGTAGGCGTACATGGCGGTGACGTCGCCGAGTTTGCCGTTCCGGATGTCGCCGACGTTCTGGATGTAGAGCGGATCGGAGCGCCGCTGCGCGCCGCTGACCAGCGTCAGTTTCTTCTCCGTGGCCATCTTAGCGGCCGCCAGCGACATGCGCACGCCCGTGGCGTCCACGCCAAACGGCTTCTCGCAGAAGACGTGCTTGCCGGCCTCGATCACGGCCTTGAGATGGAGCGGGCGCCAGCCGGGAGGCGTGGCGAGAAACACCACGTCGACATTGGTCTTCAGCAGCTTGCCGTAGGAGTCGAAGCCGACAAAACGCATGTCGGGCTCCACCTTGACGCGGGCGGCCATCGGACCGGCCTTCAGGCGCTTCAGGCTGCCTTCGAGCTTGTCTTCAAAGGCGTCCGCCATGGCCACCAGCTCGACGGCCGGATCGCCCTTGAACGCGTCCATTACGGCCTGCGTGCCGCGTCCGCCGCAACCCACCAGCCCGATCTTCAACGTCGCCGGAGCCCAGCCTCTGACCAGTTCCGGTTTCACAATCGTAAACGCGGTGGCAGCCGCCGCGGGGCCGGCGATAAACGACCGGCGGGATGTTTGGGAGTTCTTCATGTCCATGTATTCGGCACCTTAGCCTAGCGCCATTGTATATCTTGAAGCTGAGATGCGGAACATGCCTGCCAATGATTTGACCCCGGAAGAGTTCAAGAAGTACGGCTACGAGATCGTCGATTGGATCGCCGAGTACCTCAGCCACACACGCGATTACCCTGTGGTGCCGGCCATGCAGCCGGGCGGCCTGATCGACAAGCTGCCCGCCGCCGCGCCGGACCAGGCCGAGCCGATGGAGGCCATTCTGGCCGATTTCGACAAGTTGATCGTGCCGGCGCTCAACCACTGGAACCATCCACGCTTCCACGCCTACTTTTCAGTGAGCGCTTCCGGCGCCGGGATTCTCGGCGATATGCTGGCCGCCGCGGTGAACGTCAACGGCATGCTCTGGAAATCGTGCCCGGCTGCGGTGGAGCTCGAAGAGGTGACAATGTCGTGGCTGCGACAGTGGCTGGGGCTGCCGCCTGAGTTCTTCGGCATGATCCACGACACGGCGTCCAGTTCCACGTTTCACGCGCTGGGCGCGGCGCGAGTGATGGCGGATCCGGATCTGAGGAAGCGGGGATCGAATCCGGGCTTCACGGTCTACTGCTCCGAACATGCGCATTCTTCGATCGAAAAAGGGGCCTTAGCGCTCGGTTTTGGTCAAGAAAACGTCAAAAAAGTGCCCGTGGACGACGTGTTTCGTATGCGGCCGGAACTGTTATCCGCCGCCATCGCCGCCGACCGGGCTGCCGGCCTGCGGCCCTGCTGCGTCGTGTCGTCGGTCGGCACAACGTCGGTGACCAGCGTCGATCCGGTCGCCGCGATTCAGGACATTGCCGAGCGCGAAGGGCTCTGGCATCACATTGACGCCGCATACGGCGGCGTGGCCGCGATGCTGCCGGAGAACCGCTGGATGCTCGATGGCGCCGGCCGCGCCGACTCGCTCGTCGTCAACCCGCATAAATGGCTGTTCACGCCCATCGACATCAGCGCGTTCTTCTGCCGGCGCCCCGACGCGCTGCGCGAGGCGTACGCACTGGTGCCGCCCTATCTCGCCAGCACGGGCGATCCGCGCGCCGTCAATCTGATGGACTACCGGGTGCCGCTGGGCAGCCGGTTCCGCGCGCTGAAGCTGTGGTTTGTGATGCGCAGCTTCGGCTACGAGAGGGTTTGCGCCATCATCCGCGATCACATCACCTGGGCGCGGGAACTGGCCGCCGCAATCGAAGGCGATGCACGGTTTGAGGTGGTGGCGCCAACTCCCATGTCGCTGGTGTGCTTCCGCTACAAAGGCTCGGACGAGGAGAATCAGCGGCTGATCGATCTGGTGAATCAGTCCGGGCAGGCCTTCCTGGCGGGCAACCGGTTGAACGGGAAGTGGATGCTGCGGTTCGCCATTGGCAATCTGCGCACCACGCGGGAAGACGTCTTTTCGACCTGGGACAAAATCCAGTCACTCGCCGCCGCAGGGCTGTGAGATCCTGGCTGGAACATGAGAGACGTACTCGAAGGGCTGCAGACGTTCCAGCGGGACGCGTTCCCCAAGCACCGGTCGCTGTTTGAGCGGCTGTTCCACAACCAGGATCCGCGCTGCCTGTTCATCACGTGCTCGGATTCGCGCGTGGTGCCGAATCTGATTCTGCAGGCCGATCCGGGGGATCTGTTCATCATCCGCAACGCCGGAAACATCGTGCCGCCGTACGGCGAAGGCGGCGAGGGCGTGACGGCGTCCATCGAGTATGCGGTGGAGGCGCTGGGGGTGCGGGACATCGTGCTTTGCGGCCACACGAACTGCGGCGCCATGAAGGGCGTCCTGCATCCGGAGAAGGTGGCGGCACTGCCGAACGTGGCGAGTTGGTGCCGGCACGGCGAAGCCGCGCGGCTGGAGGTGGAGCGGCTGTATCCGGAGGCGGACGACCACGAGCGCATGGAGCGCATAGTGGAGCAGAATGTGATCCAGCAGGTGAAGAACCTTCTCACCCATCCCAGCGTGCGGAACGGCATCGAGAAGGGATCTATGGAGTTGTACGGCTGGGTCTACGATATTCTGACCGGGCACATGAGGGGCATGGACGAGGCTGGAAAGGCATTCCTTGACCTGCACCCTGAAGCGCACGGCTCGCCGGATGAAAAGCGAATGCTGATGGAACTGGAGGCCCCTACGAGCGAAGAGCCGGGGCCTGCAAACCGCTGAGGGAGAGGAGAGACTCCTCCAGTTTGACTAAACTGGCTCGCGCGGCTGAGATGTCGGAACGGGCTGCGGCGCCATCAAGGCCTTCGGCGTAATCGGCCACGTCGTTGGCCGAAATACTGAGAGCAGCGCCCCGCAGTTTCTGAGCATCCCGGCGGAGGGCGTCCAAATCGCCCGTCAGGGCGAGGTGGTGCATTCTCTTCATACGGTCGGGAGCGACGTGAAGGAACAATTGCAGCATCTGGCCGACCAGCGCTGATTCGGTATCGGTGCTCGCGCCGGGCTCCGGATCTGCCGGCGGCGTTAGGGCCGGAAGACCCTCAGTCAGGAATTGCTCCACCAGTTTCAGGAGATGCTTATGATCCACCGGCTTGGCCAGATAGGCGCTCATGCCGGCCTGAAGGCATCGCTCACGGTCCCCGTTCATGGCGTGAGCTGTCATCGCGACAATGGGCAGCGCGGTCCAGTCCGGATTCCCGCGAATGCGGCGAGTGGCTTCCAGTCCATCCAGGACGGGCATCTGGACATCCATCAGGATCAGCCGGTAGGGGGTGGTAGAGAGAAGGTCCAGAGCCTCCTGGCCGTTGTTGGCAACGTCCACCTGGTAGCCCTTCTTGCGGAGGAGCGATAGCATTACTTTCTGGTTGATCAGGTTGTCTTCGACAAGCAGGATGGACCCGCGCTCCGAGGCCCCACCGTTTCCAGTCTCGGGCCCTGCGCGCTGATCGGCCGCGGCCGCCGGCTCAGGCGCAACCAGAATCGGGAGTCTGACGTTGAACGTGCTGCCCATTCCAACCTCGCTTTCGACCGTAATCGCTCCGCCGTGCAGTTCCACCAATGATTTCGTGATCGCCAGCCCAAGGCCAGTCCCCCCAAAGCGCCGGCTGATGCTGCCGTCCGCCTGGGTGAACTTCTCGAAGATCCACTCCCGTTTCTCTGGCGGAATGCCGAGGCCGGTGTCGGCGACGGTGATCTCCAGCATCACTGGCCCTCCAGCGCCGGCCGAGGCGGGCCGAACGGACGCGGTGACGCCGCCCGTCGCGGTGAATTTCACGGCATTGCTGAGCAGGTTGTCGAGGATCTGCCTGATCCGCAGGGGATCGCCAACCAGACGGAGGGGCAAGGCCGAATCCGCCTGCCAATTCAAATCGATGCCTTTTGCCGCAGCCTTGGCCTGATGGACCCGAACACAATCCTCAACCAGCTTTCGGCCATCGAACGGGATCTGCTCCAACGCCATCTTCCCAGCCTCGATCTTGGACAGATCCAGAAGGTCGTTCAACAGCGCCAACAGGGAGTGCGCACAGTTGTGGGCAGTCTTCAGCTGATCACGTTGTTCGGAGGTCAATGTACCATCCAATAAAAGATCCAACATCCCAATCACCCCGCTCATCGGCGTCCTCAGTTCGTGCGACATCTTCGCCAGAAACTCGCTCTTGGCAGTGCTCGCCGTCAGCGCTTTCTGCAGCGCCTGCTCTAGCTCATCGGTTCGCTGGCGGATTCTTTGCTCCAGAAGTGCTCGATGCTCTTGGACCTCCCCGCGCGATGCCTCCAATGCCGCGACCATCTGGTTGAAACTGCGTCCGAGTTGTTCGATCTCATCCCCTGTACGGCTGACCTCCATCGCGCTCAGCCGGCCGGACTGGACCTCCACGATGCCTTCCTGCAGCATAGCCAGCGGGCGGACCAGAAAACGGAATGTGAACTTGGCGATCGCGCCCGCAACCAATACAAGTATCGAGAGCAAAATCAGAAGCTTTAGCGGTTCCACGCCTTTGCGGCTCAACGCGACGTCATAGGCGAGGACGACCCCAACGACCCACAGCACGAGCACCACCGCGAAGAGTGAGAACTTGGTTGCGATCGATCGGATAGGCCTGGTCTTAATCAAAATGAGTACTTTCTGGGCCGACAATCGTTTCTTCGGCGTACCCGGCGCGAGCCGACATAGGAGAAATGCCTTATCTGGGGCAGAATGAGAGGATGTTTCCAGCCGATCCATCCGCCGTCCTGGACCTGATTGAAGCGTTCCGGCGTTCCAAGACGATGTTCACCGCGGTCTCGCTTGGGCTATTCGACCGGCTGGAGACGGGCGGGACAGCGCTGGAGCTGGCGGCGGCTCTGCAACTGGATGAAAACGCGCTGCTTCGATTACTGGACGGCTGCGTCGGACTCGGCCTGTTGTCGAGGCAAGGTGAACAGTACTTCAATACTAAAACTGCCACCGCGTACCTAAGGCGTGACAGCCCGGGTACTTTGGCTGGCTACATCATGTACTCGGATCAGGCTCTATTTCCCCTTTGGAATCAACTGGGTGAGGCGATCCGAGAAGGAACCAACCGCTGGCAGCCGGTGTTTGGCGGACAAGGGGCGCTGTTCGACCACTTTTTCCGCACTCCCGAGGCGCGCGCCACGTTCCTGTCAGGCATGCACGGGTTGGGCCGCCTAAGTTCACCTGAGATTGTGCGGGTCTTCAACCTGAACCGTTTTCGCCACCTGGCGGACTTGGGCGGGGGCACCGGACACCTGGCGATTGCCGCCTGCGAGCGGTATGGAAACCTGCGCGCCACCGTCTTCGACCTACCGGCCGTGGTGGAGCACGCCCGGCCCCACCTTGCCGCCTCGCGCGCGGCCGAACGGCTGAGCGTCCAGGCTGGGGATTTCTTCCAGGACCCGCTGCCGGCGGCCGATCTCTACGCGGTGGGCCGGATTCTGCACGACTGGACGGAGGGCAAGATCGCAACTCTGCT
Source organism: uncultured Candidatus Solibacter sp. (assembly GCA_964450255.1). Classification (GTDB taxonomy): domain Bacteria; phylum Acidobacteriota; class Terriglobia; order Bryobacterales; family Bryobacteraceae; genus Paludibaculum. The sequence continues at coordinate 3,855 of CAYVDY010000131.1, read as the reverse complement.
GGCGAAGATCTACGCTGCACTGCCGCCGGGCGGCGCTCTGCTGGTGGCGGAGTCCATCCTGGAAGAAGACGGCTCAGGCCCCGTCTCCACTCAGATGCAGTCCCTCAATATGCTGGTCTGTACGGAAGGCAGGGAGCGGACCGAACTGGAGTATCGCGAGTTGCTGGAAGCGGCGGGATTTTCGGCCATCGAATGCCGGCGCACCGGCACCCCGCTTGACGCGGTTCTGGCGTTCAGGAAAGAATAGCGGGCGATGAGCCGAACTCTCACTCTCGCTCTGGCAACCCTTATGACAACTTCAGCCGCCGTGAAAATCGAAAAAACAGCCTGGAGTGGCTGGCCAAACTGCTATCGCATTTCCAACGGGGAAGTGGAACTGATCGTCACCTCCGACATCGGGCCCCGCATCATGTCCTACGGCTACGCCGGAGGGCAGAATTTCCTCTGGGTGCAGAAGGAGAACGCCGGCAAGAGCGGCGAGCCGGCCTGGGTGGCGCGCGGCGGCCACCGCATCTGGGTGGGTCCCGAGGACGTGAAGTACACCTATCCGCCGGATAATTCGGCTGTGAAGATCGAGATCCGCGGCGATGTGCTGATCGCGACACAGGCTGTGGAAAAAGAGACTGGCGTGGAGAAGCAGATCGAGATCCGGCTGGCGCCAACCGGGACGGGCGTCACCGTGATCCACCGCCTCAAGAACACCGGCCAGATGCCGCTGGAATACGCCGCCTGGGCGCTTTCCATGATGGCGCCGGGCGGGCGGGGCGTGACAGGCTTCCCGCCGCGCGGCACTCATCCGGAGATGCTGCAGCCCACCAATCCACTGGTCATGTGGGCGTTCAGCGACCTCAGCGATCCGCGCTGGAAGATCACGAAGAAGTACCTGATGTTGCAGCAGGATCCGGGCAACGCTTCGCCCACCAAAATCGGTCACCACAACCCGAAGACATGGGGCGCCTACTTCCTGAACGGCCAGATGTTCGTGAAGAAGTATGATGCCGCGCCGCTGCCTTCGGCCCATCCGGATTTCGGCTGCTCCTACGAGACGTTCACCAACGCCGATTTCCTGGAGATCGAGACCATGGGCCCGATGCAGAAGGTGGCCTCGGGCGCGACGGTGGAACATATTGAGCGCTGGTCGCTGCACGAAGATGCCAAGCCGACGGCCTGGACAGATGCGGAACTCGATCGCATCTTACTGCCGGTGCTGGCATCAGATAAGTAATGGCGATTCTGAGATCGATTGGCATAGCCGCGCTTGCGGCGTTTTCGCTTTGTGCTCAATACAAGGCCGAACCGGCCGGCGCACCGCCGCCGGAGGTTTCCGGCATGGCAGGCGCGCTGGTCAAGGACGGAGTCAAGGTTCTCAAACCGGACGGCGCGGTGCTGTGCGAGATCTGGCTGGTGGCGGTGGAACCGGCCGGCGGAGCTACCGAACAGAATACGTCGCTCTCCAGCATGCCGCACGGCGCGCTGGTCGGTGTGGTGCGTTATCCGGCGCGGTTTAGCGACCGCCGCGGCCAGACGATTAAGCCAGGCATTTACACGATGCGCTACAGCTTCTTCCCGATGAATGGCGACCACCAGGGTGTGGCGCCGCAGCGGGACTTCGCCATTCTCTCCCTGGCGGCCGCAGACACTGACGCTTCCGCCAAGCCGGCATACGATCCCTTGATGGACATGAGCCGCAAGGCGTCCGGTACGCCGCACCCGTTGGTGCTGAGTATCTGGAAGGATGACCCGCCCTCGCCGGCTGGTGTAGAGGCGGTGGGCGACAACGATCAGGTGCTGCATACGAAGATCGGCGGGACGGCTGTCTCCATCATCGTCGCCGGCAAGGCCGAGGGTTAGAACAGGCGTGCTGTTCCTGACGCTGCTGGCGTTGGTACTGGTCAGCGGCCTGCTCTATCAGTGGGTGGGCGAACGGCGCGACTCGAAGCGGTATCCGCCGCCTGGGCGGTTCGTGGAGGGTTTTCACGTTTACGAGACCGGCCGGATGGGGCCGGCTGTGATCCTGGAGGCCGGCATCTCGGCCAGCTCGTTGAGTTGGCGGCTGGTGCAGAATCAACTGGGATCGTCGGCGCGGACTGCAAGCTATGACCGGGCGGGCTATGGCTGGAGTCAGCCGAGACCTGAGCCTCGTACGCTGGACAATCTGGTGGCGGAATTGCATAGCTGGCTGAGCGCTTCCGGCCTGGCTGGCCCATACATCCTGGTAGGACACTCCTTTGGCGGACTGATGCTGCGGCACTACGCCGCGCGGCATCGCGAGCAAGTGGCGGCGTTGGTGCTGGTGGATCCACTGGAGCCGTCGGAGTGGTGTGGAGTGAGCGAAGACCGCCTACGCCAACTCGGCAAAGGCGTGATGCTATCGAGGCGCGGCGCCACTCTCGCGCGCCTCGGCGTGGTGCGGTTCGCGCTGGACATGCTGATGTCCGGCTCGCGGGCGATTCCCCGGATGCTGGCGAAGGTGACGAGCGGCAAGGGCAGTTCGGTCACCACCAGGCTGGTGGGCGAGGTCCGGAAAATGCCGGCGGAAGTGTGGCCGATGGTGCGGGCGCACTGGTGCCTGCGGCGCAGTTTTCTTACCATGGCGGAGTACCTGGAACGTCTTCCCGGCGCGTGTGCTCAAACAATAGACGACAGCGCTCTGCGGGAAATTCCCCTGGTGGTAATCTCGGCGTCGAAAAACGCGCCTGAGCTGATTGAGGCGCATCGCCGGACGGCGGCGCTATCAACCAGGGGCGTTCATATTGTGGCCGAGGAGAGCGGCCATTGGGTGCAACTGGACCGCCCGGATGTGGTCATTGAGGCCATCCGGCGAGTATCTTGAAAAGAGAGCCATGAATCAGTCAATCGGTCGCAGGTCTTTCTTCGGGCGCGCTTCGGCGCTGGCGTCCCTGGGTGGCGGACTGGAAGCGCTACACGCGGCGCAGAAGCCGGGCGCGCGGCCCCAGAGCATCATCTGGATGGTGGCCGACGGAATGAGCCCCTCGGTGCTGCCGATGGCCGAGCAGTTTTCGCGCCGGGTGCGGAACGGCAAGGGCCTGGTCTGGCAGGAGTTACTGAACCAGCCGCGCGTGCAGCGGGGCTCCATGGACATGGCGTCGCTGGACTCGATTGTCACCGATTCCTCTTCGGCATCCTCCTCCTGGGGTTCCGGCTCGCGCATTTTCAACGGCTGGGTCAACGTACTGCCGGACGGCACGAAGCTGACGCCCATCGCGGAGCTGGCTCGCGACAAGCGTAAGCGCATCGGGCTGGTGACCACGGCCACGGTGACGCACGCCACGCCGGCAGGTTTCGCCGCGGTTAGCCGCAGGCGCGACGACGAAGCCCTGATCGCGGAGCAGTATCTGAAGGTGGCGGATGTCGTACTCGGCGGAGGGCGCAAGTTTTTCGACGCAACGGCGCGCGCCGACAAGCGGGACCTGATCGACGATTTCCGCAAGGAGGGCTTCGGTTACGCGTCATCGCGCGACCAACTGCTGAAGCTGACATCTTCCAAAATGCTGGGGCTATTTTCCGCCAGCCACTTGCCGTACACGTTGGACCAACGCAACAACGAAACCGACCGCGCGCTGGTGCCGACTCTGGCCGAGATGTCGGAGGTGGCATTGAAGGCGCTGAGCGGCGGCCCGAACGGATTCCTGCTGCAGATCGAGGGTGCGCGCGTGGATCACGCCGCCCACGCCAACGACGCTGCCAGTTTGTTGTGGGATCAACTCGCGTTCGACGAGGCGATCGAGGTGGCGCTACGCTATGCCGAGCACCATCCGGAGACGCTGATTGTGCTCACCAGCGATCATGGCAACGCCAACCCGGGCCTGAACGGGATGGGCTCGGAATACCGGG
>CAYVDY010000130.1:0-13638 GCA_964450255.1 uncultured Candidatus Solibacter sp. | reverse complement strand
GTTTGCGAGTTCATTCAGAGCGACGCGCTGCGGCGCCACTCGCTGGCCGTAGAGACCTGCGTCTCCGCCTATGCAGTCAAATTCGCCTCCCAACTAGCAGCCCTCGATCCGGAGCAGTGGACCGTCACCGCGTTGCTGCACGATTTCGACTGGGAGATCCACCCGCAGGCGCCGGATCACCCGATGAAGGGCGAACCGATACTGGAAGCGCGCGGTGTCCCCGCCGAAATCCGCCGCGCCATCCGCTCGCACGCCAACTACTCCGGCGTCCCTGGCGAAAGCCTTCTGGAGAAGACCCTCTTCGCCTGTGACGAGCTCGCCGGATTTCTCACCGCCATCAGCTACGTGAAACCCTCGAAGTCGATCCTCGAAGTGGAGGTAAAGTCCGTCCGGAAGAAGATGAAAGACAAGGCATTCGCGCGCGCAGTCAATCGGGACGATATTGTGAATGGCGCGCTCGAGATGGGCGTGGATCTCGACACTCACATCGAATTCTGCATTCGCGCCATGCAGGCGCGGGCCGGCGAACTTGGCCTGGCGGGCGAGCCGTAACCGGGCTCAGCGCCCCTCGCTGAACAGCCTGTCGAAAAACTCCCGCGTGCGCCCCTGAATCTGGAGCAATTCCAGCGGCAGCGGCTGATCGCACAGATGGGCCGGCACCCAGCGCTTCACCAGGCTCGTCAGCATCTCCAATTGCCATTCGGAATTCGGCAGGCTGCCCTCCGTGTGGCCGGAAATGAGCCGCAAGCCATGATCCACGGCGCGATAGAACGTGGCCGCGTCGCGTAGGAAGTGGGCGTCATTCGGCTCCAGATGCCCCATCTGCTCCACCACCTCGATGCGCGCCGGCGTGTTCAGCACCTTGAAGAACATTCCGGCCCCGCGCAGCCGCAGGTACATCAGCGCGAAATCGATGTCGTAGTAACCGCCGGCCGCGGTCTTGAGCGGATTCCCTTCCCCCATCTCCTTTTCGATCCGCATGCGCATGTGCCGCAATTGCTGGCGCGAACGCCCGCTCTGCCCATACCGGCGCCAGTCGATCTTCTGCAAATCCTCCAGAAAACGAGTGGCGCGGTCCAGATCCCCCGCCACGGCGCGGGTCTTCATGTAAGCCACGCCTTCCCACGCATCGGCGGTGCGCGCGAAGTACTCCGAATACGTGCTCTCGCTCTGCACCAGCGCGCCGCCCTTGCCATTGGGAACCAGGCGCGTATCGACGGAGAACATCCTCCCATCGCCGGTGTACGATCCGAGAATGGCCACGAGCTTCTCCGCCACGCGCGTCCAGAAATGCAGCTCCGCCAGCTCCGAATCCGGAATCACGAACACCAGGTCCGCGTCCGAGCCCAGATCGAACTCCTGCATACCCAGCCGTCCCAGCGCGATCACCATCATCTGCTGCGCAGGCCGGTAGTCCGCCGCCGGGGTTTGCTGCACCGCCAGTCGGTAGCAGGCGGCGATGGCCGCGTCGGCCAGTTCGGAGGTCCGCTCCAGCGTCTGAAAAATGGGCCGCTGCAGGCAGATGCTCTCGGCTTGCAGGCGGAACATCTGGCGCAGGAAGTAGCGCCGCATCTCCACCACGTCTTCCAGCAGGGGCAGCACTTCGCCGTACGAAGAGGTGGACGCCCCGCGGTTCCGCATGGTGCGGATCTCCTCGAAATAGTCGGGCTGCCGCATCAACTGTTCAGCAAAATACGGGCTGTGCGCGAAGATGTCCAACAGGTAGCCGCCCAGCAGGGAGTCGTCGTTCAGCGCGGCCATCCAGTCGTCCCGCTTGATCACACGCTCCAGGAAATGTTCGAACGCGTTTTGCGACCGACCCAGCCGCACGCGCGCCACAGCCTGCGCCAGGCCGGGCGCCCGCTGATCCAGATAACGAATCAGATTGCTGACCGGCGCGTCCGGAGACAGTTCGGAATCCAGCACCTGTGCCACGGAGGCGGCATCAATCGGCGTCTGAGTGTAGTAAACCGGCAACTGCGCGTGGATCACTCGCGCATAGATCTCCTGCACCTGCTCCAGGTGGACGTTCAGCGCGCCCAGCAACGCCTCAGGAGTGGACTGGCCGCCCAATGAGCCGGGCGGCATGCGGCGCGCCACCAGAGCCAATCCGTCAAGCTTCTCCGGCAGTATGTGCGTCTGGCGGTCGTCGGCGCATTGCAGACGGTGCTCCAAATGGCGCAGGAACTGGTACGCCGCGGCCAGCCGGGAGTACTCCGAATCCGAGAGCAGATCTTTGTCGCGCAGCCGGTTCAGCGCCAGCAGTGTGGAAGAGTTGCGCACCCAGGTCTCGCGGCCTCCGTGCATGCGCTGCAGGCACTGCACAAGGAACTCAATATCGCGGATGCCGCCGCGCGCGAGCTTTACGTCCACACCGGCCGTCTTGCGGCGCGCATTCATCTTCTCGGTGATGCGCTCGCGCGTCAGAGACATGGACTCGATGGCGGAAAAGTCGGTGGATGTGGAGTAGATCTTCGGCTGCACCCACTCCAGAAACGCCCGTCCTGCGGCCGGCTCGCCGCCCGCCACGCGCGCCTTGATCAGCATCTGCAGTTCCCAATCCCGCGCCCGCGTATCGTAGTAGCGCTGCATGCCGTCCAGCGACAGGCAGACTTCGCCGTGCCGCCCGTCCGGCCTCAGCCGCAGATCCACCCGGTAGATCATTCCCTCCGCCGTGTAAGTACCCAGCAGGTCCGTCAACTGGTTGGAGGTTTTCTTGAAGAACTCCTGATTGCTGATCCGCTGCGGGCCATCGGTCTCGCCAGCCCCTTCGTAGAGGAACATCAGGTCGATGTCGGAGCTGTAGTTCAGCTCACGGCCGCCCAACTTGCCCAACGCGAGAATGGAGTAACCGCACTCCTGGCCGGCCGCGAGCCGCGGCAAGCCGTACTTCGACGCCAACTCAACGCGCAGGCGCGAGTATGTGGTGTGAATGATGGCGTCGGCGAGATTGGTGAGCTCCTCCGTGATCTCCGGCAGATTACTGAACCGGAGCACATCGCGCAGCAGGATTCGAAGAATCTGCTTGCGGCGAAACTCGGCCAACTGCAGCGGAGATGGCAGGTTCTCGCGCAGCCCCAGCCAGTCGTTGAGTTCGGCGATGATCTCCTCATGAGATCGCGAGCGGTGCAGCCAGCCGGATTGCAGCGTGGCCAGCAGCCACAGCGGATGCTGCTGCAGTTCTTCGGAGAGGAAGTTGCTGGCCGAGAACACGGCCACCAGGGCTTGCAGGCCAAAGGGCGTGTAGGCGATCTGCTGGAACTCGCCGGGCCACGCCCCGCAGAAGCGGTCCAGCCGCATCAGCGCAGCCTGCGGATCCGCGCTCTGGCTGAGCAGAATCTCCAGCCCCTGCCGCAGATCCGGCGGAATGTGATGCTCCACCGCCACCAGGGCGCTGGTTTCGCGAGCGTGATCAGACTGCGGCATCGATGAGTGCGATTAAGTCGCCGGGCCGGATGGCGCCCGCCTGCACGACCGCTGCGTAGAATCCGCTGCGGGCCGCGACTGCCAGGACAGCCTTCTGGATCCGTCCCCTCTCGCCCCCATTGTAGATCTCCAACTGATCGCAGGGCCGGCGTATTTTGGTCAGCTCGATCACGGCGTCGCCCGCGCGCAGCCGCATGCCTGGCCGCAACTGGCGGAAATCGATGCCGCTGACCGTGAGGTTCTCGCCCAGCGAACCGGGCACCACCGGGAAGCCCTGCTCCCGCAGCGCATCAATGTCTTCCTGTGAGATCAGCAGCAGCGCCTGCAGCGGGCCGCCGTGGATCTCGGAGTGGCGCTGTACGTCGCCTTCCAGCCCGAGCGGACCCGCCCACGCCTGCAGCATGGGATACTTCGGCACGCCGCCCTTGGAGATGCTGAGCTGCTCAATCACGCCCGTCATGCCCGCGCTCCGCGCCCCAGCGAGTGGAGGATACCGCGGATATAGCCCATCGCGAACGCCATCCCGGCGTGCCAGGAGGCGGCGCATTGCATGTGCGGCGTGTGATCCGCGATCACCACGCCATCGTAGCCGTTGCGATGATAGATGCCCAGCGAGCGCACGATGTCCACGTCGCCTTCATCCAGGAAGACCTCCGTGTAGCTCGGCACTTTGCCGCGAATATTCCGCAGGTGGACGTAGGCGATGTTGCCCTGGCGCGAGTACTTGTCGATAGCCTCGTACACATCACCCTCGCTCATCTCGGCGATGGTGCCCTGGCAGAACTCCAGCGCATTGTAGTGGCTCGGCACGATGTCCAGCAGCTTCTGGTACAGATGGGGCTGATAGACCAGCCGCGCCGTGCCGCGGATGGTGGGCATCGGAGGATCGTCGGGATGCGCGGCCAGGCGCACGCCGGCCTCTTCGGCCACCGGCACGACTGCTTTCAGAAAGTCCTCCAGCCGCTGCCAGAGCTGCGCCGTAGTGACTGTCCCCACCGTGCCGGGCGCGGCGCCGGGATCGTAGATCATGTTCCACACCTGGCCGTTGGGGATGGGCTGCTCGGCCGGACCGTCAGGCCCTAGGAAGCCCACCGTCTCGGCGCCGCCCCGCGCCCAACGGCCGGTCACATGCCCCCACACTCCGGCGATGGAAAAGTTGTAGCCCATCACCGGAATGCCGGCACGGCCGATGTTGCGGATGGTCGCCTGGATATTCTCGATTTGGCGCTGCTTCAGCGGTCCGTCCAGCAGAATGTCATACCAGTGGGACGGATCGAAGTTTTCGATCGCGGCCAGCTCCAGGCCCTCGTCGTTCACGGACTTCTTCAGCGCCGCCAGTTCCTCATACGTCCAGAGCCGCTCCCGATTGTCGCTGACGCCCCAACAGCGCGTCCCGTCGGATTCGGGAATGCTCGGCGAATCGTGAAAGTAGTCCGTCCAGTGAGCGACGATGTGCGTGGCCCCCGCCTGCTTCGCGAAGCGAAAGTTGTCCGGCGTAAGCATGTGGCGGTACAGGCCATGTCCGAGTTTCATACCAGGGCTCCGGCTATTCGCCAAACGGCGGAGGCGGCACCACCGGCGGCTTGGGACGGTCTTCGTTGCCGGGCTCGAGCTCGAGCTCCTCAAAGAGAACGGAGGGTGAGACTACCGAGCACCCGACGATGTAATTGCCGGCGCCCATCAGCGCCAGAGGCGCGCCGTTGTCGATGTAATTGAACTGGTGTTCCTGGTCGCCGGCGGCCAGGATGTCGCGGAATGCGCGCGTGGAAAGCGAGCGGAAGTTCATGCCCCGGACCAGCTCTTCGCGGCCGTCCGGGAAAACTTTGTAGGCAAGGATCGGCGCGGAAACGGGCCGCCCGCCGCCCGAGCGCCCGCCGCGCGCCACGATACGGCGCAGTTCCTCGATCGCCCCCGAGGACGGGAAATCCATCTTGCGCACGATCATGCCGTAGGGCTTGCCCTGCTGCTTGATCATGTCGATGAGGCGGGACTTGAGCTGTGCGGCCGTCTCGGTTTTGGCGGCGAATACGAACAGATTGGAGATTCCCGCGGACTTCACGCCCAGGCCCCCATAAAGACGCGCGCGGCCATTGGAGGCCGACATGCCCTTCACGGGCTGCCGGGTCGTAACCAGCGCCTTCAGCACACCCTTCTCCACCAGCGGGAGAGGCGCCGGGAAGACACCTTCCAGGTCGGCTCGGTAGTACCCGGTCAACGGGCGTTTCCGGTATTCCGTCAGAGTCGGATCGTCCACCAGATCCATCCAGTCCGGCAGAACCCTCGATCCGATCCGGCCATCGAATTCGCTGACTGGCACCGGCAGATTGCGGCCCGGTTCGCTCACCGGCCGCCGCACCACCCCGAGGTGCGAACCAAAAACCTCTCCGAAAATCTGCGCTGCCGCTACGCCGTCAAACAGGACGGGCCCGGTGTAGGATTCGCCTACCGGAGCGGCGGCCAGGGCTGTCACGTTTTTGGCCACATCCTCAACGGAGCGGCGAATCTCGGCGTCCGCGGGAAACTGGGCGGGGTCCAGCGCAGCGTGACACAGGCCGTCGTAGATCGTTGTGCCATCGGCGGTCTGGCGGGAGGCACGCACGCTTAGCATCGCCACCTGGTCCGGCACGCGCACGTAGGAGCCGCTCGTGTTCACCAGATAGGTGGTACCGGTGGAGAGCTGATACTCCACCGAAGAGGATGAGATGTCGGGGTAGGCGAGGAAGAGGGCGGACAGGGCCTTCACCCTAACTCTCCAGCCCTCCTCGTCGATGCGCGCCGGACGCAGGTCGTCCAGTAGAATCTTGCCTTCGTCCGGCCAGAAATCGGGCAGGTTTTCGCTGGACGTGACCCCCTTCACGGCCGCCTGCTTCCGGCCGATCGCCTCGATCGCCCCCTTGTAGGCGCGGTCCAGCGATAGCCACATGGCATGCCGCAGCGCCGCCAGATCGTTATCCATCGGGAGCCTGCCGGAATCGAAGCGGCTGCCGGAATAGTAATCGGAGAAGATCGAATTCGTGTTGTCAAACTGCGGTGAGCCCACGCGAATCAGCGTCCGGACGGGACGCATCCGGGTGCGGGCAGGGGCGAATGCGGAGCCCAGAGTTGCCGAGACGCTCAGAGACTCGGCATCATCCACCACCACTTCGATGTAGTAGGGTTCCTGCCCCAGGGCGCGCAGGGACTTGGCCCGGATCACCTCTTCATGAATCGCTCGAAGCAGCGTATCGCTTTGAAGTACCGCCGCCAGACGGGCTGCCGCCGCCGGCGATTTCACGTCCAGCGGCTGAGCAGGTTTCTGTTGGGCAGCGGCCGGTCCGGCGGCGATGGAACCGGAGAGCCCGGCCAGGATGAACTGTTTTCTCGTCACTGAGCCGGCGCCTCCACACGGGGACGGGGCAGAAGCGGCCCCATATCTTTGTTCTCCGGCTTTCGCTGTATCTCGATTTCAGAGACCAGCAGCGCCGGGGAGATGGCCGACACCGGGACGCTCCCCGATTCGGCGCCGCAGTAGCCGTTGAAGACCTCAACCCGATCCGACGTCGCCAGAATTCGCGAGAAACTGGCCAGCGGCGTGCCGACGATATCGGCCCCGCGCACGATCTCATCCGGGCTGCCATCGGCGAATACACGGTAGACCACCAGCGGAATCACCGTGAAGGCCTGCAACCCTTGGCGCCGCGTAGTCGTGTAGCCGCCCGTGACCTGCTCAAAGTAGAGTCCATAGAATTTTTTCTGCCGCTTGACTTCCTCAATCAGCATTTTTCGCAGCTCGGCGTCAGAGACCTTCTTCCGGGAATCGACTATCAGGTTGGATTGGCGCGAAACCACCTCGTAACCTGGCTGTGCGCGGCCATGGCCGTTCGAGTTGGCAAATCCGTCGATCGGCGTACGCGCCATCAGGAAGGTCTTCAGGATGCCGTTCTCAACCAACGGCACAGGGCGTGCGCGGATACCCTGGTCGTCGTAGGCAAACCAGCCGTTCAGATCGACTTTGTCCAGGGTTTTGCGGGTCGGGTCAAAACTGACCGAGAGAAACTCAGGCAGTACCGGCTTGTTCACTGAGCTGGTGAACGTCTGCCCCTCCGTCTCGTCGCGCTGCCGGTGGCCTTCCACCCGGTGCCCGAATATCTCGTGAAAAAACACGCCGGCCGCCCGTCCCGAGAGAATCGCGGGACCGACATAAGGCTGGGCTGCCTGTGCGCGAAGCAATTTCACCAGATCGCCTCCCACCTTCTTAACCGCCGCGGCGATGACATCGTCTTTCGGGAGACGCGCCGGATCCTCAGCCTCGAAACTCTCCGTCGTAAAAATATCGTTGCCATCGAATGCCTTGGTCCTGGCGGAAATGGTAATGCGGTAGAAATTGCGGCCGTGCTGGATGCGCGCACCTTCTGAGCTCACGAACGTGCGGACTTCGCGCCGCCAGCCGAGCGAAACGCTGGAGTTGAGCACGCTGGTCATGAAGCCGAATTCGCTGGAATGCCGCTTTAACCGGGGAACCCACTCCTCCGGACTGATGCGGAATTTCGGAACAGACTGAATATCGGAAGATGGCTTCTCTTGAGAGAAGTCCGGAATCGGCTTACCCTGTCCAGACTGCACCTGGGTAGACCCCTTCACCCGCAGAAATCGCTGCGCGGCCTCCCGCCAGGCGCGGTCCGTGATGTTCCACGCCGCCCTGCTGATCGCCTCCGGCTTGTCTTCGACGGGCAGAAACGTGGAGGATGTCGTCCGCGGACGGTCGCCACCCAACAGGTGGTAGTTGTCCAACTCCGGCGTCCCCACGCGGACGGTACAATCCAACACACGCCGATGAGACCGCTCGCGATCCTCAACCGCGCCCAACGACGCCGTGAGTCCGCCGGATTCCTCCTCCACTACCGAGTAGGAGATGAAGTAGGGCGACGGATCCGCCTTGCTCTTCATCGCCTGGAAGTTGCGATCGAGCTCACGGGCGAGCGTCTCGATGAGAGGCGGATCCGATGGCGGTTTTGGCGGGGCGGGCATGGCCGCAGGCACCCCAACCGCCTGACTCAATAGGAAAATCGCTGCGAAAAGAAGCCCGATTTGACGCACGAAGTCAGGATAGCACCCGAGCGCAGCGGTTTCGTTGCCCGTCCTCAGGCAGACTGCGACAGCTCCCGCCCAACCGGCATCTCAATGGTGCTCCGCTCCCTCAGCCCGTTCAGCGCCAGCCCGTAGCGGCCGTGCACCCCGGTCTTCTCAAAGACATGCTTCAGGTGGATTTTTACCGTGCCGGGCCGAATCCCCAGTTCGAGGGCGATCTCCCGGTTCTTGAGTCCGCGTTCAACGAGTTCCAGCACCTGCTGCTCGCGCTCCGTCAGGTCGTGGCGGCCAGGGCGCCTGGTGCGATAAGTTTCGCGGAAGACGCTGTCTTCCACCCACGTGGATCCGCCCGCGACGGCCCGGAGGCAATTCAGAATCTGGAACAGGTCCGCGGACTTCAGCAGGATCCCGCGCGCCCCGGCTTGCAGGAAGCGTAGAGCATCCGATTCCGTCAGGTTATGACCCCAAACCACGATGCCCGTCTCCGGCGTGATGGCCCTCAGTTCACTGAGCGCCGCGGCAAGCGCCGGCGGCCCGAACGCCTTGTCTATCAGCATTGCCTGCACGGGCCTCTGCTTGTTCAGCTGCAGGGCCACCGCGAGGCTTGGCACCGACCACTGGAAGTGAAGATCGTCGCTCCCGGAGAGGAGGGCGCGAAGTCCCTCGGCCGTAACGGGCTGGGTCTCGCAGATGGCTACTGTTTGATTTGCGTTGACTGTGAGCATAAATGGAATCGCATCAACCCGTTGCCAGGCTGAACTCCATCTACCTAGTGCGCCACGGGTCCGAAGGCTCTCAAGTTTTCCTGCGCCTTTGCCGATAGCGTCTATAGGTGGAGCCGCGAGTACAAGTAAGGGTGCAAAGCTGATGCCGGTTGACGCGCAGAACAAGACCTTTGGCCAATGGAAGATCCTTCTGATCTGTCCCAACTCCTCGCTGGTTGGCGAACTGTCACCGCTGCTGGCAGAGCACCTACCCTTCTCCCCGGCGTTGGAGCTCAACGAATACCCGACGCGCGCCGTGCTCGGCGAGGCGCTGCAAAATCAGGGCGCCAACATTTGCTTTGTCGACGTTAGCGCCAACCCGGACTGGGCGGTCGCGTTGCTGAGCGACCTCTCCATGCTGGACCCCAAACTGCCGATTGTGGCCATCCACCAGGGCAACGATCCGGACTTCATCCTGCGCACCCTGCGGCAAGGGGCCACCGAGTTCCTCTTCCGGCCGCTCAGCAGCGAGCACTTCGTCCCGGTGATGGAACGGATCTCGGCCGCCCATCGCGGCAAAGGCGCCCACGACACCAAGATGTACTGTGTGATGCCGGCCAAGGGAGCGTGCGGAGCATCCACCGTAGCCTGCAACCTCGCCCTGTATTTTAAGAAATCCGGCGCCAAGAAAGTGCTGCTTGCCGATCTCGACCCCCTCACCGGCACCATTTCATTCCAGTTGAAGCTCAAGCAGAGTTACAGCTTCATGGAGGCGCTCACTCGCGGCCAGCAGATGGACGAGGACATCTGGAAGGGGCTGGTCATGAACACGGGGGGCATCGATGTGCTGCTGGCGCCAGACCAGCCGGTACACGGCATCGATGAGAGCTACAGCGCCGCCGCCATTCTGGAATTCACGCGCTCGCTCTACGACGTGGTGGTGGTGGACTGCAGCGGCGCCTACGGACGGTGGAGCCTCACGTTGGCTCAGACCTGCGACGAACTTCTCCTGGTGACCACCAACGAACTGCCTGCGCTGCAATCGACTCAGCGAACGCTCGCCTACCTGGAACGCAACCGCATGGATCGCTCCAAAATCCGGGTTCTCGTTAACCGCTACCACAAGGACTTCGGCTTGAGCCGCGACGTGATCGAGGCTGCCCTCCATACCGATGTCTTTCATCTCATTCCCAGCGACTACGAGAGTGTCCAGAAGGCGCTGGTCGAAGGCCGGCCCATTCCGCCCGGCACCGATGTCGGCAAGGCCCTCATGAGTCTGGCGGAGAAGCTCACCGGCAAAGTAAAGGCGGCTCCGCCTCCGAAAACGTCATCGCTCTCCAATCTGTTCGGATTCCTGCGAAGATAGCGTTCACAGGCGCTGCCAGTCCAGTACTCTGGAAAGCAGCGCGAACAGCATCACCGAATCCGCATGGAACTGGACACCATCGAGGCGCTACCGTGGATTGCCGCCAAACTCGGCTGCAGCCAGCGTGAAGTCACAATCACGCCACTGGGCGGAGGCGTCTCCAACCACGTCACGCTGGTGGAAACGCCAGGGCGCCGGTGCGTCTTCAAGCAGTCGCTGGAAAAGCTGCGCGTGGAGCAGGACTGGCGCTGCGGCAGAGACCGGATCTTCCGGGAGTGCGCCGCCTTGCGGACCGTGCGTCCCATTCTGCCGCCCGGCGCAGTCCCGCTCGTCCTTTTCGAGGATCAGGAGCAGTTCACCTTCGCCATGGAGGCGGCCCCGGCAGATGCACAGCCCTGGAAATCGCCTCTCCTGGCGGGTGAGGTCCGCCTGGAATGGGCCGAAAAGGCTGGACACCTGCTCGGAACCTGGATCCGCGAAAGCGTGGGGCGTCCGGACTGGCAGGCTCAATTTGCCGGCTTGACCGTCTTTGGTGAATTGCGAGTGGACCCGTATTACCGCACCACGGCAACCCGGCACCCGGAGCTCGCACGACACTTCGCGTCTCTGATTGATGAGTGTCTCGCGCGGCGCTTTTCTCTCGTCCATGGCGATTTTAGTCCAAAGAATCTTCTGATCTCGTCCCGCGGCATGATGGTCATCGACTGGGAGGTAGCCCACTGGGGGGATCCCTCTTTCGACGCGGCATTCCTCACCAACCACCTGCTTCTGAAAGCGCTCCACCGCCCCACCGGGTGGCGCCAGTACCAGCAGGCGGCTCGTGCATTCTGGGCCGCGCTTCTCTCGCACGATCAGCCGGCGTGGTTGCAGCCAGCCGCCATGCGCCACCTCGGCTGCCTGCTGCTGGCGCGCATCGACGGCAAATCTCCCGCCGAATACATTCACACCGAGGCCGCCCGGGATCGCGTCCGGAACGCCGCCATCGAGCTCATCCGAAGCCCCGCCGCGGACGCCGCCGAGGCCTTCGAAAGGCACTTCTCATGAACCTGAACATCGCCGGACTGCGGGCCTTGGAGATTCTCGATTCCCGCGGCGTCCCCACTCTGGAGGTCGAGGTCCGCCTGCAGTGCGGCATCGCCGCCGCCGCGCAGATTCCCTCCGGCGCCTCTACCGGCCGGCACGAGGCGCTGGAACTGCGCGACAACGATCCCACCCGCTATGCCGGCAAAGGAGTGCGCCTGGCCTGCCGCCACGTCGAGCATCAACTGGCCGCCGCCGTCACCGGACTCAGCGCCGAAAGCCAGGCCGCTCTCGACCGGCGCCTCATCGAAACCGACGGCACGCCCGACAAAAGCGCCCTCGGCGCCAACGCCCTCCTCGGCGTCAGTTGCGCCGCCGCCCGTGCGGTGTCCATCGCCCGCCGCGAACCCCTGTGGAAAACTCTGTCCGCCTTCGGCCGCCAGCCCCGCGCCGCTTCCCTGCCCATTCCCATGGTGAACATCCTCTCCGGCGGCCTCCACGCCGGCCGGCAGATGGAGTTCCAGGACTTCCTGGCAGTCGCACACGGTTTTGACTCCTTCGCCGAGGCGATCCGCGCCAGTACCGATATCCACCGCGAGACGCGGCTGATCCTGAACGAACGAGGCTGCCATCTCACCGGCGTCGCCGACGAGGGCGGCTGGGGCCCGGTCCTGCCGTCCAATGAAGACGCCCTGCAGGTCCTCACGGAGGCCATCACCCGCGCCGGCTACCGCCCGCTGGAACAGGTTTCCATCGCCATCGACGCCGCCTCGTCCCACTTCTACGAGAACGGCAGCTACGTGCTCCGGTCCGAGGGCCGCACGCTCTCCGCCGCCGAACTCGTCGAGCTCTATGCCCGCTGGGCGGCGGAATATCCGATCCGCTCGCTGGAGGACGGCCTCGATCAGGACGATTGGGCCGGCTGGCAGTTGCTCACAGCCCGCCTTGGCAAAACCATGCAGCTCGTGGGCGACGACCTGTTCACCACCAATCCGGCGCGGGTGCGGCGAGGCATCCAGCAACGCGCCGCCAACGCCGTGCTGGTGAAAATGAATCAGATCGGCACGCTGACAGAGTCGTTCGAAGTTCTGGACCTCGCCAAAGCGAGCGGACTTCTGGCCGTCGTTTCGGCCCGTAGCGGTGAAACCGAGGACAGCTTTCTGGCCGACCTGGCATGCGCCGCCGGCGCGGGTCAGATCAAAGTCGGCTCCGTCACGCGATCGTCGCGCCTCGCCAAGTACAATCGCCTGCTCGCGCTCGAGCGGGATGGCGAACTCACTTGGCGCGCTTCGTCTTCGTTCCCTTTTTAGCTGCCTTCTTGCGCGGCTTGCGCTCTTTCTTGAGGTTGATGGTGCCGCGGCAACCGGCCGCTCCGCAATCGCATTTCACTTCCGGCACGTCGGGATCGAAACGGTAGTCGAGCGTCAGTTCCTCGCCCGGCTGAATGTCACGCGCCGCCATGTAGAGAATGTGTTCCCGGAAGATCCAGGCGTAGACATTCGGCGTGCAGCAGTGGTTCAGATACTGCGCGCCGCTGCCTCCGACATTGCCGTCAATGGTCCAGTAGCTGTTCAGCGTGAATAGATAGTTCAACGGGCCATCGGCGCGGCGCGAAGTCTCCTTGCGGTTGATCTTCTCGCCGGTGTA
This sequence comes from uncultured Candidatus Solibacter sp., assembly GCA_964450255.1. Taxonomy (GTDB): domain Bacteria; phylum Acidobacteriota; class Terriglobia; order Bryobacterales; family Bryobacteraceae; genus Paludibaculum. The sequence goes on along the minus strand of CAYVDY010000130.1, from coordinate 408 downwards.
CTCCATAACTTTTCGGCCCTTTGGAATGAACTCCTCCGCATAGACGCCCCAACGGTGAATGGGGGACGGCCGGACGGTCATTCGAAATCTGGCGTACTTGGGATTGATCTTCGGTGTCTCTTCCGAAGTGGCAGGCGCGGAAGTCATGAGGGTCTTTCAGATCCTGTGTCGTGTGATGGGGCAAAGGCCGCCTCCAAATCGTTCGTCGGAGGCGGCCCAGCCCTTTTGGAATGGCGCGATCTAAAAATCGTCCTGCGAGGAGGCCTTCTTCTTGCTCTTCCGGCGCATGACGATGACTACAACACAAACAACGGCGAGTACGCCGGCGATGATTCTGACTGTTCCTTCGTCCACTACGAATCCTCCACTGAGTTACGTATTGTATATGATCGTCGCATCGGATTGGAA